>JAWOEN010000102.1:0-7268 GCA_046482725.1 Cloacimonadales bacterium (SeqCode)
CAGATTTTGTAAAAGCTAGAAATAAACGAATTCAAAACTATTTTAAGTAATTAGATTTAACAGTAATGCCCATAACTAAAATAGCGTTGACTCGCCTTTACCGGCGTTGCCAGGCTGTTAACTAAACCCGATACTCATTGGGATTTGCTGGTCGTGTGGTAGCTTGTAATTATTCGTAATCAGTAGCTTTAAACCAGCAAGCTTAAATCGGAAATTAAAAATTTTGGAACCAACTACCGCAGAGCGGTTTAGTTCAACGTAGCTATCCCTGCGATTCGCAGGGCATACGCCAATCATTATAGGAATGTAGATAAAATATTAAACAATAATTGAGATACAAAAATTAAGGAGCGTTTTATGTTAAAATTACTTTTGCTACTGCCCGTAATTCTTTTGGTTCTATTCTTAAGATTTTGTATAATTTCGATAAAAAAACAGTGGATTGATAAGCAACCAATCTCCTCTGGTGACCAATTTGCTGGTCAAAATATTTTAAAACAATTCCAAAATAGCGACAAACAATCTGCCATTGAGCACGTGGTTTATATGGAAGAAGAGGAATCCGAAGAAAAAACTAACGAAGAAACTATTGAAGATAAATAGGCATTAAAAAATCGCTCAACAATTCAACCTACTGCGCGAGAATATTTGGGAAAAAAGCTCTTACTGCAAACGCTGAATTTCGCCAGTTTCCATATCGATCATATTCATTTCAATCCCGGCTTCTTTTAACATTTTCTGAGCTAATTCATCGGGATAAGCCTCGGCGATATAGATGGTTTTTATTTCGGAATTTATCAGCAGTTTGGAGCAGATAATACAAGGCTGATTGGTGCAATAGAGCACAGCTTCGGAAATACTGGTTCCATTCACTGCTGCCTGGATTATGGCATTTTGTTCAGCGTGCACACCGCGGCACAATTCATGACGTTCACCGGAGGGGACTTTCATTTGGGCGCGCAAGCAACCTGTCTCTGCACAGTGAGGCACATTTTTCGGAGCGCCATTGTAGCCGGTGGATAAGATCTGATTATTACGAACGATAATGGCTCCGACTTTGCGCCGCAGACAAGTAGAGCGTTCAGCTGCTAGAGTTGCCATTTTCATAAAATATTGGTGCCAACTGGGTCTATTTTGCATAATTACTTCCTTTCTTATTTATTTTTTGCTCGCGTTTTGCCTTCTCAATTTCAGCTTGAGATTTTCTTAAATAGAGTGGTTCCAATTGGGAAACCAGCTCAAAATCATATTCTGGTAAATTCTCTCTCTGCAGGGCGAGAGAGATCAAGCAACTGGCCAAATCCAGATTTTGCTGGGTATTGGCCAAGCGGTAATCAATTCCACTCTCTTCTATTTCATTCCAATACTTTTCCACACCATCACCAATCAAGAGCACCCGTTCTGTAAGTTCAGCGCAAATCTCTTGAGGTCGGCAATTTTGGGGCGGAATCACTACATTATCATCTTTATCATAAAGTGCTGCATAGACCTCATTCATTCTGGCATCGATCAGCACCAAACGCGGCAATTCCACGCTTTGGAGATTGTGAGCCAGCAAAGCCAGATTATCGATAGGTAGCAGCGGAATGCGGTGAGCATAGCTCAGACCTTTGGCTGTGGCCAAGCCGATTCTGATGCCGGTGAAAGAGCCGGGACCGATCGCCACACAGATCAGATCCAAATCTTTTACCTGCAAATTACACTGCTGCAAGCCCAGATCGATCTGCTTGAGTAAGCGCTCGGAATGAGTTACCCGCACATCCAGATAGGTGATAAAGGTGATAACTCCATTTTTGCTAAGCGCAATACTGCCCGAACTGGCAGAAGTATTGATCGCTAAAATATTTAGTTTTTTCTGCTTCATAAAATTTCCTGCTAGCGCAGCAGATCTTCCAATACTACTGCAGCTGCTGTCTTAGCATCTCGATATTTTATTATCACCGGGCAATAGAGCGAGATCTCGCTGTTTGATTTCAATTTTCTGGAGCCCGGAACCACCACAGCGTTTGGGGGGATTTCCCGAGCTTCGTTTTCCACTTGCGGCAAATATCGATCATGCACTGCATCGTAGATCGGCACAGAATTTGTGATAATTGTTCCGGCTGCCAAGATAGCGCCTTGGCGCACGATTACGCCCTCAAAAATCCCACAATTGCCTCCGATAAATACATCATCTTCGATGATCACCGGATTGGCTCCGATCGGCTCGATCACACCGCCGATTTGAGCGCCGGCACTGAGATGAACTCGTTTACCGATTTGGGCACAGCTACCGACCAAAGCATGAGAATCTATCATCGTACCACTATCGACATAAGCGCCCACGTTGATATACATCGGCGGCATCATCACCACACTTTTTGCTACAAAAGCGCCTTGCCGGACGCTGGATCCACCCGGAACCAGCCGGACTTGGTCACTGGCCACAAAATTTCGAATGGGGTAGGTATCTTTATCCCAAAATGAATGATCCTGAGCTGCCGGCAGCTCGACGATTTTTCCCAGCTTGAAACCGACTAAAATACCTTTCTTCACCCAACTATTTACTTGCCATTTTCCCTCTACCAGCTCTGCAGAGCGAATTTCTCCGCTACTCAAAGCGGCTCTAAATTGCAGGAAGATCTCTCTATCCTTTTCATTAAATGTTTGCTGCTGATAGATTCTATTGATCTCTTTTGGCAAATTCATCTTTCCTTCCTTCATCAGCTTTTGCCCTGATTCATATGTAACTTCAAATATTGGCCTGTATAAGATTGCTTATTTTCTACAATCTCTTCCGGTGTACCTGTGGCAATGATTTCGCCACCGCCATCACCACCTTCCGGTCCCAGATCGATCAGATGATCGGCACATTTTATCACATCCAGATTATGCTCGATGACAACGATAGTATTGCCCATGCTCACCAAGCGATGTAAGACGTTCAGCAATTTCTTGATATCGTGGAAATGCAAGCCGGTCGTGGGCTCATCCAAGAGATAGATAGTTTTGCCAGTACTGGTTTTGGAGAGTTCCCGAGCTAGTTTGATGCGCTGAGCTTCGCCGCCGGAGAGGGTAGTGGAAGCTTGCCCGATCTTGATATATTCCAAACCCACATCGATCAGAGTACTCAATTTCTTAGCTATTTTGGGAACATTTTGGAACAGATCATAAGCTTCCTGCACATCCATATCCAAGATTTCGCTGACATTTTTGCCTTTGTATTTGATAGCTAAAGTCTCGTTATTGTAGCGTTTACCATTACAAACATCACAAGTCACATAAATATCTGGTAAAAAGTGCATCTCGATCTGTTTGACTCCGGCGCCACCGCAAGCTTCACAGCGTCCACCTTTCACATTGAAAGAAAATCTGCCGGGTTTGTAGCCGCGCAGTTTGGAAGCAGGCAATTTGGCCAGCAGATCGCGAATGGGATCAAAGAGCTTGATATAGGTAGCCGGATTGGATCTGGGAGTACGTCCGATCGGCTGTTGGTCTATATTGATAATTTTATCGAAATGCTTGATGCCATCGATTCTGACATATCTGCCTTCGCGCTGAGATGCATTATTGAGGGTATTGGCCAGAGCCGGATAGAGAATTTGATTGATCAGAGAGCTTTTGCCCGAGCCGGAAACTCCGGTAACGCAGGTAAAGAGTCCCACCGGGATTTCAGCATCGATTTTTTTTAGATTATTCTGTCCTGCTCCCCGTATCACCAATTTGCGCTGATCAGCTTTGTTGCGCTCCGTGGGCAGCTCGATCTGCAATTTGCCACTGAGATATTGCCCGGTAAGCGATTTGCGAGAGCGGAGAATCTGTTTGGGAGTGCCTTGGAAAATAACTTCACCTCCAAAAACTCCGGCTCGAGGACCAAAATCTATGATTTGATTGGCAGAGCGAATCATATCTTCATCATGCTCCACCACGATGACAGTATTGCCGATATCACGCAGATGCTTCAGCATATTGATCAAACGGTTGTTATCGCGCTGGTGCAAGCCGATACTGGGTTCATCCAGAATATACATCACTCCTACCAGACTACTACCGATCTGGCTGGCCAAACGAATGCGCTGGGATTCTCCGCCTGAAAGAGTGGGTGCACTGCGTTCCAGATTGAGATAATGCAAACCGACATTGGCCAAAAAAGAGAGGCGGCTCTGAATCTCTTTCAGCACTTCTTCAGCGATCAATTTATCATTGCCCGCTAATTTCAGTTTATCAAAAAATTCCATCGCTTCCGAGATGGAAAGCTTGGTGATTTGATCGATCGAGCGTCCACCCACAAAGACAGATAAACTTTCCGGGCGCAATTTTTTACCGTCGCAGGTCGAGCAGTTGATATTGCCAAAATAGCGCATATAATAGCGGCGTGCGCCTTCCGATTTTGTTTCATTCATGCGGCGAGCGATCGTCTTGACGATGCCCTCGAAACTGGTACTAAATTCTCCGGCACTAGTTTTAGATTTCCATCTCAGGGTTATTTTCTGCTGTTTGGAATCGCCATATAGCAACAATTTTTTGATTTTGGCAGGATAATCTTTCCAAGCTGTAGCGAGCGAAAAATCATATTTTTGGGCTAAGGCTTGCAAGATTTTTACCTGCCAGCTGGAGCGCTTCTTTTTCAGATTGCCCCAGGGAATCACAGCGCCTTGCTGCAAAGAGAGATTTTCATCGGCAATCAAAAGTTCAGGATCAACTTCCATTTTGGTGCCGAGGCCATTGCAATTGTGGCACATACCGATGGGACTGTTGAAGGAAAAATGTTGAGGTGAAAGCTCGGGAAATCCGATGCCGCAAGTGGGGCAGGAATTAGTTTCCGAGAGTACTTCTACCCGCTCTTCATCCACATAATCTATCTTGATAAAGCCATTGGTTAGTTTCAAGGCGGTTTCCACCGAATCGGTCAATCTGCTCTTGATCCCCGGTTTGATCACAATCCTATCGACCACAATATCGATCGAGTGTTTGCTCTTTTTATCCAAGCTGATCTCTTCGGATAGATCGCGCAGGGTGCCATTGATCTTCACTCGGACAAAACCTTCCCGCCTGGCTTCGCTCAGCTCTTCCAAATGCTCACCCTTGCGGTTCTGCACAATTGGGGCTAAAATTTGTAAGCGCGTTTTCTGCGGATTTGACAAGATATGCTTCACCAACTGATCAACAGTTTGCGAGCCGACTTCACCACCACAAATGTGGCAGTGCTGTTTGCCGATCCTGGCATAGAGTACCCGCAGATAATCATAGATTTCGGTAACTGTGCCCACAGTAGAGCGGGGATTTTTACTGGCTGATTTCTGCTCAATGCTAATCGCCGGCGAGAGTCCTTCGATAAAATCTACTTTCGGTTTTTCCATCTGACCCAAAAACTGGCGAGCATAGGAAGATAGAGATTCTACATAACGTCGCTGACCTTCTGCATAAAGTGTGTCGAAAGCCAAAGAAGACTTGCCTGAGCCTGATACTCCCGTGACTACGATCAGATTATTGCGGGGAATCCGCAGATCGATATTTTTGAGATTGTGCTCGGAAGCACCTTTGATAAATATTTCTGTTTTCATCTTATTTTTTCTCGGCAGATTCTAGTTGCAGCAACTCATTGATGGCCGCATCGATCTCTTCATTATCCTGATAAGCGCGAATTTTATTGAGCAGAAGGATAGATTTTTCATACTCTTTGGAATAGATGGCAGCCTGCACCAAAACCGGAATCTGATTTTTATTTTGAAGATCATAATAGATGGAATTTTCCAAATGAGCATAAGCTTCTTCGTTCAGTCCTTTTTCCAAAAGCAAATAGCCGGTTTCAGAATAGAGTTGTGACAAAGCGGTTCTGATTCCCCGATTATTGGGGGCAAATTCCAAAGTTCTCTCCATATAATCGATCGCTCGGGAAAAATCATTGCGCGAATGAAAATAACGGGAAGCGTTCATAAAGGCTGCTCCATAATTATTGAGCAATCTCAGCATATTTTCATCTTTATAGATAGTATCATCAAAAATACCACGATAAGAATAGACAGTGTCAATATTGCTGACCAGACGCTCGATATTAAATTGGTTTCGCTCTTTAGTGGGAACCAATCGATCGACCATTCCCTCTTTACGCAGATGGTTTTCAAAGCCGACTGCCGGCGGGGTGGTTACCGCAAAATAGATAGGACGCTTGCCATAATTATCTCGGATAATCTGCAGCACAGCCAGATCTTTGGTATAGAGAATAGTACCGGCCGGAATCATAATAGAGAAAGAAAGCTCCGGCCTGGGCGCGGTAATACGTACTGGCGTATCGCGTTGTAGCTGGCGCGGATAAAGCGCACTTCGTGGATCGTCCATCAAAGTAGAGATATGATTTTGTGGGATATTAAATTCGATCCCTTCCAGATCGCGCAGTTGCTCAATATACCAAGGAGTATTGAGTAAACTAAGATTGGCAATCGAGACATCCTGCCTGATGCCGGAACATTCGCTAGCCTTATAAGCCAGTGCTTCCGCGATAATTTCTTTGGTTTTGGCAGTGGGGTAGAGAGCACTTTCAGGATCCTCGCTGGGCGCGGGTGTGCTATGAATATACTCTCGGGCAGCAGGGTCATAAACGGCTTGCGCATACCAAACCGGGAAAGTGTCATTATCGCCATTGGTGAATATTATGGCATTTTCTTCCACACTATTGAGGATATTTTGACCATAATCCAAAGCAATATATTCATTGGAGCGATCATGAATAAAATATTGAGAAGTCAAGTTCACTAGAGGCAGCGCCAACATTACGATCATGGCAAGATAGCCCAAGCTCTTATGTTTTTTCTTGAAATAAGCGATGAGAGCAATAGCGCCAATACCCAACCAGACAGCATAGAAATTGTAGGCAGTGACGAAGAAATAATCTCTCACCCGCACTTCAGCATCAGATAGATTCATCACGAAGACCATTGCTACAGAGCTCATAAAGAAGAAGGCAAAGAGAAAGGCAAAAGAGTGGCGATTTTTTTTGAAATGATAGTAAGCACCGCCAAAGCCAAGAAATGTAACAATCAAATTGCTGGCAACTCGCATAAATTGAACCGGAGTTTTGAACCAAGCTGCCAGAGTTTCAGGATGGAAAAACTGCCAGCTAAAATATTCTAGAAATTGATCTTTCATTTGATAAATGAAAGTGGCTCGGCGCTCAAACATGCTGGTGGGACCATATTGACGGCGGAAAATATAATCTGTGAAGAGCTCCAGATTATGCGGATTGCCTTCATTGATAAAAGGTCTTAACTCAGATCTAATAAAAAGAAAAT
>JAWOEN010000150.1:0-15566 GCA_046482725.1 Cloacimonadales bacterium (SeqCode)
ATTGCTGATAAATATGGCAGAAAATTGTCTATGATCCTCAGCTTTATTTTCTACATCTTCTCATTTCTGATCTTCTATTTTTTCCCGATTTTTGGGTTTTATGCACTGGCGATGATCTTTTACGGCTTTGGCGAAGCATTTCGTTCCGGAACTCATAAAGCTATGATCTTAGATTATCTTCAACAGAAAAATTGGCAGCACAAACGAGTTGATTATTATGGCTATACTCGCAGTTGGTCGCAATTTGGCTCAGCCATCTCCGCCTTGCTGGCAGCCGCTATAGTCTTTGTCTCCGGCTCCTACCGCTATATTTTTCTCTTCTCAATTTTACCCTATCTGCTCAATTTGCTGCTGATGATCTCCTATCCCAATTCTCTCAATCATCCGCATCGAAGCAAAACCAAAGAGTGGAAAAAGCTCTTTGGCGATTTTTTTGCTCTTTTCAAACTGGCTCAATTTCGCCGCGCCATTCTCAATTCCACTCTCTTTGATGCTCTTTTCAAATCTACCAAAGATTATCTGCAACCAATTATCTTGGTGCTAGTCTCGGCAAACTTGGTTTTTGCCAATCTCAGCAAAGAACAAAATAGTGCGCTGCTGATTGGTATCATCTATTTCAGCTTGTTTTTCTTATCAGCTTTGGCAGCTTGGAAATCCGGCTGGTTCAGAGCCCGCTTTACTAGCAGCGGTCGTGCTGTCGATATCAGCTATATCATGGGAATAAGCCTGATCTTGCTTGCTGCATTAGCTCTGATTTTTCAAGTTCAAATTATTGCCGTTTTGATGCTGATTTTACTCTATATTCTACAAAATTTTCGGCGTCCGCTCAACGTAGATTTGATCAGTAACTTGGTGCCACATCATATCATGGCTTCGGGATTATCTCTGGAATCTCAGGTGAAAACATTGTTGATCGCAATCTTTGCCCCCATGATGGGGTGGATGGCCGATAATTATGGCATCGGCGCTGGTTTCTTGATCTTAGCTTTTTTACTACTGGTGGTTTCGCCCTTGGTTTGGATCAGAAAGAGCTGATATATAATAAATAGCAAGGATAAGCCTCAAAAGCTTAGGATTGATTTCAGCTAGGTTTATCCCTAGTATAGCAGTTGTGAAGTTGTTTTGAGATAAAGAAAAATGGAGGAGAAAATGTTACGAGATTTAGTGATAAGAAACAGAAGCTATCGACGTTTTGATCATAGTTTTCAGATCGATAAAGCGAGCTTATTGGAATTGGTAGATTTGGCTCGATTATCGCCCAGTGCAGCCAATTTGCAACCGCTGAAATTTGGTTTAGTTTACGGTGATGCTTGTCAGAAAGTATTTCCTCATCTGGCTTGGGCCGGGTATTTGACAGATTGGTCAGGCCCGATTCCTGAGGAAAGACCCAGCGCCTATATTATCATCAAGCGCGAAATCGAAGGTAGCCGCAATTATGCTACAGATGCCGGCATCGCTTGCCAAAGTATCCTTTTGGGTGCTAGCGAAAAGGGCTGGGGTGGCTGCATTTTTGGAGCAGTAGATCGGGAGAATTTGCAGAAAGCTTTGCAGATGCCGGATCAGCATGAGATCGTCTATGTGATAGCTCTGGGCAAACCGATCGAAGAGGTGATGATCGAAGAGATTGCAGCAGGCTCTGCTGCTGAGAGTGTGAAATATTGGCGCGATGATAAAAATCGGCATCATGTTCCCAAGCGCAAATTATCTGAGATTACCATCGATTATTCCAAATAGACGAAAATCTCCGGGTTCAAAGTTTTGCTTAAATTTTACTTGGTGATAAAAATAGAGCCGGACTGCTTTGGGATGAAATAATCTCTAATTCATTCTTATAAAAAGAGCTAAGAGATCGTTAAAAAAGCGAAAAAAATCTGGTTGTTTACATTGGTAAGATTAGGAAAATATTCCATTTGACAATTATAGAATCGTAAATTGTTTTAACATAGAATAATAAATAAAAGCTAAAGGAGATATTATGGCTAGAATGACAGTAGATCCGAATTATTGCAAAGGCTGCGGACTTTGTATAGCGGCTTGTCCCAAAAAGATTATCGCATTTTCCGAGAAGATCAATGCAAAAGGCTATCACTATGCAGAGTGTATAGACCAAGAAGCATGTATAGCCTGTAAACTGTGCTATACCACATGTCCAGATGTAGCAATTACAATCGAAAAATAAATTTGGAGGAATTCATGGGCGAAAAAGTTTTAATGAAAGGAAATGAAGCTGTAGCAGAAGCTGCGATCAGAGCAGGCTGCAGATTGTATTTCGCATATCCTATCACACCCCAAAGTGAGCTGATCGAATATATGGCAAGAATGATGCCAAAGCACAACGGAACTTTCTTGCAAGCAGAAAGTGAAGTCGCAGCAATCAACATGGTTTATGGTGCTTCAGGTTGTGGCAAAAGAGTCATGACTTCATCATCTTCACCTGGTATCTCACTCAAAATGGAAGGAATATCCTATATTGCCGGCGCCAATCTGCCGGCCGTAATCGTCAATGTGCAGCGTGGTGGTCCCGGTTTGGGCGATATCCAACCAGCGCAGGGCGATTATTTTCAGGCAACCAAAGGTGGCGGACACGGAGATTACCGTCTCATCGTTTTAGCTCCCAGCAGTGTACAAGAATTTGCCGATTCAGCAGCAGATGCTTTCGATCTGGCTGACAAATATCGCAACCCGGTAATGATCTTATCTGATGGTCTTTTGGGCCAGATGATGGAACCGGTAGAGTTTCGCACTCCCAAGACTGATAATGAAATGAAAGAACTTGATAATCAGCATCTGGATTGGTGTATGCATCCCAATAAGCCAGAGCCGGATCATCATCATCATGAGATCAATTCTCTGGAGATCGATCCCAAGGAATTGGAAAAACATGTTTTGAGATTGGATGAAAAGTATAAACTAATCGAAAAGAATGAAGTAAAACATGAAGAGTATAATCTGAATGCAGATAACGAAATTCTTTGTGTAGCTTTTGGTACTGCTTCTCGCATCGTAAAATCTGCAGTAGATCAGCTGAAAGAAGAGGGCAAAAATGTCGGTCTGATCAGACCGATCACAGTATGGCCTTATCCCACGGCAGCGATCAAAAAAGCCTTACACAAAAATGTAAAGAAAGTTGTTGTATTCGAACTCAATCTGGGTCAGATGGTTGAAGATGTCCGCCTTGCTGTAGAAGGCAAAGTTCCTGTAGAATTTATGGGAAAAGTTGGCGGACTTGTTTTCACTCCTGAAGAAGTAAAAACCAAGATTGAAGAAAACTTATAGGAGGCAAGATGGAAACTATAGCAACCAGACCAAAATCACTAACTGATCTTCAGTTTACATATTGTCCCGGCTGTCTGCATGGTGTGGCTCATCGCCTGATCGCAGAAGTGATGGACGAGCTGGACATGCGCGACGATATGATGGGCGTAGCCCCAGTAGGCTGCTCTGTATTTGCCTACAAATTTTTTAATTGCGATATGGCAGAAGCTGCCCACGGTAGAGCGCCGGCAGTGGCTACAGGCATGAAGAGAGCCCGCCCCAATATGCATGTTTTCACCTATCAGGGTGATGGCGATTTAGCTGCGATCGGAACTGCCGAAATCGTGCATGCTGCCAACCGTGGTGAAAATATCACTACTTTCTTTGTAAATAATGCTATTTATGGTATGACAGGTGGACAAATGGCTCCTACCAGTCTTTCCGGTATGAAAACTTCTACCTCGCCTTACGGCAGAGATACTGAAGATATCGGACATCCCATCAAAGTATCCGAGCTGCTTTCCAGCTTGGAAGCTCCCTATTATATCGAGCGAGTTTCATTGCTCTCACCCCAAGATATTATCAAAGCCAAAAAAGCTGTGAAAAAAGCCCTGCTTTTCAATAAAGAAGGACGCGGCTTTACCATGGTAGAATTTCTTTCGACTTGTCCTACCAACTGGGGGATCGATCCTCTGAAAAGTAGAGATTGGGCTCGTGAAGAGATGTTGCCGGTTTTCCCATTGGGAGTATACCGCGATAAATCTACTGAGGAGGCAAAATAATGAAAACTGAAATTATTAGCTCAGGATTTGGTGGACAAGGAGCTTTGACAGTTGGTAAATTTATTGCCAAAGCTGCTATGAAAGAAGGTAAACACGTATCTTGGTTACCTTCTTACGGACCTGAAATGCGCGGCGGAACAGCCAATGTTTCGGCTGTGGTTTCAGATAAATTGATCGCTTCTCCCATTGTATCTTTTCCCGATATTTTGGTAGCTCTCAATCAACCCTCGATCGATAAATTTGGCGCAAATATCAAGGAAAATGGCTTATTGATCTACAATACTGATATGTGCCCCAAAGGCAGCGAGCGAACTGATATCGAAATCATCAAGGCGCCCATGAATAAAATTGCCAAAGAGATCGGAAGTGAGAAAGTTCTCAATATGATCGCAATCGGCATGATTATTGGCTGCAAGAAATTGATCAAGTTCGAAACTATCAAAGAAGATCTGACAGCCTTCCTGGTTAAAAAGAATCCTGAACTTCTGGAAAAAAACCTAGAAGCAATCAAGAAAGGTATGGAACTGGCAGCAAAATAATTCTTTGCACAAGCTAAATAATCTAGCCCGGCTCTCTGGTCGGGCTATTTTTGTTTGACAAATGCAAGAAGGGAATCTTTTTTATCTTATCAAAAAAAAGGAGTGAGGCTTTATGAAAAAAATTATTTTTGTTTTAGCAATTGCTACTGTCCTATTGTTTACCGGTTGTGCTACTACCACTGTAACAAGAACGGCTGTAGATGAGACTACAGATCTGAGTGGAAGATGGAATGATACTGACAGCCGGATGGTGGCGGAACAGATGGTAAAGGATGTGATCTATCGCAATTGGATTACAGATTTTGTCATGGAAAATGATAAAAAGCCGGTTGTAATCGTCGGTAATATTCGCAATAGAAGTAGTGAGCATATCGATACTTCTACTTTTATCAAAGATATTGAACGTGAATTGATCAACAGTGGCAAAGTAACATTTGTGGCTACCAGCAAAGAGCGCAAGCAAGTGATTGAAGAGCGTTTTCATCAGCAAGGTCATGCCAGTGTGGAGACTGCTGCTAGTGTAGCTCAGGAGACAGGAGCCAATTTTATGTTGATCGGAGAGATCTCTACCATCACAGATGCGATCGAAGGTACAGCTGCGATTTTTTATCAGGTCGATCTGGAATTGGTCAATATCGAAACCAACGAAAAAGTTTGGATGGGTAATAAAAAGATCAAAAAAGTAATAACACGTCCCAAATCAAAATGGTAGATACAGTAACCAGAAAGTTTCGATTTTCTGGTTTTTCTATTTATTAGAATGAGTTTTGCTTTTTCAGGAGGAAATTTTATGAAGAAGATTTTGTTAGGATTGTTCTTATTTATACTGCTGATGGGATGTGCCAGCATGAAAACCAATACGAGTCATTTTGCAGGAATTGATGATCTCTTGGCTCAGGCAGATTATGCTACAGCTTTGGCTCGGGTAGAAGCAGCCAAAGAAGATGGCTACACTGCCAAAGAGCGAGCACTCTATTATTTGGATGTCGGAATGCTAAACTTTTATGCGGGAAATCATGCTAAAAGTAATGAATATTTGGAGCAGGCCGAGCGCGCTATCGAAGAAAACTTTACTAAAAGTATCAGCAAAGGTGCAGCCTCACTATTACTGAATGATAATGCTCTGGAATATGCTGGAGAAGATTATGAAAATATCTATTTAAATGTTTTCAAAGCACTGAACTATCTGGAATTGGGCTCATTTGACGGAGCATTTGTGGAGATTCGACGCATTGATGAAAAATTGAAATTGATGCAAGATAAGTACTCTGATCTTTCTTCCCGAATGAACCAGAATGATGAGGCAAAAATAACTGTAAAACCGGCGGAGCTGAAATTTCACAATACAGCTTTGGGTCGCTATCTCAGCATGTTGATCTACCGGGCTGAAGGCAAAGCTGATGATGCCCGCATAGATTTGCAAAAGATAAAAACAGCCTGGCAACAGCAAGGTCATATTTACGATTTTGCCCGACCAGAATTGGATGGAGTTTTACAAAATAATGATAAGGCCAAAATTAACTTTTTGGCTTTTACCGGAACCTCGCCCTACAAAAAAGCCAGAACTCTCTACATTCACACTTTCAAAAACACTTTGGTAATTGCCACCAGCGAGCAATCGGGGCAAGGCAGATCAGATCTAAATACTTTAGATTCTTTTCATTGGGAAGATATTATCGAAGATCTGCATTTCAAATTTCAACTTCCCATTTTACAGGTGCGCGATAGCCGCGTCAAAGAGATTCGCGTTTTGATAAATGGCAAAAGAGAAGGAAAATTGCAATTGCTGGAATCGATCAATAACGTGGCAGAAGCTACCTATAAAGTAAAAGAACCGATAATCTATGTGAAGACCATTACCAGAACCGTGGTGAAAGGCTTGGCCTCGCACAAAGCCAAAGGCGAGATGGATAAAAATATTTCCAATCCGCTACTCTCAGCCGCTGCCAGATTTGCCACCGATATGGCGGTGGACGCTACTGAAAATGCGGATCTGAGAATTGCTCGCTTTTTCCCGGCTTATGCTTATGTCTCGGAAATAGAGCTGGAACCGGGTATCTATGATATAGAGTTGCAATTTGTGGGAGCAAATAATACGATTCTCTACGCGGAAGAATATGCTCAAACTGAGGTCGCAGCCGGCGGCTTGAATCTGGTAAAATCGTTTTATTTACAGTAAAAGGAGATTTTTTGTTTATACCTGAAATTATGAAAAGTATCAAATGGAGTATTTTTATGAAAAGAATCGGGCTAATAATTATCGCCATCACCATCTTTTCCTGTGCGGTAGTCTCAGAGGCAGAGGCGAAACGTGGAAAAAATGAAAAACCGAAGTGGGTAGATAATCCTGCCAGTGCCTACCCGGAAGCATATTATCTTTCGGCCATCGGCGAGGGAGATACCAGAAGCTATGCCGAAAATATGGCAGCAGCAAATATCTCACGCATCTTCGAATCGCAAGTAAAAGCAGATCAAAGCGTTAGTAATCGTTACAGTGAGATCGCTGATGCTACCGGCGTCTCCAGTTCAGAGACTACTGATATTGCCACCAATGTAAATATCTCTAGTGATCAGACTTTGCTCAATCTAAAATTTGGCGAGAGCTATACTGATGAGTTGGGAACAGTCTATGTGATCGCCTATATCGACAGGATGAAGACTGCTACGATCTATGAAAACAGAATAGCTGAAGCGAATGCTAAAATCGTAGAATTTATCAAACAAGGTGAAAATATCAAAAGTAGAACTCACTCTTATGCTTATCTCAGTGCTGCCAAATTGTTTCACGACCAGCTTGATGTGATGCTGCAACAGCTGGATATAATCTCGGCAAATTCTCGCAGTATGATTGAGCTGGACTACGATGCCAATGCTCTGCAGAAAAAGCTGAATCAAGTGGCTGAAGAAGTTACCTTTAGTATCGATCTGACCAATGATGAAGCTGGCAAAATAGAAAGTGTCTTGCAGCAATTGCTTACTTCGATGGGTTTTCGTCTATCAGATAATGGTTTATTAAAAGTGCAGGGATCAGTAGATTTTAGTGAGACAGATCTGGGCCGAGATGATTATGTCTTTGTGCGCTACGATCTGCAATTGAAAATCATCGATGATCGCGGCAATATTGTGGCTGCTCTTTCGGAAAAAGGGCGAGAAGGTCAGAATAGTTTTGCTGAAGCAAAAGCACGTTGTGTCTTGAAATTGCAAAATAAGATAGAAAAAAATCTGCAAAGAAAAGTGGTGCAATTTTTCGACAATCTGGTGAAATAAGTCTCTAACGATAAAAAGATAAAAGCGGGCAATTTGATTATTGCCCGCTTTTGCTATGATCAGAAAAACAAATCAGATCGTTTCAAATTTGTTTTTCCCACTATTTTTTGCTTTGTACATCAGCTCATCAGCTTTGTTCACCAATACTTCACCACTCAGTTCCTTGTCATAAAATTCTATGATACCGGCGCTGAGTGAGACAGGCCATCTATTTCTTTGGAATAGTAGCCTGGTGGTTTCTGATAATTTTTCATAAACTATTTGAGCTGCTTGGGCAGTGGTCTGAGGTAAGATAATACAAAATTCATCTCCACCCATGCGACCGATAATGTCACTATTTCTGGTATTCTCAGTTAAGATCTGACTGGTTGTTTTCAAGACCTTATCGCCCGCTTGATGACCCAAAGTATCATTGATTGTTTTGAAATTATCCAGATCAATATAGATCAAAGAAACTGAAGTCTCATAACGGCGAGATACTTCCAGCTCTCTCTCCAAGTGCTGAAAAAAAGCTCGCCGATTCAAAAGTTGGGTCAGCGGATCTGTCACAGATTGTTGCGTCAGTTTCTTAATTTGGTATTTGGTTTTATCGATCAGCAGGATGATAAAGATAAAGATGATGAGGCGGAATACTTCATTCAAACCCGGAGCCAGACCACCAGCCAAAGTTTGCATGGTAAAAAAATCAAAAATCACCCAAAATAGTATGCTGATAGTTGCTATGATCGTGGCGGCATCACGATTTACATACCAAGCCACTATTGCAATCGGTATCAGGTAAAACTGCTCGATCTGAAAGGCTGGACCTGTGATGTAACGTATGACTGTGATCGATAATGATAAGATAATGCCCAAACTGAAATAGCCGGTCATTGCCCATTGATTTTTACTAATTTTCATAGATTTCCTTTGTTTTAAAATTTTATTTTAAATTTCTTCTATTTTTTTTACTGAAGACAATGTAAGAAATAAAAAAATATTTCATCGTGTCAAAGAAATAATCTTATTTCAGATAAATAGTAGTAGAGAAGATATAAAATATTTGTTTTTATCCACGATCCAGAGCAAACTGAAACTGGCACAAACGGGGTCTATTTATTCGGTATTGCTATTATTTAAAAAAAATAAGGTTAGCTATAAAGCTATTGATAGTAAGCAACTAGCTTGATACTGCAGCAAGAAAAAGCTGAGCGAGAAAAAAAAGATATTGACAGGAAATGTCCTGGTGTGTTGGTAGACCCATACACAAAGACAGGAGGAATTATGAAGTTCAATGAAACTATTCCGATCTATCTGCAGATCAAGGCAGAGATCGAGAAAGCGATAATTTCCCGAAACATAGCAGAAGAGGCAAAAGTAGATTCTATCCGTGAGCTGGCCAAGCACTATCGGGTGAATCCGCAAACTATCTCCAGCGCTTTTAACGAACTGCTCAGTGCCGGCATTTTGTACAAAAAGCGGGGGATAGGAACTTTTGTAGCGACCGGAGCCCGGGAGAAATTATTAAACGAAAAGACTGAAAAATTTTTGCAGTTAGATCTGCAGAAGGTGTTATTACAAGGCAAAGCTTTGGGCATAAAATTGGAGACAATTTTGGAAATGGTAAAAAATATATATCATGGAGGCAAGAAATGAATGTGATCGAGATCCGAGACTTGAACAAAAGCTATGGGAAACTAAAGGCATTAGATGGAATTACTCTAGATATTCCGCGTGGCAAAATCATCGGTTTATTGGGAAAAAACGGAGCTGGCAAATCTACTTTGATGCGCTGCTTATTGGGATTTTTGAAATATGAGGGCAGCATAAAAACTTTTGGCAAGAATTTGCCGGAAACCACTTTGCATCAGCGCATAGCCTTCATACCCGATGTGGGATGTTTGGACGAGCGGTTGACTGTGGAGCAAACCATAGCTTATGTGGCAGGTGTAAACGAAAGCTGGGTGCCAGAAACAGCAAATAGGCTGCTGCAGAAAAGTCAGCTTCCGCTAAAAAAGCGAGTAGGAAAATTATCCAAGGGAATGAAAACAAAATTATATTTGATGTTGACTTTATCTTTGGATGCCGACATTTTGCTTTTGGATGAACCAACTTTGGGCTTGGACATAGTTTTTCGCAAAGAATTTTTCAACACGATTTTGGGCGAATTTTACAACGAAGATAAGACGATCATCATCTCTACACATCAGGTGGAAGAGGTTGAGCATATTTTGCAGGAGATTATATTCATCGATGAAGGCAAGATCGTTTTGTATGAAGAGATCGAGCAGCTGAAGCAGAAATATAAGATCGTGGCCTTGCCCAGCGAGCGGGCAGAGGAACTGAAAAAGATTGCTGTCGGCGCTACTACAGAATTTCTGGGCAGAATCAGTGCGATAGTCCCGGCTGAGGTGGAGATTGCGGAGGCGGAAACAGCAGCGCCCAATTTATCCGATCTGTTTCTAATGAAAGTGGGAGGTGAAAAATGAAAAAATTTAAAGCGTTAAACAAAAAAGATTGGCAAATTTATAAGAAGACAATTCTTACTCCCTTGTGGATTTTTGCGATTTTTTATCTGATCAATATTATCATTCTGCTGGTCTCATATTTTACCGGCAACTGGTCTGGCCTGATTCAAGGCGAGATAGCAGCAGCTCCGGCTGAGGCTCTTAGCTTTATGGGAAATGCGCTCTTCGTGGTTTTCCCGGGTTTGATCTATCTCTTATTTGTTGTGATAGTGATGCAAAATGCCCTGAATGAAGATAAAAAAATAAAATGTGAGCTCTTTCACCGATCTCAGCCTGTAACCCTCTGGCAGCGAACAGCTTCCAAATTCGGCGTGGGTATTCTGGGTAATAGTATCATCTTCCTCTTGATGTCGATTGTCAACGCCTTGGTTTTGAATGCAGTCTTGCTCTATATCGGTTCCTTCGATCTATCGGCTGCTCTCAATGGAATGTTTTTGGCGCAACTCTTCTACTTCAAAAGTGCGATTGTCATTGGTAGCTTTGCCTTCTTTATGAGTGCAATTTTTGAAAACTCTGCCTTCTTCAAATTTGTGGCAATCTTAGTAGGAGTCAATATCATCGTTACGATCTTAAATGGTGTATATGGCTGGAGCATTCCCACTCCGCTCCGCTATTTTATGGCCCTAGTGCATACTAATCCGGTTTTGAATGAATCAACTTCACAAACTTTCGATTTGACAACTATGATCAGAGCCAATTGGTCTAACTTGATCTTTCGCCTGCAAACTGTTTATCAATTACTGACAGCTGCTGCTTTATATTTGGGCGGTACATATATCTATGGCAAAAAAGAGATATCGTAAATCGGGTCTCTTATCAATCTGATAAAATTATTTTATCTATTTGATAAGAAGTAAAATAGATTAGTTCGTAATAAAGTTCAGAAATATCTGTAAATAAATCAGATATGAAGAAATGATGAGATGGCACGATCTGTGCAAAAGAAAAGAAACGGAGGTCGTATGAAAAAGACAATATTTATTTTCATCATGATAAGCTTGATATTTTCGAATGTTTGGGCTGCTAAGCTTTCAAAAAAATTAGCACCCGGCGAGATTAAACTGTCACTGGAAAACATTGAGATCGACAGATTGGAATTTTCTAAAAAGAACTTGGTAGAAATAGAATCAGCAGCAGAGGTAAAGCTGGAGCTGATTGGCGATAGATTGCTGATTAGTTCGGCTGAATATGCCGAGATAGATCTGATTTTACCGGCGCAAAACAGCTATATTTTCCAAAATGCGGAACAGGATTATTTACATTTTGGCGCTGAATTTATCAATCTTACCGGTTCTGAAGGTGAGAAGATTAGGATCAATAGCGAAGGTGTCTTTGTAGAAGATAAGGGCAGCATAGTTCAGGTAAATTCCGATGGTATTTTCGTGGAAGATGGTGATGAGATGGTCTCGATCACTTCAGAAGGAATAGTCGTTACTGGCAGCGATAATGATGTAAATCTCACCGGATTTTGGGGCTCGATGCTGGGCTCTGTGATCAAAGGAGTATCTAGCACAGCAGTTTCTTACGCAGGCAAACGTCCTGAGAAAATCATCAAAGATATGATCAATCAAGAAGATGATGATTTCAGTTTTGATTTTGGCGATTGGCAAGGTGATTATATCTCCGAAACATTTGAAAAAAGTGTAGATTATAGTCCTGGCATGAGATTGGATCTGCACAATCTGAATGGTGCGGTAGCAGTAGAAAGTTGGGATAAAGCGGAGATTATGATCACTGCTGAAAAAAGAATTTCCCAATCACGCCATAATTATGAAAAGAAATTGGCAGATACCCAGATCTTGGTGAAGGTTGGTAAAGATTGTGAGATCGAGACCAAAGTACCGGTCCGAGCGGAAGTAACAGTCTCTTATCAAATAAAAGTGCCACGGGGAATAGAGGTGAAAAACCTACAAAGTTCTAATGGCTCGTTGCAGGTGGAAGGAACCAAAGATGGCAACTACGTTACTTCCAATGGCTCTATCCAAGTAGAAAATATCAGCGGAGATTTTGCCCTGCACACTTCCAATGGCAGTATCAATGCTCAAAATATCGATGGCATTTTCTCTGCCAAAACTTCCAATGGCGCGATTACCACCAAAAATTGTCGGAAGCTAAGAAGCCTGCGCTCTAGCAACGGCTCGATTCGGGCGGAAATAGAGGAGCTGGCAAATGATCTGGAGATCACCTCTAGCAACGGTACTATAGCTCTGCAATTAGGATCGATAGATGCAGATATCGAGGCTAGCACTTCCAATAGTCGCATCGTGACCGAAAACTTGAATCTCGCGAACCTGGAGAGAGGGAAAAACTATCTGACCGGCAGAATGGGAAGCGGTGGCAACCTGCTGAAAATTAGTACATCAAACAGTAAAATAACAATAACAGGAAATAAAGGAGAATGGAAATGAAAAGGATTTTAGTAGTAATCTTACTTTTAGCTGTGGGGCTAAATCTGCTGGGGCAAGTATCAGTAGCCGATACAGATAATTTTCTGGCAGCAGAGAAAAATGTGGCAGCTGTGGCTTATGGCAACGCCGGTGGATTGGGAATAAAATTTCCCTACGCCGAAGATATCGATTTTGGCGAGCGTATCTCCTTATTTGTCAGCGGTGAAAGCGGCGGCTATCTGATGAACAAAACCAATGATTTTTATCAACACAAACTTTTCTCGGCCAGCGAGATTTTCCACAATTTCTATTTGGGCACAGATTGGCTCTGGGAAAATGGAAATTTTGCCGATGGTGCTTTCAATCTTTCCACTCTCTACCGACCACACAATGCTATTTCTGTGGGTTTGGTAGCCAATGATATCTTTTACGATACCAGAAATTATCTAGCCGGCATCGCCTTGCGTCCCACCTTTTTGGGTGCTGCAGCGCATCGTCTTAGTTTCTCGGCAGATTGGGCTTATATTGATGAAGAATTTTCCCAGCCCCTGTTGGGAGTGCAAACTCAGCTGCTGGACGGCATTACTCTAGGCGGTAGCTACGATCTGGAATCTGAGGCGATCGGGATCAATTTTGGTCTGAATTTTGGCACTTTCCAAGTGGGCAGTCAAGGCTCGTTGGATGATGATAATCGAGAATATCCGGAAGCAGATTATTATTTTCACGCTTCTGATAAAATGTTCAGATCTCTTTTTTCCAAACCGCAGGCCAAAGGCTTTTATGAATTCAAAACCAAGCCAATCGTAGAGAAAAAATCCGGCGCCAAATTTGGCAGATTAGTGCTTTTCATGGATGAGAGCACCACTTTGCAAGCTGTTCTGCAAAAGATCGAAGATCTGAAAAATGATCCCACGATCGAAGGTATCGTCATCAAAAAGCCGATTCGCGCTAGTATGGCAAACTTGAATGAGATTCGGCAAGCGCTATTGGATTTTAAAGCCAGTGGCAAAACTGTAGTTTTCTACGCTGAAAGCATGGGTAATATCGGTTATGCTTTTGCAGCCAGTGTGGCGGATGAGATCTATCTCTACAAAACCGGCAGCATTGACCTCAAAGGTATCTCGATCTCATCACCTTATCTGAGAGATTTGATGGATAAATTGGGCTTGAAAATGGAAAACTTCCGCAGTCACAAATACAAAACTGCCGGCAATATGTTCAGCGAAACAGAGATGACAATTGCCGAGCGCGAAAGCTACGATTATCTGCTGCAAGGCCTTTATGAGGAGATGATCTTGCTTTTGGAAGCCAGAAGTAATAAACTGAAATTGAGTGCGGAAGAGACTATCGATAACGGACCGTATTATGTAGCTGACAAAGCTCTGGAATATGGTTTGGTAGATGGCTTGATTTACGAAGATGAATTGGAAGATCTGCTAGCTGAAAATCACAGTAGCGGTAAAATATCTCAAAAATTGGCTGTTGCTGCGGCCAACCAAGAATGGTCCAAACCGGCCACTGCCAAGATTGCTATCATCTATGCTATCGGCAGCATCCATATGGGCGAAGGTCAGCCGGGCAAGAGTATCGGCTCGCAAACCACAGCCAAAGCTATTCGCCAGGCGCGCCAAGATAAGAGCGTGCAAGGCATCGTGTTGGTGGTAAATAGTGGCGGTGGTTCAGCCTTGGCCTCTGATATTATCGGGCGCGAAGTGGAGCTTTGCCACAGCGGCAAAAACCAAAAACCAATCGTGGCAGTGATGACTGGTACTGCTGCTTCCGGTGGATATTATATTTCTGCCAAGGCCGATAAGATCATCGCTCAACCATCCACTGTTACCGGCTCGATCGGTGTGATCGGCATGTTGCTGAATATGGAAGGATTGTACGAGAAGATCGGCGTCAATTGGTCGACCGTGAAGAAAGGAAATTTTTCTGATCTGGGTAATAGCAGCCGCGAGATGAGCGATGAAGAGCGCCGGATAATTTCCGAAAGTATCGAAAATGTTTATTGGCAATTTGTAGATGTGGTAGCTGAAGGCAGAAATATGAGCAGTGATGAAGTTCACGCCATCGCCCAAGGCAGAATCTGGACTGGCAAGCAAGCTATGAAACGCGGCTTGGTCGATATGATGGGCGGAATCGATACCGGAGTAGAGCAGGTCAAACAATTGGCCAATATCACAGATGATGCTAGATTGGTAGAATTCTTGGGCTATGATAAGAGCAATACCTTCGAGCTGAATATTGGTGCCAATCTGCAACTTTCCCTACCGGAAAAAATAGAAATGTTGAAAGAGGTGAAAGATGAGCTGCAACTTTTTGAAAATGAAAAAGTGCTGCTGCTCTTGCCCAAACTGGAAATCAAATAACTTAGTTATGCTAAGATAATCCAAATTCGATCCCTTTAAGAATTTGGCTTGGAAACTAAAACCCGCTTTGTAGCATGTCAGACAGAGCGGGTTTTTTTTGTGCTAGAAAATTTACCCAACAGCTACCAACAGCTGAGCTATATGAATCACTAAATTAGATGAAAAAGTGAAGCCGACTTTATTAAGCTCTAAATATATTCTTGACCTGGAAAAGATTAGTTTGCTTTTGGGAAAATTTAAGCAAGAGATTAGATCAATATAAATGATATCTTATATAATTAGAGGAATTTTATTAATGGTAATAATCTTCCTGAATTTGCAAAGAGTTAAATTCAATAACCCAAAAAATTTGTAAGTTTAAAATGAGGAGAAAAAGAGGAACTGGTCACAAATTGTGACCGGTTTCATCAAACACCAGACTATAGTCTGGTGAACAAATAAGTCGAGGACTTGAAGC
>JAWOEN010000198.1:0-9043 GCA_046482725.1 Cloacimonadales bacterium (SeqCode)
CGTCAGCAAAGCCTATCTCCAGCTTTTTTGTCAAGCCACCGGAAAGTATCAGAAATAGTACTTCGATCAGAAAAAAAATCAAAAATACTCTTTTCAGAGATCCTTTTTCCATTAGTGCATCCTTTATTATCTAATATGTTTTTTATCAAAAAAAATCAGTAAAACAGCTCTGGGCAAATAGAATAAATTATTCCAAATCAGGAAAACAGCAGCCGCTTTTTCATCTTCATCACTTCTCTAATGCAAGCACACTGCAAAATCCAATTGAGCCAAAACGTTGTCAAGTCAAAATAGCTGATTAGATTCCACATAAAAGCTTGATAGCCAACCGCTTAATCTGCTAATCGTGTTATTTTTAGCGATTTAAGCCCTGCAAATATTTTTGCACACTATCCTGATTTTTTTTTCTGAGTCAAACCCACTTTTGAAAAGCCAGTAATTCTTTATCCGGATAACAATTATCTCTGAAGATTATTTCCGGGAAAATGGTTATCAGAAAACAATCGCTTCCTCTATTTTTTATAATATCTTTCTCGAATCGCATCCAAATAGATCGCCAGCTGCGCCGAGAGCAAGCCCATGCCAAACATTATGATATTGGGCTGCAGAAAATAAACCACCAAAACAGAGTAGATAACCAAAGCCAGAAATCGGAAGTAATAACCTTTTGCGCCGGCGATTTTGGCTTTTTTCTGACTCAGATCAAGGGTTTTGCGCACATCATGCTCTAGCCAGATCAAGCGACCGGCACTGGCAACAGAGCCCAAAAACCAGCCCAAAAATTCTGGCCAAAACCAGTAAGCTGTGACCAAAAAGGGCAAATTTGACCAGAGCACCCACTTCACGATACGCAGTAAGAGGGCATTATTCTTCATCATCTTTCTCATCTTGCAAGATAGTTTTCTTTAATAAGCGAAAAGCAGCCAATCCTCCTGATAAAACGCCCAAGATCGTACCAGCAGCCAGCCAAATGCCGCCACTGGGGAATTTCCTTTCGATATATAATCCCAGAAAAAAACAGAGCAATAGCGCTGAGACAACAACCAAGCCCAATTGCGTAATCAGGCTGAAGTGCTTCATGATATCACTGTTATTTTTCCAGTTCGGTTTGAATTTGTTCTTCATTATTTTCCTTTGGCATACTGCTGGTGCCATTGAAGATCGCCCCAGCGTGAATCTTGAGAATTTGGGCTGAGATATCTCCTGATAGTTGGGATGTTTTATCCAGTTCCACCGCGCTGCGAGCCGAGATATTTCCTTTCACCTGCCCGGAGATCAGACACTCTTCCGCTTCGATATCAGATTCCACATAGCCCGAACCGCCAACTGTCACAAAGCCATCGCAGCTGATCTTGCCCGCTACTTCGCCTTCGATGCGCAAGCCGCCCTTCACCTCGAGTTCACCCTTGAAAACACTATCTTTGCCGATAATTGTCGATAATTCAACTTTTCTGTTTTTTACCATCTCTACCCTGCCTTATTTCAAAATTGTCCCAGGATCCACATTTGCTCCATCTACCATTATTTCGAAATGTAGATGCGGAGCTGTGCTATTGCCGGAGTTTCCGCTCAGGGCAATGGTCTGCCCTTTTTCCACGCTCTCCCCCATCTGCACCAAGCTGCTTTGCAGATGAGCATAAAGGGTGGCATATTGATTGAAGTGATCTATCAAAATTACTCGACCAAAATATTCATCGTCGTAGACTGAAAGAACTTCGCCTGCCGCTGCACTGAGAACTTTGCTGCCCGATTTTACTGCAAAATCCCAACCTGGATGTTTGCTACTAAATTTCTGGCTGATCTTGTACTCTGCAGCCAACGGAACCAAATCAGGCGTTTGGGGATTTTGATAAACTTCTACCGTTTCTTGCTCTTCCAATTTGCCGATCAGCTCATCGAGCTCTTCCTCTTTGCTCGAGCCAAATGCCAGATCGGAAAGTAGCTCGACCTTATCTTTCAGCAGCTCGACATATTTATCATTTTCCGAAATCTCTTCGCCTTTGGCTATTAGTCGAAGACGTAAACTATTGTTTTGATAATAGAAATAGAAACTGATAGCAATAGAGATCAGCAGTAAAATAAAGAGAAATTTTTTCATGCTTTCACTCCCATACTGCGCAAGATATTTTTCAGCTCGGCAGTTGAGCTATATTTCAGGACTATTTTGCCGCTATTCTTATCACCGGAAATGGTAACATCAGCGCCCAATTTCTGTTTCAGAAGCTTGGCTTCGTTTTGCAAAATTTTGCTGGGATGCGGACGCTTTTGCGGCTTTTCCCAACCTTCAGCATTGATCTTTTTGGCACGCTCTTCTGCTTTGCGCACTGATAATTTCAAGCGGGTGATCTCTTGGGCAAATCTTTCCTGATACTGCTCTTCCACCTGCAAAATAGCTCGGGCATGTCCCGAAGAGATACGATTGTCCAAGATCATCTGCTGCACGGGCGGCTTTAGTTTCAACAATCTGATATAATTGGAAATAGTAGCGCGCTCTTTGCCCACGATCTCGGAGATCTGGGCATGCGTCAGGGAAAATTCGGCATTGAGCTGTCCATAAGCTTTTGCCTCTTCCAAAGCGTTCAGATCTTCTCGCTGCACGTTTTCGATAATGGCAAATTGCAATTGCTCTTTATCGCTCAGACTTCTGACGATTACGGGTATTTCGTCAAACCCGGCCAATTTGGAAGCTTCCAAACGGCGCTCGCCCGCCACCAGTTCATAGCCACCTTCGTCTCGGCGTGTCACAATTATCGGTTGGATTATGCCATTTTCTTGCAGCGAATTTGACAACTCCTGCAATTTTTCCTGATCAAAAACTTTGCGGGGCTGATAGCGATTGGGCTTGATCTGTCCAATCTTGAGAGTCGTGATTCCCGTGGAGCTATCGGTAGATTCGGGAATTGTCGAGATCAGCGCATCTAATCCTCGGCCTAATTTACTCATCTTTCCACCACTTCCTTTGCCAGCTCCAGATAACCTTTGGAGCCGGGCGATTTGATATCATAATGAAAAATAGCTTTGCCAAAGCTGGGAGCTTCCGAAAGCTTTACATTACGATGTATTATCGTTTCAAATGTCTTTTCGTTAAAATAGCGTCTAACCTCTTTGGCTACTTGGTTGGAAAGATTGAGTCGACGATCGAATAATGTCAGTAAAATACCCAAAATCTCCAGATCGGGGTTCAAGCCTTTTTTGATCAAACGAATCGTATTTAGCAGCTGGCTGACGCCTTCCAAAGCATAATATTCGCATTGGATGGGAATCAGCACATCAGTGCAAGCGGTCAGCGCATTCACAGTTAGCAAGCCCAAAGAGGGCGGGCAATCGATGATCACATATTCGTAGCGATCTTTGACGCTATCGAGAGCTTGTTTCAATTTGTGCTCGCGTGAGTACTCTTTCACCAGCTCGATCTCGGCTCCGCTCAGATCCACACTGGCCGGTGCCACATCCAAATGCTCCAGCTCAGGATTGCTTCTCACTACATCCGAAATCTGCTTGTTGCCGATCAAGACATCATAGATATTGGGCTGCTCGCGCTTGATGCCCAAACCGCTGGACGCATTGCCCTGTGGATCAAAATCTATCAGCAGTGTTTTATGCTCAAAGATCGCCAGAGCTGCCGCCAAATTGACGGCTGTCGTCGTCTTACCTACTCCACCTTTCTGATTGACGATTGCTATTATCTTACTCATCTAAAAAACCTCATTTTGTTATTTCGATTATCTTTCTGGTTCCTATGGCCGGATGACTAAAATCATAAATTTTTCTGTGCTCAAATTGCTCTACATCATCCAATAATTTGCTTTTGTACAAGAGCAGCCGTCCTCCGGATTTTAGTAAATCCAGTATTTTCTGCTTGTATTGCGGCAAGATCTTCACCGAACGGCAAACTATCAGATCAAATTGACCAAGCCAATTATCATCCAGCTCTTCCAAGCGTGAAACAATCGTGAAACAACCCGACAGGTCAAGTTTTTTAATCATATTTTGCACTGAAATCATCTTTTTGCGACGGGAATCCAGACAGTAAACCTCAGCCTTGGGAAAGATCAGCTTCAGCGGTATACCGGGTAGACCACCGCCACTTCCAAAATCCAAAATCTTCAAACCAGAAAAATCCAGCTGCGAAATCGGTAATATGGAATCCAATAAATGAGCTGTCCAATAATCTTCAGCCGGAACTTGGCGCGAGATCAGATTTACTTTGCTATTCTCATCCCAAAGATATTGCTGAAATTCTGAAAAACTTCTGATAATCGCCTCGGCCTGCTGCGGACGATATTTTTCTATAAAATCTATAAATGCCTGCTTTTTCATAAAAACCTCATTTTTTTTATTGGAAATTCCCAGCCCCTACAGCTGTGTCAAGTGAAATGAAATCGACCCAAATAAAAAAAGTGAAAAGCTTCGCAAAATCTAGCTTTCTTGATTTATGCTTGCCGAGATTTGTCGATCAATTATTCTTTCTACATCTTTCTCGGCTCAAGCAAGCTTGGGTTGGTTAACAAAAGCACCTATTTTAGGATTGATGATTTTTTTTAGAATATTACAGGAAAAGCAAATGGAAAAATTATGGAATAATTTTACGATCTTCTTTGAAGCCAACCAGGCTTTGATCATCTGGCTGGGCAGCAGCTCCGCCTTCTTTTTCATCGTCACTCTGGCCGCCCTGCCCCTCATCATTATCAGGATTCCCGAAGATTATTTCAAGCACAAAAATCGCAGTATCATCGAGCCTAAACACCCGGCGCTGCGCCTGCTGCTGCTGATTCTAAAAAATCTCTGGGGCTATATCTTCATCCTGGTGGGCTTTATCCTACTCTTTGTCCCGGGTCAAGGCTTGCTGACTATCTTCATCGGCATTATGCTGATCGACTTTCCCCGCAAATATCAATTTGAGTGCTGGCTGGTTCGCAAAAAATTTATCCTGCAGTCGCTCAATTGGATCAGAAAACGCAATAACAAACCAGCGCTACGGATCAGGGAGAGGGGATGAGGCAATTCTTATACATTTGGAGCTTACAGCCTATCTATCCCCAATAAATATATGATTTGTAAATAAAGTATGTGGTGCACCGATTAGATTAATATCAAATTTAGAGAAGGCTCAACATTAGTCTCAGAATGGTTTTTCTCATAGGTTTCCCAAATATCTTTATCGTATTCATTAGCCCAGGCAACATCAAACCCAGCATTTCTAAATCCTAAGTCTAATCCTCCTGCGCCTGCAAAAAATGATATAACTTTCATAATATATTTTAAACTCCCTTATTTGAATTTTAACGTTTCAATTTTTTCAATCTTGCTGTAAACAAGAAAGCTACTATTTTTCGGCCAAGCGGAAAATGCTGCTAATAGAAACGAGGAGATCAAAAATCTTCATAATCAAAATGGAAGGAATCAAAAAAAGTACTATCCAAATTCCTATATCTTTCTGTAGTAATCTGTTGAAGGATTTTTTCTCTCAATTTTTCCAACAACTTGATTCGATCATTTTTATCATCATAGTTAGACTTTTCCATTATGGTCAAATCGTGAAGCACTGAAATTTGAATTTCAAAATCTTCTTGCTCCTCTTTATCGCTTGTATCCCCCAAAAGAGATTGATAAGCCTCCATCTCGATTTTATAGATATCTATCCAAAATTGATGTTTATCTTTCTCGATTCCTAAATCGAAAATTTCTTGAAATTTCTTATGATAAATTTTCATCGCCAGCAAATCTCGCTCTTCTTGAGCATTGGTTGGACTCATATAAGAAAAATTACCTTCTTCAACAGCACATTCCAACCATTGAACTTCCTTAGCACGATCACTTTGTGAAAACTCTTCTAACAAATCTTGTGCTTCTTTCGCAGAGGAATGAGCTAATCTAATACACACTCTTTCCAATTCCTCTGTTGATGATTCTGCTGAAGTTAAAATTTCTTTGCAATCCTGAAAATGACTGCTGGTTAATTTGTCGGGGTTAATTTGTTTTGCCATGATAATCCTCCTCTAATCTTTACAATACGCTGCATTATTAATATTTACTAACATTTGTCAGTAAGCGTTCCTAGCTCCTCAGCACTAATCTTGTCTGAAAATGGAAGTTTACAAATTTTAGTCAAGCGGAAAAAAGCTGCACGTAGGGAAGGTGATATCGATAATATCATCGGCCTTAGGCTGATCGACTTTCCCCGCAAATATCAATTTGAGTGCTGGCTGGTTCGCAAAAAATTTATCCTGCAGTCGCTCAATTTTTCAAAAGGAAAATGCGCCGCTATTTCCGTCTAATAATGTTCTGCTCTTTTGCCCATCGGAGACGCAACAAAGCTCCTATCCACCACCTGTCCAAAATAATCTACCCGGTTTGCTGTCAAATTGTGATCAAATAGATCCCGTCAGAACCATAATCCCAATTTTGCAAGCGGATAGATCCTTGACGATAAATATCTCTAAATCTCTCTCTGCCATTCTTCATTCTTCATTCTTCATTCTTCATTCTTCATTTTAAATTTTAAATTTTAAATTTATATTTTCTATCTATTCCCACCGCATTCTCAAGCAACCACAAATTAATAGTAATTTATCTGGCGCTGCCTGAGCTGCTCTGGTTTTTCATTTGCCTGATATTCTGTGCTCTCGATCCAATTATGCTCAGCATCGTAGACATACTCATATCTGATATTCTGGGCCATATTGCTACTCAAGCCTTGCTCCAATCTGGCATATTCTGAAACAGTTTTTTCATATTTAATGGGATTTCCCCATTTATCGTATTGATAATTTTCTCGGCTTTGCAAAATGCCATCTAATATATAGGTCTTGGTCTCCTGCAGATAACCTGCTTTATCGTAAGTATAGCGCCACTGGGTCTGTAGTAAACTGTCTGCCGCAAAATGATTTTTCTCGATCAACTGCCCTTGTTTATTATAGTCATAGCTCCAGCGCATCTCTGGCTTGCCCTCAGCATCATATTGGATTTTTTCACTCTTCTCAGCTTTCCCGGTGTAGACAAAGACGATTTTACGTTGCAAATTTTGCTCGGCATCCCAAAGATTGCGTTCACTCAATCTACCTTTTTCATCATATTGCAAGCGCTCAATGCTTTTCAATAGTTCGGGCTCTGTAAAAATTTTCTTGGAGACTAATTGCTGTTTGTCGTTGTAACTATACTTAGTTTTTTGTAACAATTCCCCGCTAGAATCATATTTGCTCACTTTTAGTAGATTGCCACTGGGATTATATTCTCGCTCTTCTCTGGCCTGCATCTTGCCCTTTTCCAGCTGACCAAATTTTAGATTCGCTGCATAGGTAATCTGCTGCAGCGAGCTTATTTCTCCGCGCAGTTTTGCCTTCTCCAAGTCGTTGCCTGCTCTAAAATTTGTAGATTGACTGCAGCTCAAAATCAGCAACAAAACAACTAAACTTATTATCAGATTTTTCATCTTTTCCATCCTTTATTATAGATCATAATATCGGACAAGCTCAGCTTGCGGTCAACCACTAAAAATTTTTTCGATAGAAGCTGAGCCTGCTGGAAGGAGTAACAGACTAAAACTTCACCTGCTAAAAGCTCACTTGCAGAGGCTGCCCAGGATCTGCTTTTACGATTCTAGCTCACCATTCTTTTAGCAATTGCTTTTGCTGGCCTTAGCTGAGTAGCAATAAACTGACAGCCATCACCATCATGCCCGCTATCAAGCCACCAATCGCCACATGATGCCTGCCATACTCTTCGGCAGTGGGCAAAAGCTCATCCAAAGAAATATAGACCATGATCCCGGCCACAGAGGCAAAAACCAGTCCGAAGGTAAGATCATTGAAAAAAGGTAGCAAAATGAAGAAACCGACCAAAGCGCCTATCGGCTCGGCCAAACCGGATAGAAAGGAGAGCCAAAACGCTTTTTTGCGACTTTTAGTTGCATAATAAATAGGCACGGAAACAGCTATACCTTCCGGGATATTGTGGATAGCAATGGCGATGGCAATGCTGACGCCAATTGCCGGATCATGCATAGCAGCCATAAATGTCGCCAAGCCTTCGGGAAAATTGTGGATGGCAATGGCCAAGGCAGAAAACATACCCATCCGGTGCAATTTCTTGGGATCCGGTTCCACAGATTCGTCAGCCTCCCTGATCTTACCAATCTCATGTGGGTTTTCATAGGAAGGCACCAATTTATCGATCAGGGCGATCAAGGCTATTCCACCAAAAAAGGCGATAACTGTAAGCCAATAACCAGCCTTTTCTCCCCGAGCCGCACCCAAAGTTTCATTTGCTTTGACGAAGATCTCGACAAAGGAAACATAGATCATCACTCCGGCTGAAAAACCCAAAGAACCACATAAAAAATTGGGATTAAATTTCTTCGATAAAAAAGCCATCAAACTACCGATCACCGTTGATAAACCGGCAAAAACAGTTAAAGCAAGTGCAAAAAGCACATTTCCTGGCAGCATCTAGTTACCTCCGAATATATTATCTATCTTTCTAGTAATTTGTGATCCCCTTAGTCATATTACTTCGATGGACTTCCTCAAATACTCTATCAATGTCAATTCCGTGCTCTGCTGCTGTGCCATAAACTACATATAGAAGATCAGCCAGAGCATCAGCAACCTCAATATAATCTTGTTTAGCATAAGCATTTGCAAGTTCAGAAGCCTCTTCCAAAATCAACCTCATTCTTAGGTGCTCTCTAGAGGTCTGAAGCCAAACTGGATGTTCTCTTACGGGCAATCCCATTGCTTGATGAAATTCTACAACCCGATCAAAGTTCGTCATTTTCTTCTTCCTCAATAATAATCTCTTCAAATAGTGGAGTAGTCAGAAAAGCCCTTAGACGGCTAGTACAGCCCCGACACAGTTTCTTTTGCTGGCCTCCACCAAACCCATCCATTATCGCAATAAGATAGGTTTCCTTTACCTCAGTCTTACACCTATCGCAGATCATTATTTTATCTCCGAATAATTCTGACCACACTTACAATCAACAGTAAATTTCACACTAAGAGAAACGGCATTCTCCATACAATTAGTCATACATTTCTTCACT
>JAWOEN010000016.1:0-13633 GCA_046482725.1 Cloacimonadales bacterium (SeqCode)
GCTGATGGCATCTATAAGCTCAGTGAAGGTCAGCACTTTCCCTTGCACCTAAAAAGTTATGTTAATATCATCGGCGAATCTCGCGAAAATACTATCTTGGATGGAGAAGGCGAAATACAATACTTTATATATAATTTTGATAAACTTGGTATGTTTGAAGCCGATACTTACGATCAATATCTATGTGAAGAGTTCTCGGTAAAAAATCTTAGTTTTGACAATGTTGTCGAATCCTTAACTATCTATACAAATGAGTCTGCTTATCATACTTTCGATAATATCGAGATAAAAAATGCTACCTTACACTATGGACAAACAATTTGGTCTTTACTCTCTAGAAATGCCACCTACAAGAATATTACCCTGGCAGATAACCAAGGTACCGGTATAAGTATGCAAACCGGATTGGGAACTCACCATTTGGAGAATATTGTCCTAAAAAACAACCTGCCAAATATTGAGGGGGAGCTGAGTGGTGGAGTTTTTCTTGATATATCAAATGCTAATGGCTATAATCCAGATGTTACAGTAAATATATTCAATTATCAATCTACTGATAATTTTAGTACTAATGATGAGGTAATACATCACGGCTCAAGTTTGAGCTTATATTTCAATGCAAAAGTAAATCTTATCAATAGTACCCTCGCAAATAATCTCATCTATGTTTGTGGAGCCGTCGGCATGGCTAAGGACTCAGAACTAAATATCTACAACTCAATAATACATAATAATAGTCCGCGGCAAATATTGCTGGATGGTACAAATGGCTCCAATACTCTCAGGGTTTACAATAGCTTGGTCGACGGTGGTCCTTCTGAGGCAGCATCCTATGGCGTAAATAATATGTATTGGAATGCCGAAAGCAATCTCTACGATGCTGATCCTCTCTTTCAAGGAGAAGATTCACCCTTCCCCTATGCTCTTACTGCAGATTCTCCTTGCATAGATGCCGGAACTACAGAGCTACCGGATGGGCTGCAATTGCCAGCAACCGATCTGGCTGGCAATCCGCGCATCAGTGGCGAGACAGTCGATATGGGAGCTTATGAATTTACGCCCCAGGCTGCACCCTACAACCTGCAAATTGATGCGGAAAATGGAACCATCTTCTGGCAAGCGCCTTTTTATGATTTTCCCGAGAGCTACAATATCTATCTGGATGGCGAATGGTATGATAATATCGCTGCCCAAATCTGCCAATATCAGTTTGATAACCTAGAAGCCGGTGAAGAATATTTGGCAGGGGTTTCCGCTCAATATGGCACAGAAGAGTCTGATATTGCCGAGATCTCGTTCGTCTACAACCCACTCTTTAGTGAAGAAGATCTCAATCCGCTGCTTACCACAATTTCAAATTATCCCAACCCGTTTGGTGCTACTGAAAACAATCGAGCAGTCAGTACTACAATCAAATTTCAATTAGCAGAAAGCGGACAGGTAGATCTGGCAATTTACAATGCCAAAGGACAAAAAGTCAGCAATCTGATGCAAGCCAAATGCTCTCGCGGCACTTTCCAAATGCAGTGGGATGGAAGAGATGATAGCGGCAAATCTGTCGCCAGCGGCACCTATTTCATTAAATTAAAATTGGATAATCAGCTGCAACAAGCGCATAAAATCACCCTGCTGAAATAGGGCTAAAGCATATTAGGCAATCGAGATACAATAGACTAACAGTAGGATTACAATTGGAATACAATTGGAATACAATTAGAATACAATTGGAATACGATGGGAATACGATAGTTGCTGCCATGGAATTTTGTCAGGAAGAGTGTCCTCCGTAATGTAATGCAGGAGGATCTAGCGAACCATGAAAATGTAAAATGTAAAATGAAGAAAAAATGCCCTGTCCTGGAAAAGAAGGGCAGCGGGCAAGAATGTAAGATTTAGAATACAGAATTCAGAATTCAGAGTTCAGAAAGAGGAATCGAAAGAGTTTAGAAACAGAAGAATTCATAAACAATTTCCAGATTCAAACCTCTCCAACCTCTCCTGCTAAGAGAGGCTGAGATGGTAGAAATTGTTTATGAAAATTCCTGATTCTTTTTCTCTGCAATTTGCTAGAGGAAATTGACGGTTCACCTCTACCTTAACCTTAACCTTAACCTCAATCTCAACCTCAATACGCCTGCAGCTCGCCAGCTCGCATTCGGCGCATAAACCTTATCCTTAACCTTATCCTTAACCTTAACCTAATCCTCAGCCTTAATCCTTTTGATATTTATCTATATTTTCCCGATAAAGTCTGGTGGTCGGATAGGCAAATTCGATATTGGGATGCTGAGAAAATTCATCCAGAATAGCTTCTTGGATTTTCTGTTGAGTCCCGCGTCTGGTACGCGTTTCACAGAGATAGCGGACAGTAAGTAAAATACCGGAATCTTTGATATCAGTATAGACGATGGGCGTAAGATGCCGATAGTAGATCAGGAATTTTCGGGCAGCGCGTTTGATCTGTCTTTCCACCCGTCCGGAAGTGATATCGGAATTTTCATTGGCGATTTTCTGCAGCACTTCTTTGGCTGTTTTCCAATCACTTTCGAAAGTAACCAAAATAGGTATTTCATTCCAAACATATTTGAAGCCTTTATCATAATTTGCCAGATCTTTATGAAAAACTTTGCCGTTGGGGATATGAATAATGCGGCCTGTACTTTGATCTGCCGCTACCCAATTACCAATTTCCAAAACTGAAAACTCAAAAATCCTCTGGTCGATCACATCACCTTTGCAACCATCAATCTCGATTCTGTCACCCACGTCAAAAGGCCGACGCGAGATGATGAAAATCCAGCCAGCCAGATTGGTCAGCACATCTTTGAGGGCGATGGCAATACCGGCAGATAATAATCCCAAAAAAGTTGCCAGAGATTGCACACCTTCCAGCCACAAGCGCCCGATCAGAATAAAGGTGATAATATAGGTGATATAATTTAGCACCTTATTCCAGCGATAACGAACTTTGTGATCAGTGATCTTAGATTCAAAAATTTTAACGATTAGCTTTTTGGCTATCCACAGCACCAAAAATATCAAGACCGAGATCAGCAAACGATAAAGCAGAATGGAATTTGCTTCACTCCCGGTTGAGTGTAGTTGTGAGAAAAAACGGGTAAATTGTTCTTGCATTTCTATTCCTATCTCTTGCTCATAAATTTTGGTTCAGAAACCTGATTGTAAACTGCCAAGATCTCGGCGACGATAGCAATGGCAATCTCTTGAGTGGTCGAGCGCGCAATATTTAACCCGATGGGTGCATAGACTTTTTCGATCAGGTTTCCCGCATATTTTTGGGCAACGATCAAATCCTTCGATTTGCTTACTTTTGCCTTAGAGCCGATCATACCGAGATAGTAAAAGGGTAGATTGAGCCGGCAAATTTCCTGCAAAATCTCATGATCGTGCTGATGACCATGCGTGAAAATGATAGCAGCATCATTTTTGCCAGGCTTCATTTCGGAGATAAATTCCTGATAATCACTGCAAACCACCTGATCGGCAGCCGGCAAGAGATCACTTCTGGCAAATTCGGGACGATTATCGATCACAACCACCTGAAACCCGATAGATTTGAGTAGAGGTGAGATACTGCGGCAAGTGTGTCCGGCCCCGAAAAGAAAAGCTCTACGCTGAGCCGGATAATACTCGAAAAACACTTGGGCTCGGCCGCCGCAAGCCATGCCAATCCCATCTTCTTTCAGCTCGTATAGCTGCAGAGCATTTTGGCGAGATTGGTGGATCTCAGCACATTTAGCCAAAATCAATTGCTCTAGTTTGCCGCCACCCACAGTACCTTCAAAACTGCCATCTTCCATTACTATCACCTTAAATCCGGTTCTACCGGGCGAACCAGCTTCTCCTTCCACGATCGTAGCCAAGACAAAAGGAATTCCCTCTTTTTGCCGGACTGTTGCCAAATTTAGAATATCGATAAATGTTTCATCCATGTTACTATCCTTCCTGATTTATTTTTTGCTGAAATTGTTGCGGAGTATTGAGATTGTCTAAGATCGCCTCTTCTTCCACCAGCATAAAAGCCCGCTGCGCTTGATATTGGTGGATTAATTGGCGCAGGTTGTCGCACTCTTTATCGCCTAAAATAATTTTGGCAAATTCTGCTGCGAAGATAATGGGATGCCCTGCTTTGTAGCTGCCATCCAATAAAATCGAGGGCTGAAAGATCAATTGCTGATCGTATTTTTCTGCTAATTGCTGATAAAGTTGTGCTGGCACAAAAGGCTGGTCGATCAGCTGAAAAAATATGGGATACTTACCACTGACAGCAGCAAAACCCTTGTGCGCTGAACTGTACATACCTTGCAGATGATTTTCGTTGTAGATGCATTGCACTACATCTTCGGAATATTTCTTTTCCAGATGCGCTTGCACCGACGAAAAATTCTCGCCTAAAATGATATAAACAAAATCTGCTACTTGCAGCAATTTATCCAAAACATGTTGGATAACGCTCTCTTCTTCCAACTGCAAAAGTGCTTTATCTTTACCCATTCTGCTGCTCATTCCGGCTGCTAATAAGATCGCTTCCTTCATACTTTTGCCTCCATTATTATATTGACACAAATTACCTGCATTTCAGATATTAGTCGTTCTACAAAGGAGTATTAGATTATGTCAACGATAAAAGATAATATTGACCCAAAAACAAAATCTCATATCGAAAGTTTGACCAAAATCGGGATCGCACTTTCGGCTGAGCAAGATATCAATAAATTCTTTAACCTGATTTTGGATGAGGCAATTCGCTACACCAATGCTGATGCCGGAACCATTTATACAGTTTCGGATGATCAGAAATATCTCGATTTCAAGCTGGTTTGCACTCGCTCCAAAAACCTGAAACTGGGTGTGGCTGATACTGCCAAATGGCCTTCAATCGCCCTGTATGAAGCAGATGGAAAACCTCGCAACAAGACATTTGTGGCTTATGTAGCCAATAGTGGAAAAGCTGCCTGCATCGAAGATGTTTATGATCAGGATATTTTTGATAGCGCCGGCACCCGAGTTTATGATTCCAAAAATAATTACCGTTCTCAATCGATGATCGCCATTCCGCTAAAAAATCATGAAAACGATGTACTGGGAGTGATTCAGCTGATCAATGCGCTTGATGAGGCTGGTGAAATAATCTCTTTCAATCAGGCGCATCATACTATGCTGACCTCGCTGGCCAGCCAGGCTGCGATCGCCCTTTCCAATCGGAAATTGATCTTTGGACTGGAAAATCTCTTACGCCAATTTATCAAAAGTATTGCCTCCGCGATCGATCGCAAATCCAAATACACCGGCGGACATATCACTCGCGTTGCCACCCTTTCCGAGCTGATTTCCCAAAAAATAAACCTCGATCAGCAGCACTATCCCAACATAGAGTTTTCCGATGATGAATTGCAAGAGATCAGTGTGGCGGGCTGGATGCACGATGTTGGCAAGATCACCACCCCCATCTATGTGCGGGATAAAGCTACCAAACTGGAAACTATCAGCGATCGCATCGAGCTGGTAAAAACACGTTTTGAACTGGTGAAGATGGTGATCAAAAAAGATATGATCGCTTTGGATAAACCGGAACTGGCCGAAAAACTTGCTCAGCTCGAACAGTATTGGCAATTTGTGAAAAAGACCAATATTGGTGGAGAATTTCTAAGCGCTGATGCTCTGCAACTTCTGCAAGAGATCGCTGATTTTTCCTATAATTCGGAAGGTGAAGAATATTATCTGCTGACTGCAGATGAGACTCGCAATCTAGGGATTCGTAAAGGCACTTTGTTGCCGGAAGAGATCGAGATCATTCGTGAACACGCGGAAGTATCGATGGAGATGCTGAACGAGCTAACCTATCCCAAAAAACTAAAAAATGTGCCGCGTTATGCTTCGGCCCATCATGAAAAGCTCAATGGTGAAGGCTACCCACTGGGGTTGGATGCTTCGCAGCTGCCTCTGCAAGCCCGCCTGATAGCTATCGCTGACTTGTATGAAGCTCTGACAGCTTCCGATCGGCCTTATAAAAAAGGCAAAACCCTCTCCGAATCTCTGAAGATTATGTGCTTTATGGCAAAAGATAATGAGATAGATAAAGACCTGCTGGATCTGCTGATGGATTCCGGCTTGTATCTGGAATACGCCAAAAAATTTCTCAAGCCCGAGCAAATTGATCAACCCAATATTGAGCAGCTGAAAGCTTTTTATCGCTAAATTATGCTTGCCACCAAAAACGAGATCAAGCAGCTTGCCAAGCTGAAACAAAAAAAATATCGCCGCTTAGAAGAAAAAGTGATAGTCGAAGGCAAAAGATTGATCGACCAACTTATCGCCAATCAGATTTTGCCGCAAAAGATCTATCACTTGAGAGATTCAAAGCAGCTCTATCCCCAAATTCCCAGCGCCGAGATATCGGCCGAACAACTAAAAAAACTCAGCTCTACCCAAAATCCCCAAGGAATTTTGGCTATTGTTCCGACTATTGCCCCGAAGATAGAAAATTTTAAGCTGCTGCTTTATCTCGATGATATCCGTGAACCCGGTAATTTGGGCACGATCTTTCGCACAGCTGCAGCAGCCAAGATCGACGGCATCTTGCTCTCGGAAAATTGCTGTGAACGCTGGAACGATAAGGTGATCCGCGCTTCTTTGGGAACTGTATTTTCTCTACCATCCGCCATAAAATCGCGCCAGTGGCTGCTGGCTCAAAATTTCAAAATCATTGCCTCAGCCCTGCAGGATTCCAGCGAGCTTTATGCCAGCAAGATTAGTGCTGAAGATCAGGTAATCGTCATCGGTTCTGAAGCTTTTGGTGTCTCAGCGGAAATCTTGCAAGCAGCTACGGAAAAGGTGCATATCCCCATGAGCTCGCAGATGGAATCGTTAAATGCAGCAGTCGCTGCTGGAATTATCATTTTTCATTACAGTAAACAAAGACAGGAAAAGTAATTTTGGACAAACAACAGAAAATATCCGAATTGAGCAAAAATAAATTGTGGTTGGCACCTTTGGCCGGGGTTACCGATAGAGCTTTTCGCACCATCTGCAAAGAGAAAGGTGCGGATGTGTTGGTTAGCGAAATGGTCAGTGCAGACGGCTTGATTTATGCCGTAGCCAAGAGCCTCGAATACGCCAAATTTTCGGAGCTAGAGCGGCCTTTTGGCATCCAGATCTTTGGCGATGATCCTGAAATAATGGCGCGCGCAGCAGAGATAGTTCTGCAAGAAAAACCCGATTTCATAGATCTGAATATGGGCTGCCCGGTGAAAAAAGTGGTGAAACGCGGAGCTGGCTCTGCTTTGATGCAAACTCCCCAATTGGCCGCAGAGATAGTAAAAGCGGTAAAAGCAGTCTTGCAAGCAACTGAGATTCCGCTCAGTGTAAAATTTCGCGCCGGCTGGGATTTGCAGAGCATCAACTATCTGCAGTATGGCTTACTGATGGCAGAAGCAGGAGCAGATCTACTGATCTTACATCCTCGCACGCGCAGCCAGATGTTTTCCGGCAGCAGTAATTGGGATTTTTTGCGCCAATTGAAAGCAGCCACAGCTCTGCCGGTGATCGGTAATGGAGATATTTGGAAGGCTGCCGATGCCCGGAAGATGCTGGTTGAAACAGGATGTGATGGTGTGATGATCGGTCGGGGAGCGCTGGGAAATCCTTGGATTTTTCAGGAGATCAAACAAGATAAAGCAACCGGCAAAGTCCAACCGATATCGTTTCAGGAGAAATTCGCGACCATTTCAAGGCATCTGCAGCTAGCAGTGCAATTCAAAGGAGAAGCTCGTGCTATCCCCGAGATGCGCACTCAACTGAGCAGCTACACCAAAGGCTTACGAGGTGGAGCCGCAGCCCGAGCAGCTATCAACCAAAGCTCTGATATAGAAAAAATCTTGCATATTTTAGAACAACTTTTTGAGGAAAACTAAAGTGGAAAAAGCCAAAAAATTACTCTGGCAAGCCAAAATGACCATGAAGACAAATTGGCTTTCAGCCCGTGAAATCTTGGAAAATGGTACGCGGGACTATCCGGAAGAACTTGATCTCTACATCGCTTTGGGCGATCTCTATATGAAAAAAGAGCTCCATAAAAAAGCGATCGAGAATTATCAGAAAGCGCTGAAGATAGCTCCCAAAGATGAGCGGATACTATTTAAGAATGGCAACTGCTTGTTGATGTTGGATGAATTCAGGTTGGCTCTGGATCAATACAATCTCTGCGAGACAGATTTTCCTGAGCTTACCTATAACAAAGCTTTTGCCTACTATAAATTGGGCAAGATCGAGCAGAGCATCGATTTGATGAAAGAGATCGTCAAATTACCTCAACATTCCGAGATGCCACTAATTTTTATTACAGAGCTCAGTTTTATTCAGCGAGATTACAAGGCAGCAATCTACTATATGGAGAAAGCGGAAAAGCGGTTTGGTCGGCAAGGCAATCTGCAATACTTGAAAGGCTTGGCCTATTTTCATCAGCAAAATTGGCTGAAAGCATTTTTGGCATTTCAAAAAGCTGATCGCTTGAATTTCAGCTCTTCCAATTTCCTGATAAATTATGGCATCGTAGCCAATAAAATAGGAAAAGATCAGCTCTCGGAAAATATTTTGCTGCGCAATATCGAACTTCATCCTAATGATGGGCAAAGTTATGCCGAATTGATCAATCTTTATCTGGAACATGATAATCTCAGGGCGGCCGATAAAATAGCCCAGCAAGCCAAGAAAAATGCTACATTTTCGCTCTCACTTTCTATGGCTTACAACAAATTGGACAAAGCCAAACGCAAAGAATAGCGTTAGATAGATTTTTATTCTGAACTATTTTCCTTCATCCTCTCTATTCAGCAATTCCTGCACAGCCCGCTTCAGCTGCACATCGTCATCTGCGATAATTTGCTGAGGCGTGGGTTCTACAAAGATATCCGGCACAGCCCCACTGCCTTCCATATTGGCACCATCTTTGCTAAACCAGCCATGGCCGGGCATGCGCATACTGCTGCCATCGCGAAATCTGTAGTGATTGGTTCCGATAACGCTACCACTGGTCGGCATACCGATCACTTTGCCCAGCTCCAATTCGCTGAACAGGTTGGGGAAAATCTCAGCATCGGAAAAAGATTCCTGATTAATCAACAAGACCATCGGTTTTTCCCAAGTATTGGCCGGGCCGGCATAGAGCGAGGCATCATAGCCACGATGACTATTGAGAGCATAAGTTTGACGCGTCAGAGTTTCGATCAAGAGATCGTGAATATTGCCGCCACCATTATTGCGCACATCGATAATCAGCGCTTCTTTACCATAATTTTTGGCAAAAAGATCCTGCTCAAATTTTTTGTAGCTTGTCCAGTTCATACTCTGAATATGCAAGTATCCCAGTTTATCATCGGATAATTCAGCTACCAGTTGCTCTCGTTCTGCCACCCAATTTTCATAATAGAGCTGATAATTTTGACGCGAGGATAAACCTTTGATCTCCACCTCGCGCTTGCCTTCAGCTGTCTGAAAAACCAATTTCAGCTTCTGCCCTACTTTATTGCGCAAAAGTTCTGCAAAACCGTCAGCAACATCTTGCCCATCGATAGATAGTAAAAGATCGCCCGGCTTGATGCCAAACGGTTTAGCCAGCTTACTTTTGTGGTAAACTTTTTTCACTTCCAAGCCCCGCTTAGGATTTTTGCTGAAATCTAGCTCCAAGCCCAAAGCAGCCTGCGGATAAGTGCGATGCGAACTGTCACGTCTGGGATAAAACCCGGTATGAGAAGCATTTACTTCGCCGATCATCTCATCCACTATGCTGGAAATATGCTGCAGAGAAGTTGTTTTTTCAAGATAGGGTACATATTTTTTGTAGAGCTTAGACCAATTCACTCCTTGCATAGCAGGATCATAAAATCCGCGCCCAAATTCGCTCCAAACCCGATCAAATAACATCTCGTTCAATTTCTTCTCACTGTAGCTGTAGGTAAATTCATTTGCGACTAGCTGTTCTTTTTTCTTTTTCAAATCCAATTTATAGAGCTCTTCGGATAGCGTGAAGTAAAAACAATCTTGCTCAGCATTGAAAGCCAAATCTTCAGCTCTGCCCTTGAAGCTATATATCTTCTGCTGATTTTCTCCTGAATAGTTGCTGCTCCAAAGCGTAATTTTGTCGTCATCATGATTGATATAGTAAAAGGTAGAATCACTGATCACCTGCTGAATATAGTTCCAACCTTGGCGATCGATAATCGGTTTGACACGCTGGCTGATCCCTTCCCGATCGAGCAACAAGCGTTCGGGTTTCTGCGCTTCGACAGGCTCGTCTTCCAAGATCTCCGACCAATGATCTTCTGCAAAATAAAAATCATCCCGCGCCTGAAGATCCAATCTTTTGATCTCACCATCTTCAGTAAAAAGCAAGCTCTTATTATCCAAACCAAATTTGATATTATACATAGCCTTATTGCTAAAATAGAGCAGCTCTTTGCTCTCTTTTTTCAGATCGTAGAGAAAGATGCGACTGCTCCAAATGCCTTGCTGACGATCGACAAAGGCCAGATATTCTTTTTGCTGATCTAGAGTGGGATAGGAAAAGATAAATTCATCGGCCACAATCTCCTGAATATTTTCTGCTAATGAATCTGCCACTGCTAGCAGACCGCGCCTTGCAGGCACAGAATACATTATTGCCACCTGCTGATCCAATCGCTGCAGATTGCTGATATATTTATCACGCGACCACTTTACTGTCTTGATCTGCTCAGGTTTTCTGATATCGAATTTGAAGAGCTGAAAAGTTTTATCAGCAAAACCTGAGTACAGCACAGTTTTGCTATCGTTCAAAATAACAATATCGTTCACCACTTGTGGCTGAAAGGTGATCTGCTTTACCTCTCCCCCTTCTGTTGGCATCGCAAAAAGATTGTATTTGTAGGAAAATACCAGAAGTTTTCCATCATCAGAAACTGCAAATTTGTCTGCCTTGTTTTTCACCTGCTCGATTTGATCCGGTACTGTAAACATATCTTGGGCAATTTTTATTTCCAAATCTTGGCTCTTGCCGGTTTTGGTATCATAAATCTGCAATTTATCAAAGTATTCATAGATCAATTTTCCAGATTGGGAAAGTGAAAAATCGCGAGCTGACCAAACGGGGAAATTGGTCAGTTGTGTTCTCTGCTCCAAATCTTGGCGCTGCATCGAAAAGATCTGAAATTTATCCTCAACAGCTGCTGCGAAATAGATTGTCTCACCATCCGGCGCATAAATGGGATAACGCTCGGTAAAATCATTGTCAGTAAGTCTACTGTATTGAGCGGCAGCAATATCATACTCCCAGATTTCGCCATCTACACTACCTCGATATTTTTCACGAAATGGTAAGCCACGCTTACAAAAAATTATCTTCTGATCATCCGAACTCAATTTGGCAAATTCTCCACCCCAACTGCTCAATAAACTATAATTCCCCTGCAGATCCAGTTTATAAAATTCTGTACCTGTCTGATAATTTCGCTTACTGGCTAAGATATGTTTGCCATCAGAAAACCAATCCATAAAACTAAACCCTTCAGCCGAGATCAAGCTAGCTGTCCCGCCAGTAGCCGGCATCAGGTAGATTCCATTAAAACTATCTTTATTACTATTATAAGCTAAATATTTGCCTTGAGGCGAAAATTCGGGATTGGATTCGCTGCCTTCGGTAGCTGTTAGCCTCTGGGCTGTGCCGCCGTTGGCAGATACCAGCCAAAGATCATTGAGATAATTGAAGCAAACAAATTCTCCATCCGCTGAAATTGTCGGGTCATACATAAAGTGCGGTTCAAAGGCGGCTAGATTAATTGCCAATAGCATTACAATGAATATTGAGAAAATTATTTTGGTAGAATGTTTCATATTATTTCTCCAATTTTTTTTTCAAAAGCTCTATTTAGGGCTCGCTGTGTAAAGAATTTTATTTTTTTATGATCATATTTTAAGCTATTTCCACTTCTTAGCGCTCTTGCCAAGAAAAAACCCTTGAACCATTTTGAGCTGAATATATTTTGCCTTAAATAAAAATATTGAAACGAAGGACAACAAATAGATGAAAACAAAAATAATCATATTGCTCAGCATCTTGCTCTCTTTTGCCTGTTTGCAGGCATTGGTTGTAGCCACTGTAGAAGATCGAGAGATCACTGAAAGCATGTTACAAAGTAAGATTGCGGAATTTGATGACGAATATTCTACTTATGGCGAACTAAAAAAAGCCGCTCTCAACGAACTGATCAATGAGGCATTGCTATTAAATTATGCCGAGCAAAATGAGATCAATGTTGATCAATATGAAGTAGATGCCTACTTTTACAGTCAATTGGGCAATCATCCCAATTTTATGGACGAGGGAAAATTTAGTCAGGCCAAATATGAAAACTTCAAATTTACCAATCGTGGCAAGCGCATACTAGCGGAAATGCAACGCGAGCTGCTCTTGGCCAAAGTGCAAGAGCTGATTATCAAAGATTATAATCTAACCGATCATTATTTGTATCAGAAATTTCTGATCGAAAATCGGCAGATCGAGATAAACTATGCTATCATTGATATTGATAAGGTAAATATTCCGCTCCACTATTCGGTAGAAGGTGCAAGGCGATATTATGAAAATAACCAAGAAAATATTTTAACTGACGCAAAGATAAAATTGGATTTTTACTATTTTTCCAAGGCAGATTATCTTAATATTGCTCAGCAATATATTTTGGCTGATTCTGTAAATGCTGACAGCCTGAGTGTGATAGAGCTGGAAAAAGAAGCAGCTCGACTAGCGCGAGAGGAAGCAGAAAAATTACTGCTGCGCTTGCGTCAAAACCAGCTGGCCGATCGTCCACTCTTTAGTAGCGGATATCTGCAACGAGACGAAGCTGCCGGCATAATCTCACCTCAAATTATACAGCAGGCCTTCGCAGATGAACCAAAAGATTTTGCGCAGATCACAGCCATTCCCCAAGGCTTTCTCATCTATCGAGTTGCTGAGATTATCCCACCCCAACCGGCAAGTTTGGATCAATTGAAAGATAAAGTCTGGGCGGCTTATATCAAGGATGAACGCATCAAAAATCAGCAACAATATGAAGATATTTTTATCGCAAATATAGATAAATTCATCACCGCAGCAACCATTGTGAAGAAAATATACTTGGATAAACCATCCTTTTTCAGCGGCAAAAGTTTGGAAGAGTATCAGCAAGACCTCAGCGCAGAAATCAGAAAGAATTTGCACGATGACTCTGCACTCGAGAAGATTATAAAATCCAACAAATTGCAAACTGAGAATGTAGCGATCTATCAAAGGGCTACTCAGAACAGTCAAGCTGAGGATCGCTTGATATCTGCGCGTTTGGCTGAAGGTGAGGAAAACGGAGTTTTACGCCATGATGAGCGAGTGATTATTTTCAAATCCACTCTCTATTTCCCGGAATATATCCCGCAGATGAGTGATGTGCTGCCAGAATTGCAAGAGCTGATCAGTGATATAACATTTGAGGAAGCAGATCTGCTGAAATTTTATGAAGAAAATAAACAAGCCTTTGTTACATCCGACAGCTTACAATTGGGAATCTGTTATTTCCCCAAATTATTGGATAATTTTGAGCTTTCA
>JAWOEN010000215.1:0-24673 GCA_046482725.1 Cloacimonadales bacterium (SeqCode)
CGCTCTAGCCAACTGAGCTATGCCCCCGTTTCTTTAGCGAGTGCAAATATAAATTATTTTAGCAATACCCTCCAAGTGATTTGAGAAAAATATTGTCTGAAGCCTGCATAATAGGTGTTTTATTCCGTACGATCCAAAAGTCGGGTGAAAGCGCCCTGTCATTATGGTTAAAATTAACCACACAAAGTTAATAGGATACTATGGTTTCCCTTAAACAGGGCTTGATCCGTGTATAAAATTAACAACAGAAGTTAAACAACAATAAGGGGTTTGTTCAACGATAATATTAACGATAACTTAATATTAGTTAAACCCATTAAACCTTGTATCATGGAAGTTACGCCGGAATTGGTAGATGAATTGCTGAGCGATCCCAAAAAATTGGAGTATGGGGGCAGCTTGAAAGATATCTCGGTTTTGTATTCCGATATTGTCTCCTTTACTTCATATACCGAATCTCACTCGCCCAAAGAGACTGTAGATCTGCTGCGGGAATATCTGACAGCGATGGTTGAAGTGATCAAAAATAATCGCGGTACACTCGATAAATTTGTGGGAGATGAGATTGTAGCACTATTCGGTGCACCACTGGAGATGGATGATCACGCTTATTGGGCTTGTAAAGCTGCTTTGGAGATGCGTTACAAAATGCAGGAATTGCAGAAAAAATGGCAAAGCGAAGGTAAAGATATTTTTGAGATCGGCATTGGCATAAATTCTGGTCCGGTAACTGTGGGTAATCTTGGCTCAGAGCAAATCTTCGATTATACAGCGATCGGTGATAATATGAATGCCGGCGCTCGCATAGAAGCACTGACGCGGAATTATAAAACTGAAAACAATATCATTATCAGCGACAATACCAACAGCTTGATCGAAGATAGATTTCTCAGCGAATATGTAGATGATGCTATGGTGAAGGGAAAATCCCAATCAATCAAAGTCTACCAGCTCTTGCGGGAAAAGATAAAATGAAGAAGATGCTCTTGATTAGCCTGCTTTTAGCAACAGCCCTGCTGCTATCAGCCCAAGATAGATTGATCTTCTCTGCCGGCTACGGAACAGCTGATATCGGAAAAAACGAGCATGAGATTTACGATTTTCGTTTGGTAGGAAAAAACCCCACAACGATTATTGCACTCAATTATTCCTATCTATTTTATCAAGAAGCAGCAGAATCTGATTTTATCTCGGAACGAGTTACTGATAGTTTTGTCAATGAGGTCAGTTTGCAATTAGGAAGATCTTTTGGCTTTGGCAATTATTCCAGTTTATCACTTTCTACCGGAATTGGTTTGCTTTTCCTGAAAGAAGAATATAACAATTCCCAGCCACTTCTGCCGGAAGAGACAAGTAAAGATTTTAGTTTCCCTTTGGTGAGCTCACTCTATATCGGGTTGCTAAAAAATGTCGGAATTAGTCTACATGCCAAAAAAAGTTACAACGATATTGCCGAGTATTTTTCATATTCGATTGCCCTGGATCTGATATTTTAAGAAAAAATAAAAGATCTTCAGTCAGCTCTTCAGATAAAAATATTGGTAGCTGTAAGATATTATTTTTATTAAATTTAGGTTTATTCAGAGTAATCTGAAGAAAAGCTTAAAAGACGTATAAGTATCTATTGGACAATGCTTTAAGGATACCCATCTGGCATTGTTTTTTTTCTCTATTTGTCTGTTTATTGAGCAAAACCTTTATAGAAGCGGATTTACAGATATTTTTTTTATTGACAGGATTTTAGGGGAAACCTAATTTCCGTATCGTTTTGATGCACATGAAAAAAAATAGGAGGAAATTCATGAACAGACAAGATTTAATTAGTAAGATTGCAAAAGATGCAGACATTACTAAAAAGGCTGCTAATCTAGCATTAGCTTCAGTTATCGAAGGTATCACCATTTCACTTGAGAAAGGCGACAAAGTTTCGCTCGTTGGTTTTGGCACATTCAAGGTTACCAAAAGAAAAGCGCGTACCGGTGTGAATCCTCAAACAAAAGCCAAGATTAAAATCCCGGCTAGAAACGTTCCAGTATTCAAAGCTGGTAAAAAACTGAAGGAAGCAGTTAAGTAATTGTTTCGTAAAATTAAGAGAAGCAAGAGTTCATTCGTTTACTCTTGCTTTTCTTTTTATCAAAACCAAATTAGAAAGAGGATAATATGAAATTTTCGATAGAAAAAAAAGAATTACAGGCAAATATACAACACCTCAATAATATAGTTCCCAGTAAGAATACCATGCCGATTCTCACAAATTATCTCATTGAAGCCGATGAACAAAATAGTTTGCTAAAATTTACTGCAACCGACTTGGAAATTACCGTTGTTGTTGAATTTTCTGCCAATATCTCCGAAAGTGGTAAGATTGCTGTTTCAGCAAGAAATCTCAACGAAATCATTAACTCCTTACCCGGAGCGATTATTCATTTTGTACTCGATGAGGAATCTCTAAAAATCCATTGCGAACGCTCAAAATTTAGCTTGTTGTGTGCCGAGACCAGTCAGTTCCCGCTGATTCCACAAAAAGATCTGGCCAATGTAATGAAGCTTGATGCCAAGATGTTTAAGAAAATGATCGATAATACTTACTTTGCGGTTTCCACAGAAATCAATCGACCGATCTTTACAGGAATATATTGGAAATTGAATGAAGCCGAGCAGATGATGGTGGCAACCGACGGCAAGAAAATAGCTGAATTTACTTTGAAAAATCCCTCAAACGTAACTGAAAAAATCGAACAGATTATTCCCACCAAAGGCTTACTTTTTTTAGATAAAGTTATCAGCGAAGATATTCCCGAGATCGGGGTGATTATCGAATCTAACCGGGTAATGTTTGCTTATGGGAATTATACGATCTTTAGCCATATCATCGAAGGTAAATTTCCCGATTATACCAAAGCTATTCCTTTGAATAATCACAACACACTTGTCATCAACAAAAACGCTTTGAAAGAAGCTGTGAAGCGTGTTTCACTTTTGGCTTCTGAAGAAACTTTTAAGGTGAAATTTGATCTGACCGAAACTGTCTTGACCATCGATTCTGCCAAGCGTGAAGAGGGTGAAGCCAGTGAGAAAATCGAAGATTTTACTTATTCAGGAGATCCTTTGGTGATCGCTTTCAATTATCGTTATTTGGCGCAAATCCTCAATACCATCGAGACTGATAAAGTAGAGATCAAGATGGGTAAATCCAACGAACCAGCTCTCTTTTTCAATTTAGCTGAAGCGAGTGAGGAAGAAGCAAAGTATCTGGCTAGATTTTTATTGATGCCTTTACGGTTAAAATAATTGAGAGTTAGCAGCTTTGAAATAAACCACTTTCGCAACATCAGCAGTTTGAAACTAGATTTTGAAGCAGCTGGTGCTGTAATCTTTGGCAAAAACGGAACCGGCAAAACAAATTTGCTGGAGGCAATAGCCTATGGTGCTTTTGGTAAATCTATTAGATCAGCCTCAGACTCTGATTTAGTAGGATTTTCAAAAGCATTTTTTCGTTTAGTGGGCGAATATATTTTGCATGAGCAAAAAGTAGAAATAAGTGCAGCCTTTGATAAAAAGCAGAAGATTATCAAGCTTGATGAGAATCGCTTATCCAAAATCAGTGAGCTTTTTCAATATGTGAAGGTGGTATATTTTTCACCGGAAGATATCGAATTAATCAGTGGAGCTCCAGCTCAGCGTCGTCGTTTTATGAACCAGGCAATAGCGCAAACATCTTATCAATATTTGGAAGATTATCGCCATTATTATCGCATCTTGAAGCAGCGCAATGCACTTCTGAAGAGCAAGTTTTCTTTTCAGGAAAAAAGAGTTTGGGATCAGCGCTTGGTAAAAACAGGTGCGGCGATCATCGAGCAGCGTTTGCGATTTCTGGATGATTTTATTCCCAATCTTTGTGAGAAATATCTCTTTGTGAGTGGAGAGCGCGAGCAGCTTTCAGTAGCTTACAAATTTTCTTTTCCGGTTGATATAAATTCATCTCTAGCAGAGCAATATGCAGAACATCTGGAGCGTATAGAAAATGAAGAAATACGGCTGCAGAGAACTTTGGCCGGTCCGCATCTGGATGATTTGAACTTTCTGATCGAAGAGCGCTCAGCCCGAGATTTTGGTTCGCAAGGTCAGAAAAGATCATTGGCTATTACTTCGCGCTTGGTGCAGGCGGATCTGATCAAAAAAAATGATCAGGAGACACCCATTTTGATGTTTGATGATGTGTTGGCAGATTTGGACCCTATCCGCGCCCACAAAATTATGCAACTTTTAGGCGCAGAGCATCAGATATTTATTGCGACTCCCAATCGTGAGTTGTATCGAGATTTTGCTTTGCCAACAATAGATTTGGAGAAATGTCTAGATGAAAAACAGTAAAAGTATTTTTGGCTGGGTCATGTATGATTTTGCCAATTCCGCTTTTGTAACTGTCATAGTTACAGTAGTCTACAGTGTCTATTTTCGTAATGTTGTAGTAAATCAGGGTGAATTGGGCACAGCCTTGTGGGGCAGAGCTATTAGCATCTCGATGCTTTTGGTTGCGATCTCATCACCCATTTTGGGAGCAGTCGCAGATTATTCCCGCTCCAAGAAAAAATTACTCTTTATAAATTGCTATCTGACAGTCATTTTCACCGGATTGCTCTATTTCGTGCGAGCCGGAGATATTAGAATGGGCATGATCTTTTTTATCATCGCCAATTATGGCTTCAATAGTGGCAATGTCTTCTATAATGCTCTGCTACCTGAGATTACTTCTCGCGATAACATGGGCAAGATTTCCGGATTGGGCTGGGGTGTGGGTTATATGGGCGGATTACTTTCTTTGGTGCTGGTATTGCCGCTGGTACACAATAATCTCACGCGCTGGGTTTTTCCTACGATCGCTGCTTTTTTTGGTTTGTTTGCTATTTTCACTTTTGTGTTGCTGCGCGAAGTAAGCCGAACTTCCAAACGAGCTAATTATTTCAAAATCGCTTATCAGAGATTGAGCCATACCGCTGCCAATATCAGAGATTTTCGAGAACTTATCAAGTTTATCATCAGCTACCTGATCTATAATGATGGGATCATAATTGTCATCAGTTTTGGAGCAATCTACGGAGCTACTCGCTTTGGCATGACTCAGAAAGAGCTGATAATCTATTTCATCATCGCCAATTTTACTTCTATTATCGGTTCTCTGATTTTTGGTTTTATCACTGATCGCTTGGGAGCGAAAAAAACCATAATGACAACTCTCGTGATTTGGGTCGGAGTAGTCTTGGCTGCTTTTTTTAGTAATACTATCCAACAGTACTATTTGGTAGGAATGTTGGCCGGAATCGCCATCGGCGCCAGTCAATCGAGCAGCCGCACCATGCTGGCCTTACTTACGCCCGATAGTAAAATGGCAGAATTCTTTGGCTTCTACTCTGTTACCGGTAAGATCGCTTCGATTATCGGACCTCTGGTTTATGGAGAAGTAGCCCGCATCACCGGAGATCAAAGATGGGCTATACTATCCGTGCTGATCTTTTTTGCCCTTGGTTTTGCGGTGCTTAGCACAGTCGATGAGAAAAAAGGTAGACTTACCGCTGAAACCTGGAACAAAGAAATCTTATAATTTAGATTTAACAGAAAACTAGATAAAAACGTTTACAATTCTTTCTATGATAAAATTTTTGATTAAAATCAAAATCAGAGGTAAAAAATGCAAAGATTAATGCTTTTATCAAAACTACATAGAGCTACTATCACCGAACGAGATTTGAATTATGTCGGTAGTATCTCGATCGATAAAAACTTGCTTGAAGCCAGTGGAATGCTGGTGAATGAGAAAGTAGAGATATATAATATCAGCAACGGCAACAGATTTTCCACTTATGTGATCGAAGGCGAAGCAGGCAGCGGAATCATCGGAGTAAATGGTGCTGCGGCGCGTAAGGTGAGCTTGGGCGATAAGGTGATAATTTGTAATTATGCCCGTATGACCGAGCAAGAGATCAAGGATCATGATGCTACAGTTATCGTGATCGAAGATGATGAAAACCTAAAATATCATTTCCATGGCTAAACCAGAAATTATCAAATCATTGGCAGAGATGCAGCAGATCTCGGCCAATTGGAGCGACCAAGTAGGCTTTGTGCCTACCATGGGCTATCTGCATGCCGGGCATCTTAGCTTGGTGCAAGCTGCCCAGCAAGCATGTCCAATTGTAGTGGTAAGCATTTATGTAAATCCTTCCCAATTTGCTCCGGAAGAAGATCTAGAGACCTATCCCCGAGATTTGCAACGAGATCTGAAATTGCTGCAAGATCTGCAGGTAGATTATCTTTTTTTGCCCAATGATGCAGAGATCTATCCGGAGAATTATAAAACTTGGATCAATGTGGAAGATTTGACAACTCGGCTTTGTGGCAAATCGCGTCCAGATCATTTTCGAGGAGTGAGCACGATCGTGGCCAAATTGGTAAATCTGGTGAATCCCGATCTGATTTTTATGGGAGAAAAAGATTTTCAGCAGATGACGGTTTTGCAACGTATGCTGAAAGATCTCAATTTCAGAGCCCAAATAGTCGGTTGTCCGATCGTGCGTGAAGCAGACGGCTTGGCAAGAAGTTCTCGCAACAAATATATATTGCCAGAAGACAGAAAGCAAGCTCTGAGCTTGCATCTAGCGCTGAAACACGCTCAAAAGCTCTTTGCTGCAGGTCAGTGCAACAGCCAAGTCCTGATTGCAGAGATTGATAGAATTATCTCCGGCAGTGGGGCAAAAGTTGATTATATCGAGATCGTCGATGCTAAAACTTTGTTGCCGCTCGAGCAGGTGGATGCACAAAGCCGGATAATTTTGGCCGCTTATGTAAAAAGTACGCGCTTGATTGATAACATTAAAATATCTGATAAAATATCATAGTTAGAATGAGAAGTTGTCAGACTTCTCATTTTTTTTCTTTACATTTTTCTGCCGCCTGATTTTTCTTCATTTAGCAAAGGGGGAACAAATGAATATATCAGAAAAGTTTATTTATCACATTTGGGATGCTCAACATCTACAGCCAGATCTAATCACAGCTAGCGGCAAAGAGATCAAGATAATCTTTCCCGGGCGTTGGAACAATGCCAGCGGGGCAGATTTCAAAGATGCTGTGATAGAGATAGAGGGAGAGCTAAAAAGGGGAGATGTGGAGATTCATCTGAAAACTTACGATTGGATAGCTCATAAACATCAGGAAGATAGCAATTTTAATAGTGTGATCTTGCATGTGGTTTTGCACAATAAAGCCCAAGATAAATTTACCGTCAATCAAGCTGGAGAGTTAATCGAGATTTTGGAATTGGTAAACTTTTTAGATCAATCTATCAACAAATTACTGAAGAGATATCAAGGGAAGAAATTTGAGGCGAAAGCAGAATTTTGTCTCTATTTTGCCGGGATCTCATCCGAGATAACTGCCAAATTGTTAGCTGGCAATGGGATGGAAAGATTGCACAAAAAAATCAAAAGGTTTTCGGCTGAACTGCTTTTTTCCGATTTTGATCAATTGAGTTATCAGGGAATTTTCGAAGCTCTGGGTTATGACAAAAATAAGTTTCAGATGTTACAATTAGCTCGAACTATCAGCTACAATCAGATAAAACTTTGGCGCCGACAAGGAATGCAAAAAGAAGAATTCATGGCGTTGATGATCTGCAGCAGTTCACTGCGAGAGCATATTCCCGCCAATATCCCACGTGAGATAGCTCAGAAATGGCTGACCATCTATTCTCAGCAGCAATATTTTACGGAGAGCTTAGAGATTGATTGGAATCTGTTTCGTTTACGACCGGTAAATCATCCGGTTATCAGGATTTTGCAAGTTAGCGAATTGATTTGGCAGGCCGGCTCAAATTCTCTGTTTAATAAACTAATTTCGCTCTTCTCTTTTGGGAGCGCTCAAGTCGATATCAAAGAGTTTTACCGAAGATTATATAAGATTTTCCGCATCGAAAATGATTTGTTACCAGATCGATATGTGCTGGGGAAGACGCGCATAGATACGATAACCATCAACATCATTATCCCTTTGGCTCTGCTCTATGCCCAAAAATTGGGATATCAAAATCTGGAATCTGTTATCGAAAAAATCTATCGAGAATATCATAAATTACCACGCAACTACATCGAAAAACATATGCATAAATTTATGCAAGAATCCCAAAAACGTAGCTTATCTGCCAAGGCTATTCATCAGCAAGGCATTCTAAATCTCTATTTCGAATATTGCAAAGATTACAATTGCCAATTATGCTCCGAGCATCGCCAGCAGCAGATTAGTCGAATGTGATCTCTTTTTTAATAGAGGATGGTTTTTTCTTTTCTCACAGCCTCCAAAGCTTTGCCTTGAGCTTCTTTTAGCAGATCGCTCATTGTAGGTAGCTCTTCATTGCTTTCTGAGATTCCCCAACCACGTAAGATTTTATTCGCCTCTAAGATTGGTTGCAGATTTTTTTCTATCCGCTTGATGGTGAGAGCTGCTTTGGGCGTAGATGTTTCCGGCAAGGCGATGACGAAAGATTTTTGATGTATATTGGCGATAATATCAGTATTACGCAGATTGCTTTTGATGCAATTGCCAATATCTCGCAAAATGTTCTCCATTTTGGTTTCACCAATGGTTCTCACCAATTGCTTATAATTTTCCAAAACAAAAACGATGATGCTAAAATCACGGTTATAACGCTTCATAATGGCAAAAGAGTTGTTGGCTTTGTGCATAAAAGCTTTGAAATCATAGATTTGATTTGCCTCATAAATTCCCTGATGATTGATAATATCATCTTCCAAGATATGGATTTTCAGGATAAAACTGATAAAGCTGCAGTAAAATTCCAAAATCTTTATCTGGTCAGAATCGAAAAATTTCTGAGAATCGACAAAGATAAAACCAAAGATAGTCTTATCATAAAAAAGCGGCAGTATGATCATGTGCTTGAAGTCGTGCTCAAATTTATAAAAACCAAATTCATCGACTTCAATTTTTTGCAGATCGGCTAGCTGCTCCATGAGAGGATCTGATTTGGTAAAAATAGTATCTTTGGAAAATTGGTGACTAATATTGCGTCCGATCTTGAGCCGATAAAGTTCAGTGCGAGGAACTTTGAGAAATATGCCCAAACTTTGATAGGTGATCTGTTGATCAATGTTTTTGATGATACGTGATAAACTCTCTTCCAAAGGTAAGTCTGCTTGCAGACTTCTTTCCAATTTGATAAATTTTTCCAACTCAATATTCATTATCGCCTCCCTAATTTTTTATCCTTTCTGTCCAAACTAATTCCAATTCGGCACCAGCTTTTACGTTTACTATAAATTTGATTTGATAAGCAGATAACTTCTCATAATCCATATTATTATCAAAAATTTCCCAATCTCCCGAAATCGAATGCAGCACTTCGATCTGTTTTGTCTCTTTACTTTGGTTATTTAGCGTAACTGAGAGCTTTTGTTGACGCGTACGACGATCTATCTGCTTGCTATCGATTACCACTGTTTTGCCACTAAGATCGAAAGCGTTGCCTGTGGTAACCTCGACCTCTTCGTTGGTGGGAGTATGATTGATGCTATCTTCGCCGATAAATTCCAAACTGCCATCGGCTTCATCTTGCTGATAAATCTTGAGACGACCGGCTGGCAGCGGAAGATTCAAGCCAGATTTTTTATCATTCTGAAAAACTATCATAGATTGGATTTTTGAGCCATGGGTACGATAGACATATTTGGAAGCGGCTTCCACATCTTTCATCGGAAAAAGTTGCAGCTGTTTGATCTGTTTGTTGGCAATCGAGACATTTTGATCCAAAGTGTAGAGATGAAAATCATGAAAAGCTTTTTCAGAGAATTCGGGAGCAGATTTTGCCATCATGGCGACCGTATCGACTCCACGCTCAGAACCTCGTCCCTGATAATAATCTCTGACCCGATTTACCTCGCCCGCGATCAATTTCAATTTGACGTCAGCAAAGGCTTTGCCACTATAATTTTTGATCGTTACCCAAGCATTGAGCAAAAGATTTTTTTGCTGAGGATTCCAGACGCAATTATAATCTACATCCCAAGACAATCCATCACAAAGATAGCTGATTTCTGCCTGATAATCGGCAGTTTTGGGAGCAGCCAATTGCCAACGTAAAGTAGGTTTTAGATAGAAATTATCGGGAAGTTTGGCCAAGGTAATATTGCGGATTGACGAGCGATTGATCAAAATTAATTTCTCAGTATCATTTTCCAAAATACCGAGGGTAGAACTTTGGGAAAATTGCAAAACACCCTGCAAAGTGTAATCTTCTTCAGTTTGCACGATCACCTCTTCGCCAATATATTTTTGCATGATCTGTTCGGCATTGGCCAGATCGAATTCATAATTTTGAGCTACAATTTGCAGTGCATTATGATCAGAAGAGAGAATCACAGATTTAGCATCGATGGTAGAAGGGATATTATCATAAAAATAATCTTGCAGACCTTTTTGCAATTTCAGGTCGAGCTGAGCCCGGATTAAGGAAAAATTATCATTATAGATGGTTACCTGATCAGATTTCTGGGCGGTTAAGGCAGAGACAAAAATAATTGTTAGCGCAAAAATTATAAGATGCTTTTTCATAGTAACTCCTTTTTGTAGAAATTTGGAAAACCCAAATTATTTGGCAAGGATTAATCTAAAATTGTTCTGATTCTAGCCAAGATCATTTCGATGCCGATCAGATTGGCACCACCGCGTGGAATAATTACATCGGCAAATCTTTTGCTAGGCTCGACAAATTCGTTGTGCATGGGGCGGACAGTTTGCCGATACTGTTGCATTACCGACTGCAAAGATCTGTGGCGTTCGGTCATATCTCGTTCGATGCGGCGCAAAACTCTGATATCGGGAGCTGTATCGACAAAGATTTTGATATCCATCAATTCGCGCAAATCTTTATTTTCAAAAACCAAGATTCCTTCCACGATCACGATTGGGGTGGGCATTAGTTTTTTGGTACGTTCGGTGCGCAGATGTTTTTCAAAACTGTAAATCGGTGTTTCGATGGGAACATTTTGCTTCAAGGCTTTTAAGTGTTTGATCAGCAGAGAAGTCTCATAAGTGTGGGGATGATCGTAATTGAGGTTTGAGCGCTCAGCAAAATCCAGCTCTTGAAAATTTTTGTAATAATTATCGTGGCGCAGAATGGTCAATTTGGTTTGGAACTCTTGGCGGATAGCATTGGCGATGGAGGTTTTACCCGAAGCAGTTCCGCCGGCAATCCCGATAATCAGGGGTTTATTCATAATAATTACTTCCTGTTTTTATTGTAGTATGAAAGCATCAGACCAGAGCCAATCTCGATCAAGCTGTTGGCAAAATGCGGATGAGAATCGATAAAGTCAAGATATTCCTGAACTGTCTTTTGATGCGAAATAACATTGTCGGCTATGACAATAGCCTCTTGGTTCAAGTAGGGAAGAAGCAATTTGATATATTTGATATAACCAATCTTTCCGGCATCCAAAAATATCAGATCATATTTTGCTTTCAGTTGCGGAATAACCTGTTCGGCCAAACCAAAATGTTGAATAATATTGGGCAGATTCTGCAGGTTTTTTTGACCAAGCTGATAACGTTTTTCATCAACTTCGATAGTTTCTACGATTGTACTAGTGCGTTGCCCGGCAGCAGAGAGCCAAAAGGTAGAGTAACCGTTGGAAGTACCCACTTCCAAAATGCGGCGGGGTGCCTGTTTGATGACGAAATTAAAAAGATACTCAGCAGTTTCCTGATCAATATTCCACAAGCGGTTGATGCTTTGCTTTTGTTGGGCAAAAGCTTGCAGCAATTTCTGATGCTGTTTCTGAATCTCTAAGAACAAATTATTTCCAGTTGTATTTTCCAAAAGTGCCTCGTAATCCAAAATAGATGAAATAGGGAATATAGATCAATTCGGCGAGTGGGAAATAGATAAGCTGCTTGAGGGCTTTTATTTTGCCAAGAAAGAGTGCGAGTAAGCCGAATTCAAAGCAAAGCTTCATAAGCAGAAAGAAGAGAAAGGTAGGCCAAGGAAAGAGAGAAAAAATGGCTAATATTGGTGTGATAATTAATAAAAGGTAGTAGAGAAAAATCAGCAGGGTGATAGTTTTAATAGGTTTGGTATAATAGCGCCATTTGGAAGCGCGTCTGCTTTCTCGTTGCAGATGCGACTGGAGATTATTGGCATTGGAAGTATAAACCATCGCCTCTTGTTCGAAGATAAAATTCATCTGACGCAGATGTTTGCCCATTTTTTGCAGCAGTAGATCATCATCACCAGAGCGGATTTTGCCGGTTTCGTCGAAACCGCCGATTTTTTGATAGATAGATTTGCGATAAGCCATATTACCGGCGGCGCAAGTCAACGCCCAATTATTGCCAAAGCTACCACTGGTAACAGCGAAAATCGCCGCGCGTTCCAGATTTTTTAAACCGCTGGCAAATTTGTGATCTAAATCGATGTACGAGTAGCCGGCCACAAAATCAGTTTTATCTGTAAAATGGGCATTGATCTGTTTCAACCAACCTTTTCCCACTTTACAGTCAGCATCGGTGAAAGCCAGAATTTCATAATTAGCAACTTTTATCGCAGCGTCAATTGCTCCCTTTTTACCAAGTAAATTTGGGTCTTCTCTCTCTATTTGAACCAATCGGATAAAATCATGTTGCTGGCAATAATTACTGATAATTGCGGCTGTGTGATCGCTGCTGCGATCATCTGCTATGATCAGTTCAAAAGCAGAGCTTGGATAATCCTGAACTAAGATCGAATCGATCAGAGCTGAGATATTGGCTGCTTCATTGCGGGCTGCCACAATGATAGAAATTGGTTTGATCTCAGAATCTCGACGAGCTGAGAGTTGCAGGATGCCCACGATAAAGCTAAAAAGAGTGAAGAGGTAAAAAAGAGAGAGTAAAATAAATAAGCTTTCCATCTATAATCTTCCTTTCAAAATAATGCCTAAACCGACCAAGGCTGGCAAAACAGAATTGAAGAAGAAGACTGAAAGAGTGGCGGTGATGATAACTTCCGAGGGAATACCATAGCGCGAAAAGACTTCCAAAGCGAATGTTTCTCGCAAGCCTAATCCACTGTAGGAGATGGGAATCGTATTGGCTAAGATTACCAGCGGGGTAGAGATGATAATGCGCGCAAAGCTGATTTGAGAGAAAGTATTGAGGATGAGGTGATATTGATAAAATGTGATGAAAAGATAGATGAATTGTAGAGCAATGATGCGAGGAGTGATATTTTTATATGCTTTCAGATAAGCTAGGAAGCGTTCATACTTGCTGTGTTGTAAAAAGTTCTGAGCGAAAAAGAGCAAAAATGGCAAGATTAACATCAGCGAAAAAATCGAGATGCGAGCATAAAACGGCCAATGTTTGAAAAAAAAGATCGAAGCAAAAGCTGCTGCAGTCAAGTTTGTCCAAGTGAGGAAAAACTTTTCCAAAGTCACCGAGACAAAAGTGGCGCCCTTGTCATTTTCCACATAATACATTTTGCCGAATGTACCATAGCCGCCAGGTAGAAGAAATTGTAGAGCTGTGCCGATAAATGTGGATTTTAACACTTCATTATTTTGAGGCTGATAATCAGGATTGATCTTGAGATATTTTCCCCAGTTGTAGAACCGGATGTAATATTTGGCAGAGGTTGAGAGTAATAGCAGCAAAAGCGTGTTCCATCCAATATGCTTGAAATTACTAAGCAATTGGTGCACACTGATATTTTTAAATATAAAAAAAAGGATCAGTAGTGTGATCACAATTTTGGATATATAGATTATTCTATTCTTTTTTAATTTATTCATAATTTTTATCTTTTGGAAATCTCTTGACCTGATTTTTTTATTTCTAATTTTGAAACAAGATTTTAAAAATATTACTAAAAGTCAATATAAATGGAGAATAATGCTGATAATAATCATTTTGCTAGTGGCGTTAGTTTTTGCGCTGGAATATTTTAGCCGCGGCTCGATCTGGTGGTTTTCGGAGATAATCTTTTTCCGACGCCAGCCCCAAACCATAGTGCTGACTTTTGATGATGGTCCTGATCCGCGCTACACAACTGAGATTATTGAGATCTTGAAAAAATATCAGATTTCGGCAACTTTTTTTGTTTGCGGCAAAGAGAGTGCTCAGCATCCTGAGATTATTGAAGCTTTGTTGGCGGCAGGGCATGAGATCGGCAATCATGGTTGGAATCATCTCAACATGATCTTCAAGAGTCCGACCAAAATCCGCCGGGAAATCGTCGAGACAGATAATTTATTGAGAGATTTAGGTGTAAGCGGGAAGATTCATTTTCGCCCTCCTTTTACCAGAATGTTTTTACTAACACCAATAATTGCAGCAAAATTGCACAAAAAGATATTTCTTTGGAATATTCCCAGCAAAGATTTCAAGGCGCGCTCTGTGGCTGAGATAGTAGAAAACGTGCTAAAAAAATCTAAGCAGGGTGGGATTATTGTGATGCATGATGGTCGGGGTGATCGCCAAAAAAGTGTGGAAGCTTTGCGCCTTATCATTCCGGAATTGCTAAAAAGAGAATTTATTTTCCAAACTTGCAGCCAATACTTAGATTAAAAAAATATCTGATAAAGCGCCTCTGATCAGCTTCTATTTTGAATAGTAATAAATTTTGAGGTTGACTTAATGACCAAAATATATAGTTTGTAGATGTATTATAAAAAAAGGAGAATGAAGTATGTTAAGAAAGACCGTAGCTTATTTGGTGGCAGTTATCTTTATGTTTTCTGCTGCGGTACTAAGTGCACAAGAACCCGATGCTGAAATGCAGCAAGTTTATCAGGAATATATGACTTTAAATCAAGAGTTGCAAGCTTTACAGCAGCAAGTATTTGAAGATCCTGAAGTAGCTGAAATGAATGAGAGCTTTCAGAAATTATTGGATGAGAAAATCATTGAAATCGATCCGGAAGCAGCAACTATTTTAGAACAGCAAGCCAAGATTGAAGGCGATTTTATGGCTGCAGTGGAAAATGAGGATCAGGAGCAATTGCAAGAATTGCAGCAGCAGTATCAAACTTTGGATAATCAATTACGTCCCTTAATCGATGAAGCAATGCAAAAGAAATCTGTCCAAGAAGAACAGATGAAATTGGAAGAGTTGGTTTTTGCCAAAATGATAGAAATCGAGCCCGGTTCACAAGAGAAATTGGATAGAATTGAATCTTTACAAATGCAGCTCGAGCAGATGATGCCGGCAGAATAATTTCTAACAAATAATCGTAGAAAAAAAAGGCAGCGCAGGCTGCCTTTTTTTTTATACAATATCGGTTTTAGTGATCTCGATAAATTTTGCCAAGTCAGGAGAATTCTCTTTGATTTGATCAAGACTGGGACGAGCTATTACTTTTTTTTTTTTACTTCTTTGTAAGAAAAATCGACTTTTATTTTGCTGGAAAAATGCTGACTAAAGAGTTCTGAAAGATACTCTTTATCACCTTCCAACCGACTGTAAGCAACTTTGTTTTCTGTGAAAAAATGGACAAAATTGTTGCGGATCGAATCTAGTTTACAGGTAACCAGATAATTTGCCAAAAAGGGTTTATCTTTGATCATCTTACTCTTTAATTGCTTAAATTCTTGATTGAGCAGATCGCGAGTAAGTTTGGTGATTTGAAGATTATTGCTGGGCTCCATATTTGGTTGGGGTTCTTCCCGTTGGCTGTTAGGCTGGGTTTGGGTAGTGGGAATTCGCTTTTTACTGGGAAGTGGTTGCAAAGGCTGAGATTGGCTGGGATGCGCTAAAGCGGGAGCCGGATTATTTTGCAATTGCTGCAGCAAACTATCGATCGAGGTCATACCTTCCAATTTGGTCAATTTGATAAAATTCATCTCAGCGATCAGAATGGGATTGGAGCTGTTTTTGATATCACTTTTCATTTTCACCAAAAGATTCATCAGATAGAGTAGATGTTCTTCTGCAAATTCCGCCGAGATTTGTTGCATTTTTTCTAAAAAGGTAGTGCTGATCTCACGCACTTTTATTCCCAGTTTCAGCAGCAAAATATTGCGGGCATAATCTAGCATGCCACCCAGAAATTCTTGCAGATCATTGCCTTTTTCGATTATTTCATGCAGATGCTCGAGCAAAGCTGTAGCATCTTTTTCTGCGATCGCTGCAAAGATAGCATTATAGATCTCCGTGTGCACAATACCAAAAATGTCCAAGACATCTTGTAAACTGATCTGATTTTTGCCATAAGCCAGTACCTGATCCATCAGCGACATAGCATCGCGCATACTGCCATCAGCTTTTTTGGCTATCACAAAAAGCGCATCTTCCTCAGCTTCGATCTCATCCAGTTGACAAATACTGGAGAGTCTGTCGATAATGGCAGCGATCGGGATCAATTTGAAATCGAAGCGCTGACAACGAGAGATAATGGTAGGCAGTACTTTATGCGGCTCGGTAGTGGCAAATATAAAGATCACTTTCTCAGGTGGCTCTTCCAAAGTCTTTAGCAGTGCATTAAAAGCATTCTTGGATAGCATATGCACTTCATCGATGATATAAATTTTGTAGTTGGAATTTGAGGTAGAATACATCAATTCCTTTTGCAGACCCCGAATATCGTCCACCCCGGTATTGGAGGCACCATCGATTTCGATGACGTCGGCTGATGTACCGTTGGTAATTTCCTGGCAGTTGAGACATTCGTTACAGGGAGTGGGAGTGGGGCCGCCTTCCAAACAATTTAAACTTTTGGCAAAAATGCGCGCCATGGAAGTTTTGCCGACACCGCGCGGTCCTGTAAAAAGATAAGCGTGAGCCGTCCGATCCAGCTCGATGGTATTGGAGAGAATCTGCGTAATATGATCTTGCGCGTAGACTTCCTGAAACGTCTGGGGACGATACTTTCTGGCTAAAACCAAATATGACATAACTTTCCTCGAATCTAATTTATTTGGGCTTACATTCTGAAGCAAAAGTTATTTTGTCAATTCTTAAAATGAAAGCTAGGCAGATAATCTTTTAAATAGTAACAAACTAAAAATTTATATTGAGCAGAGAAAAAAAATCTCAAAAGAGAGAAAATATTAGCTTGACGCAAAATCCAGCAAAAATTTATTAAACCCACTTGCAGAAGTGGTGGAATTGGTAGACACGCTAGGTTCAGGGTCTAGTGAGCAATACGCTTGTGGGGGTTCGAATCCCCCCTTCTGCACCAAAGATTAAAGCAGGATGACTTTTTTAGAAGTTGTCCTGCTTTTTTGTTATAATTGGTTTTAGGGGCTAAGGTAGAGGTAGAGACAGAGGTTAAAGTTAAGGTTAAGGTTTAGGCGCCGAATGCGAGCTGGCGAGCTGCAGGCGTACTTGTGCGCCCACTGGCGCATTGAGGTTAAGATTAAGGTTAAGGTAGAGGTGAACCGTGAATTCTCTCGCATTCCTCTTCCTGAACTCTAAACTCTGAATTCTGAAATCTGCATACTAAATTTTTACATTTTTGCCCGCTGCACTTCTTTTCCAGGACAGGACATTTTTTCTTCATTTTAAATTTTACATTTTTCATTTTACATTGTCTTTGTATCCCAATTGTATTCCCACTGTATGCCAATTGTATTTATTCTACTTGCAGAAAAAAAAGGCAACCGTTTCCGATTGCCTGATTTCATTTTTTTTGATAATTAACTATCTATTTAGCGACGATGCTGACCAATTTTTTGGGTACAACAATCATCTTCAGAACTTTCTTACCTTCCAGATGTTTTTTCACATTTTCCAGTTGCAAAGCTTGCTCTTTGATCTCATCATGAGATGCATCCACACCGATCTCGAAACTACCGCGCAATTTTCCCATGATTTGCACTACATAAGTAATTTCATCTTTTATCAGAAATTTGGGATTGTATTGCGGAATTCCGGCTGCATGGATCAGAGTTTCGTTACCAAGTTTTTGCCACAATTCTTCACAAACGTGAGGAGCAAAAGGATAGAGTAGACGCGGAATCATGATAGCTGCTTCGGCAAAGACAGCTTTCTCTGCCGCATTAAGCTCTGCAATATTTTTGAGAGCAGAGAGATTATTCAGGTGTTCCATAATCGAGGCAATAGCAGTATTGAACTGCATTTTATTAGCGATATCGGCTTCTACTTTTTGGATCATATGATGAGTGCTAAAGCGCAATTCTTTGATCTCTGTCGAGATTTCGCCTGCCAGTGGTTGGCGATTTGCTTTGATCAAATCGAGATTTTCTTCAAATAATCTCCAAACTCGATTGAGAAAGCGGAAAGCTCCTTTCACGCCTTCATCGCTCCACTCCACATCTTTTTCGGGAGGAGAGGCAAAGAGCATGAAGGTTCTGACCGTATCAGAGCCGTAGCGATCGATAATGTATTGAGGATCTACCACATTTCCTTTGGATTTACTCATCTTGGCTCCATCTTTGGTAACCATGCCTTGAGTCAGCAATCTGGCAAATGGTTCATCACTATTTACCATTCCCAGATCACGCATAAATTTATGGAAAAATCTAGCATAGAGCAAGTGCATGCAAGCGTGTTCGATACCGCCAATGTATTGATCTACCGGCAGCCAATAATTGGCATTATCACTAGCAAAAGGTTTTTCAGTGTTTTCTGCATCTGTATACCGCGCAAAATACCAGGAGCTGTCGACAAAAGTGTCCATCGTATCAGTTTCACGTTTGGCAGGTCCGCCGCATTTGGGGCAGGTAGTATTTACCCAATCATCTACCGAAAGCAGAGGATTTTGGGTGGTTTTACCCAATTGCACATTTTCCGGAAGTTCTACCGGCAAATCGGCATCAGGTATCAGCACTTCACCGCATTTTTCACAATAAACCAGAGGGATGGGATTGCCCCAATATCTCTGACGCGAGACACCCCAATCACGCAAACGATAGGTAGTAGTAGTTTCTCCCAGCTTATTTTGCTGCATCCAATCAGAGATTTTAGCTTTGGATTCCACACTATCCATTCCATCAAATTTTTCTGAATTTACCAATATCCCGGGCTCAGTGTAGGCTTCTCTCATCTCAGACAAAATTAGTTTTGCATCGGGATTTTGGATTACTACTTTCATAGGGATATCATATTTTTTGGCAAATTCAAAATCGCGTTGATCGTGGGTGGGCACAGCCATCACAGCGCCAGTACCATAGTCCATCAGCACATAATTGGTGATCCAGATCTGAACTTTTTCGCCATTGACCGGATTTATCGCGTAATGTCCGGTAAAGATTCCTTCCTTGATGGTCTCTTCGCTGGTGCGTGTGATATTATCTTCATTCATCACTTTATCACAAAATTTTGCCAATTCACTGTCAGCCGCTTCTGCTTGCAGCCACCGTGTAACCAGGGGATGCTCGGGCGGCAGTGCCATAAAGGTACAGCCAAAAATCGTGTCGGGGCGAGTGGTAAATACCGGCAATTTCTCGTCGCTTTCTTCCAATCTAAACCAAATTTCCGTGCCTTCACTGCGGCCGATCCAATTGGTCTGCATAGTCTTCACGCGCTCCGGCCAATCGATCACACCGGAAAAATCCAAAAGCTCTTCAGCATAATCTGTGATGCGGAAAAACCACTGTTCCAATTCTTTCTGTCTTACCACATTATCACAACGCCAACAAGTGCCATCTTCCACCTGTTCGTTGGCCAGCACAGTTTGGCAATCATCGCACCAATTGACAAATGATGAGCGTTTGTAAGCCAAGCCTTTTTCGTACATGCGCTTGAAAAACCATTGACCCCAACGATAATATTCCGGGCGACAAGTACTAACTTCCCGCTCCCAATCAAAGCCAAATCCGATGCTATCAAATTGCTTTTTCATAATCGCTATGTTTTCTTCAGTGGTGAGGCGGGGATGCGAATTGTGTTGGATCGCAAAATTTTCTGCCGGCATGCCAAAAGCATCATACCCCATGGGCTGCATCACATTGTAGCCTTCCATCAATTTCAGGCGGCTAATCGCATCTCCAATACTATAATTGGAAACATGTCCCATATGCAACGCGCCCGAGGGATATGGAAACATGGAGAGTACATAATATTTGGGTTGAGTGGGATTGTTGTGAGCCTTAAAGACGCGCTCGTCATCCCAGATTTTTTGCCACTTTTTTTCTATCTCTTCGAAAGGATATTCCATTCTAATCTCCTAAATCTATCATCGTTTTTATTTTCTTAAAGTTCTATAACATCTCTATTTGGGCTAATCCCTATTAATGATTTTTAGCTAATCTCCCCGCAGGGAGTAAGCTAAACTGGTAAAATCCCAGAAAGAATCTCTGGGTGAATCTATCTTGCTGATGCATAATATTTTACCTCCGTAGTTTTCAAAAGTCACTTTTCGATTATTAGTGATTCGGTCAAATAATTTTCTGTCTAATTAATGTAAGCTGGCTAGTTTTTATCGATCTTGGGTTCCAGATGTACGACTACATCAATAATTTTAGGACAATTTTCCAGCAGGGCATATTTCACTTCAGAAGCTATTTCGTGACCTTCAGTTACTGACATCTTACCATCTACTTCCAGATGTAGATCCAGATAGACACTGCTGCCCAGTTTACGAGAACGGATTTTGTGGTAGCCCAAAACTTGGGAATGAGCTTCGATAACTTCAGCTATTTCAGCCATTTTTTCTTGTTCTACAGCTCGATCGACCAACTCATTTAAATTTTGGAAAATAATATCGATCGCCAATTTGATGATAAAGGCAGCTACGATGATAGCGCCGATATTATCCAGATAGATCAGCTTGGGATTTATCAGTGAAGCGATGACAGCTAGCAGAACCGGAATGGAAGAGAGCGCATCTGTGCGGTGATGCCAGGCATTGGCCTTTACAGCAGAAGAATTTAGCCTCACGCCAATTTTGTAGGTTTTGTGAAATAAAATTTCTTTGAAAATTAGTGATAAAATTGGACCCACCAAAGTAAAATACTGAATAGATCTAGTATCTATTTTGGAGATGGTGGCAATGGCATGATAGCCAATTCCCAGCGCAGTAAAGAACAAAATAAGCCCGATCAAAATGGTCAGCACTGATTCAATTTTTTTATGACCATAAGGATGAGATTCGTCGGGAGGAGCATTCCAAAACTTCACTCCACAAAGTATTACTATGTCGGTAGAACAATCTGAAAAGCTGTGTACTGCATCAGCGATCACAGCTTGACTATTGCCCAGCCAACCAACGATAAATTTTACAACGGAGATAAATAGATTTAGAGCTAAACCCCAAATTGTTACACGCCGTATCTCTTTATTTTCATCCATATAAAATTCCTGATATTTTTTTTGCAAAAATCCAGAGCAGAGCGAAATTGGCAATCATAATTTTTTATAAGAAACTACTTGCAAAAAATCACGACAAATCTGCTTTTACTACAATAATAAATAAAATTGAAAGGATCGGTTGATGCAACAAAATATCAGAGATACAGTCATTATCGGGGCTGGAGCTGCCGGCTTGTTTTGCGCTTCGCGCTTGGCGGAGCAGGGACGCGAGGTAACAATCTTGGAAAAGAATAAACAATTGGGTAAAAAATTATTAATCACCGGCAAAGGCCGCTGCAATATCACAAACTATTGCGAAGTACGAGAACTGATTGCCAATACACCGGTCAATGGAAAATTTATGACCAACGCCTTCTATCATTTTGATGCTTTTCAAACCATCTATTGGTTCAATGCTCTGGGCTTGCAGACAAAAGTGGAAAGAGGTAATCGCGTTTTTCCCGCATCAGATTCTGCGCGGCAAGTAGTTGATATTCTGCAGAATACTGCACTCAAAAATGGTGTGAAGCTAGAGCAGCAGCAAGTGGAAAAGATCAAGAAAGTTGCTGATAAATTTGCAATAGCTTGTGCAGATGGTAGCAGCTATCTCTGTAAAAATCTAGTTTTAGCTACGGGAGGAAAATCATATCCGACCACCGGCTCTAGCGGCGATGGCTATACTTTTGCCGCAGATTTGGGACATCATATTACCAAATTGGTTCCCTCTTTGGTGCCGATTGTAGCTGCTAAATTTTCCGATAATAAAACAGCGGTAACAGATCTGCAAGGGCTAGCTCTAAAGAACTGTGAAATAAAGATATATGATAAAACATCTAAAGTAGTATATCAGGATTTTGGGGAGCTACTGTTTACTCATTTTGGGTTAAGCGGTCCGATCATTTTATCAGCCAGCAGCCATCTGCGTCAATTGGATCAACATCTTCTCAGGCTAGATCTGAAACCGGCACTATCGGCGCAAAAATTGGATGAAAGAATCTTGCGGGAAATCGCTGCTGCACCTCGCAAAAAAGTGGAAAACGTTTTGAAAAATCTGCTGCCCCGAAAGTTAATCCCTGTGATTTGTGCTTTGGCAGATTTGTCTCCGGAAAAGCAAATGGGGCAGATCAGCAAAAGCGAGCGTTTAAATTTGGGTCAGATCATGAAAAACTTGGAAATACCATTAGAACGTTTCCGTTCGATCAAAGAAGCTATTATCACCTCAGGTGGGGTAGATGTACAAGAGATCGATCCCCAAAGCATGCAATCAAAATTGGTGAAAAACCTTTTTATAATCGGAGAGTTATTGGATGTGGATGCTTATACCGGAGGATTTAATCTGCAGATTGCCTGGAGTAGTGCGGCTGTGGCAGCGGATGCTATCGCGGATATAGTATAAGTTTTTCTATAATATAAAAACCACACCACTAGTGGGGAAAACCCATTCTCCGGCGCTGCTGATCGTGATCTTCTGCTTATCACGTACCACTTGCGGAAATTTGGTTTTTCCGGAAAAAATTGATACAGCTTCCACTTCGTTTTCGATAGCAGGATAGATTAAGGAGATTTCAACCGCTTTGGTCATTTCGATCAGATAGACAGCCAGTTGCTTGGAATTTTTGGGATAAAGAGTTTGGGTTGAGATAGAAAATTCTACTTCCTGCCCCAATAGATTTTGCAGTTCCGGTGCGCTACAACAGATTTCCAAACAATTTTCTTTCTCCTGCATTTCATGCTGCAATTTTTTCCCATTTATCTGCACCTCGGTTACCTGAAAAGAATTCTCGTTTAAAGCGATTTTTTCATCCAAAAGCCAACGATATTCCACCTCATTGCGCTTGAAGTATTTTTCCAAATTCTTTTCACTATTGGCACAAGCAACCAAAAAATAATCGTTCATCAATTTCTTGGAAAAGCGTAATTCTGTTTTCACCTGAAAATAATCGGCATGTTCCGGACTATTTTCCAGATAAATCGAGTGATAAAAGTTTTTACGATAGTGGATATCATTATCGCTGGCGATAAAATATTTTTTCAGCACTTCCGAATAAAGCAGCTCGGCCATTTGCTTGCTTTGCATCCTTTCTTGGATAGCACTTTCGATAATATTATTCAGTTTGTTATCGCTAAAATCACCCGAAAAAAAATCGCGGCGCATCAAAGGCGATGAATCGATAATATCGCCATTATTGTGAAAATAGCGTTTGGCGCGGCGCCCGATCTGACAGAGCAATTCGTAGGCAGAGCCCTGATAGGAAGCAGCAATTTTTTCGGCTCGGATCGCGGGATGTTGAGCTCCCAGCAAGCTCACTTCTGTTCCCACTTGGCAGTCCACACCAGTAATGTCAAGCGCTGTCATATCCATGCTGATTTTGCCGATAACCGGCACCAACTGTCCGTTGATAAGTGCTTTGCCACGATTTGATAGCAGAAAGTCATAGCCATCAGCATAACCCACCGGCAAGATAGCATAGGTCATCTCGCGCGGGGCAATATAGGTTTGGTTGTAGCCGATCGATTGATTTTGGTGAGCTGTTTTTATCTGGCTAATCGTTGTTTTAAAATTCATGACCGGCAGAAGGTCGATTTTATCTCTGAGCTTTTCATTGGTATAGACACCGTAAGAAAGCAAGCCGATGCGCACCAAATTACTCTTGCCAGGCAAAGTGGTAAGCACAGCGCTGCTGTTGGCAATGTGGATATACTCAGGCTTAAAATCTAGTTTGGGTAATATCTGCTCGAATATATCCTGCTGATTTTGCGAATAATCAGGATCACTTTCGCTGGCCGCATAATGTGAGAAAACACCTGATATCTCGAGATTTTGCAGCTTGGAGTGAATAGCATTGATCTGGGAGATCTCCTCGGTAGAAAAGCCGCTTCGTCCCATTCCGCTATCGATATTGATCTGCACTTGCACTTTTTTTTCAGCTTGGGAATTTAGCTCTTTGGCAAAATCCCAAGCCGAAATAGTTGGGATCAGCTGATATTTGAGGATGTGAGGAATCTCTTCGCTCAGGCTGGGAGATAAAATCAGAATCGGCATTTTGATGCCTTGATAGCGTAGCAACATACCTTCATCAGCATTGGCAACACCCAAAAAGCGGATGCCAAGTTGCTGAGCTTCTTGCGCTATCTGATAGGCTCCATGTCCATAAGCATCAGCTTTCACAATCTGCATGATCTGCTGATTGGCAGGCAGAAAATTGCGAAGTTGCGCCATATTGTGGCGATAGTTCGCCAAGTTTAACTCAGTACAGCTACGATCTTTTGACATAATTATTAGAAGAATTTAGCAGCTAGATCTGCCAATTCCGAGCGTTCTCCTGTGACCAGGGTAACATGACCCACGATATTTTCCTGCTTGAACTTTTCCAC
>JAWOEN010000055.1:0-23772 GCA_046482725.1 Cloacimonadales bacterium (SeqCode)
GGAATTGAAACGCTCTCGGTTCGAAACATTGCACTGGAGTTTGGTAAATTGTTTGGTAAAGAAGTCCTGATAGAAAGCGGACAGGCTGTTTCGATCAAACTTTATCCCAACAAGGAAATTGCTGATGGTAGCATCCAGCAATCGAAAGTTTTGTATGGATCAGAGAATGACTATGTGGGAACGCTGGAAGACTTTGAGCAAAATGCTCAGATTAGGCAAACATTACTGGGTTTTTTGCAAGTAGAATCCGAATCTATTCGAAACTCGGGTGGTGTGCCCTGTTTGCTGATTCAAGCTGATAAAGAATTGCAGTGTTCTGTGATTACCGAATTTATCAAGTTTAGTGCCAATGCCTCTTTTGCCAATATCTATTTTTCCTCTATAAAAACAGATAGCAGAGAAGAAGTATTGGGCACAAGTGGGTTTTAAGGGAGAATACTATGGCAAAAAAAATACTAAATCTTCAGCTTAACTATAAAGGCAAGTATCTCGACACTGTGCGTCATGAAAGAGATTTTAATTCCTCTTTCTATCTTGGTAAAAACAAGCATCTGTTTTGGCAGATAGACGATAAGAAATTCCCCGGAAAGTATAAATTCTTAGCAAAAACTGGCTCCAAATTTAAGCTCTTTTTGCAAGAAGGGATGCAGGTGAAGGTCAATAAAAATGGCAGAGAATTATCAAAAGAAGAGCTGAAGAAAGAAAATTTACTGCAAGGTAATGCTTTGGTTTTAGATGCTGCCAGCGAAGGGATAATCGAATTTCCCAATGACTGGAGTGTTCAATACTTCTTTAAGGAACCTTATAAACTTGTTCCCAAACAGGAACATTTGGCAATACACAAACAATTTGCCAAAACTCCCAAACCTTCAGATGAAGAGAGGTTTACCAGAATCTTTATCATTTTGGGCTTACTAATTACAGCGATTGGTTTATTTATCGGAGAGCTAACCTATGTCCCGCCAGAAGAGATCTCTTTCAGCGAGAGGTTTCAGAGAATTCAAGACACTGCAACCAGAGTAGAAACAGACGTTGTGCCTGAAGTAGCTGAAGTAGAAGAACCGGTGCAAACTCGGAAGCAGGAGAGCGAAGAGGAAGCTCAGCAAGTTGTGGAAGAGGCAGCAGAAATGACTTCTGCCGAATTTGCAGCTGAGTTTGGCTTAGAGTTTGGTGGCCTTGAAGGTGGAGAAGGTACAGATTCTTTTGAAGGAGAACTCTTAGAAGTTACCCAGGTAGGAGAAATTGTCGCTTCTGGCCCTGGTGATGGTGCTAGCAGCAAGGTAAAACGAGGTGCCGGCGAGCTTGATATGGCCGGTGGTGGCTTTGATCTGGATTCGGCTGAGGAAGGATTGGGCGGCTTAGGTGGTTTAGACGGCTTAGATCTCGGTGGTAGCGGGGGTTTTGAAGAAGTAGATATGGCTAGCCTTGGTGGTGATATTGCGAACTACAAAACTACTAAAGTGACCAGTAAAGCTCAATTTCAGGAAATCAGGAAAAAATATGCCGGAATCAAAATGGTTCAGGAAGGTAGTATTGAGTTGCAAGAACAATCAGCTGCAGAAAAAACTGAATTTGCTAATATTCAGCAGATTGTCAATGCTTACAAGCCTCAGATAACCAAACTTTTCACCTCAGAAACAATGATGATGGATATGTACGGTACTCTCAAATTTAATTTGATAATCGATAGTAATAATTCTGTAGAAGCAGTTGATATTGAAGTAGCTGAGGGCAGCTATTTCTCCGATTCTTTCCTGCAGAAGGCAAAGCAGATTATCATGAATTGGACTATTAAAGTTGAAAAACCTGTAGGATATAGCTTTAGTATGACATTCTACAAATAGAAGTTTATAAATGAAGCCCTTCTTTCGGAAGGGCTTTTTTTATGGGGGACTAATTTCAGAGGCAACAATTTTGCTTCTGAAAACATTAAGCAGAAGAATAAAAAAAAGTTGAGAATTTTATGCAATACTACGAAATAGCTCTACCGGTTAAGCCCAATCAACTATTTACCTATAAATCTGAGTACAAGATAAATCAGGGTTGTAGGGTATTGGTTTTGCTTGCAAACCGACCTCTGACTGGGATTGTCTGGGGCAAATGTGTAGAACTGGATCCCAAAATACGATATAAAAAAATATTAGAAGTTGTTGATGAAAAGGCCAAAATTGACGCTTCATTGCTGAAGCTGGCTGCTTGGATCAGCAAATATTATCAATGTAGCTTGGGCATGACCTTGGCTGCAATGTTACCTTCTGCTTTCAATGTGCAATTGCAGCAGCAAATTCGTCTGATCGAACAAAAAGTTATCCCAGAATCTGATGGAATTCCTGAGCTAATAATAAAAAATTTGAGTAAATTGACTTGGCAGAACATCGACGAAGTAAAAGCAAACTTACAGCTGCCTGCTACCCAATTTCATGATTGGTTAGAGTATCTGGAAGAGAAAGAGATTGTCGAGATAAAGCGACTCTTCGATAATAAGATCAAAAAAAAGATCGCTAATTTCGTAATTTTATCCAAAATAGAAGAGTTGCCCAAACTTACAGCCAAGCAAGAGGAAGCTTATCAATATATTTGCGGTTTGGGTCAAGAATTTCCTTTGGCCAATATTGCCAGACAATTTAGTTATTCCATTGTAAAAGCTCTACGCAATAAGGGATTATTGCATTTGGAGCCGCGCGAAGTAAGAAGCCAGCCCATAAATTCAGAACGGATTCAGGCGCCCAAAGATATTGAGCTGAATAGCGAACAATTAGCTGCGATTGCGGAAATCCATCAGGCTGTTACTGATGCTAAGTTCAAAGCTTTTTTGCTTTATGGCATTACTGGCAGTGGCAAAACAGAAGTCTACATAGAGGCGATAAAAAAAGTTCGGGCTAGTGGGAAAACTGCTCTGATGCTAGTGCCGGAAATAGCTTTGACTCCGCAAATGGAAGAGCGTTTTTTCAATGCTTTTGATGAAGAGATCGCTATTTTACATAGCCATCTAAACGATAGAGAGCGTTGGCAAGCTTGGAAAAAGATAAAATCAGGTAGCAGTAAAATTGTGATTGGGGCTCGCAGCGCTATCTTTGCACCTTTGGAAAATCTGGGAATCGTGATAGTGGATGAAGAGCATGAAAACAGCTATAAACAAGATAGTAATCCACGCTATAACGGGCGAGATGTGGCAGTAGTAAGAGCCAAGCTGGCTGCAGCAACAATCATTCTGGGCTCTGCCACACCCTCACTGGAAAGTTGGGCAAATGCTCAGAAGCAGCGTTACCAATTATTGAAGCTGACAAAACGCCCTGTCAAAGTAAATTTACCCACTGCCAAAATTATCGATATGCGGCATGAGACAGATCATAAAGAGATGATAAGCCAAGAACTGGCAGCTAAAATAATGGAAAAGATGGAGAGGAAAGAGCAAATTATCTTGTTGCAAAACCGACGAGGACACTCCTCATTTGTGCAGTGTGTAACTTGTGGCAAACTTTTTGAATGTCCAAATTGTGATATCAGCCTAAAATATCATAGCCTTAATAAAGAGCTGATTTGTCATTATTGTGGCAATAAAATAAATCTGCCTAGAAAATGCCCTGATTGTGGCAGTTACGTTTTCAATTTTGGCTCAGCTGGTACGCAGCAACTAGAAAAAATCATCGAGCAGAGATTTCCTACTGCCCGAATTTTGCGGATGGATTCTGATACAGCCCATAAAAAGGATAGCTACGATTCGATGTTTGAAAGAATGCGCAATGGGCATGTAGATATTTTGCTGGGTACTCAGATGATCGCCAAAGGCCTTGATTTTCCCAATGTGACTTTGGTGGGAGTGGTCTCGGCAGATATAGGGCTGAGCTTTCCCGATTTTCGGGCGGCAGAGAAAACTTTTCAGCTTATCACTCAAGTAGCTGGCAGATGTGGAAGGGGTGAAAAACCGGGAGAGGTAATTATCCAAACTTATAATCCGCAGCACTATGCTATTGTCAATGGCATGAAGCAAGATTTTGAAAATTTTTCTAAAATTGAGCTACAACTGCGCACAGAATTGAATTATCCTCCGGCTTATCGCATTGGTAGAGTCATTTTTTCCAGCGATAAAAATGAACGGTTTTTGATAGACCAACTAAAGAAAAACAGCGAGATTATTACTCAATTGCGCAATCTTATCAAACCCAAACAACTCTATGTTTTGGGACCTACTCCCGCTCCAATGACCAAGCTTCAGAACAAATATCGCTATCATCTAGTGCTAAAAGCTGCTTCTGCTCCAGTGCTTTCCAAAGCGATGAATTTTTTGCGGCAAAATCTTATTCTGGGCGGGAATATTCAACAGACCTACGATATTGATCCCTACAATCTACTCTAAAACAGCAACCAACCATAAATGAATATTATTCAGAAAGACTTCAGGTCATGTATTAAGTCCTCTATTGAAAGATGTTTTAGCTTGACGAAATAGGAAGGGGTAAGAATTGATATCAAATCAAAAAACTAAAATAATAGAAAAAATCTTGGAGGATATATGAACTATTTTTTATCTGAAGATCAACTGGAGATCAGAGAAATCGCCAGAAAGGTCGCTGAAGAGAAGATTAAGCCCGTGCGAGCAAAATATGATGAGGAAAACTCTTTTCCCTGGGAGATCGTGGAAATATTTAAGCAAACCGATCTCTTTGCCGTATTGATCCCGGAAGAGTATGATGGCATTAGCGGAACAGTGGAAGATTTGGCGATTGTAACTGAAGAGCTGAGTAGAGTATGTGGTGGAATCGGGCTAGCTTTTGGAGCTACAGGTCTGGGCTTATATCCCATCCTGATCAGTGGATCTGAAGAACAGAAACAAAAATATCTTACCCAGATTGCCAACGGAGAAAAATTGGCAGCTTTCGCCTTGACTGAAGCAAATGCCGGCTCTGATGCCGGAGCCTTGGAAACTACTGCCGATAAAGATGGTGATTCTTATGTTCTAAATGGAACCAAACAGTGGATAACAAATGGTGGAGAAGCAGATATTTATACTGTTTTTGCCATGACAGATAAGTCCAAAGGCGCGCGGGGCTGCTCTTGCTTCATCGTAGAAAAAGGTACTCCCGGATTTACTTTTGGCAAAAAAGAAGACAAAATGGGTATTCGTGGATCCGCTACCAGAGAACTAATTTTTGATAATTGCCGCATACCCCAAGAAAACTTGGTAGGTCGGGAAGGCAAAGGCTTTATGATTGCCATGAAAACATTTGATAAATCCCGCCCGATGGTAGGCTCGCAAGCTATTGGTATAGCACAGGGCGCTTATGAAGAAGCAGCTCGCTATTCCAAAGAGAGACATCAATTTGGCAAACCTATCTCCTCTTTCCAAGCTATTCAGCATATGCTGGCAGATATGGCTACTCAGATCGAGGCAGCCCGGGCTTTGGTGATCAGCACTGCCCGAATGATCGATGGCGGAGCCAAAAAATATGCCAAAGAATCTGCCATGTGCAAAGTCTTTGCCTCTGACGTAGCGATGAAGGTTACTGTCGATGCTATCCAAATATTAGGCGGATATGGCTATATGAAAGAGTATCCTGTAGAAAAGATGATGCGTGACGCCAAAATTACTCAGATCTATGAAGGTACCAATCAAGTTCAACGTAATATTATCGCATCCAACCTCTTAAAAGAGTTTTAGCAGTTGCTAAACTTCAGCCGGGCTGCTGTGCCCGGCTCATCTTAATATGGGTTTAACACAAATTTTGCTGATTGTACTTTCCGTCGTGATAGTGGGAGTATCTATCTCGGTAGGAATATATATGTTCCATCAACAAAATGTAGCAATTCATCGGCAGATGATGATAGCACGGATGAATGAGTTGGTGGGCTATGGATTGGCACATTATCACACTCCACTAAGTCTGGGGGGTGGTGACGGCTCTTTTGAAGGCTTTGCCCCCGCTGGCTGGGAAGAATCGAATCAACCCAGTTCTAATTCTGGCGGTGTTTTACTCTCTGAAAAAGAAGTAAATTATTTTATCGAATGGTATTTTAACGATCGCCTCAAAATTATTGCATCTTCCAAGACTTTCGGAGAAGGTAATTATTGGAAGAATACTTATAATGCCAGGATTGAAGCAGTTTATGATAATAATGGAAATGTAGATGCCAAGGGCTTTGTAGTAAGTGGAGATTGGAAATAATGAAGAAAAAAATCTTGGTACATATTTGTTGTGCGCCCTGCTTTATCGCTCCGCAAAAACATCTGAAAGCTGCAGGTTGGGAGATCCACGGGTTTTGGTACAATCATAATATTCATCCATTTTTGGAATACAACAAACGATTGATAACTCTTCAAAACTTTGCAGCAAAAGCGGAGATACCGCTGATCATAAAAGCTGAATATGATCTGGAAAAATTTCTGAGAAATTCAGCCTTTCGCGAATCAACCCGCTGCTATTCCTGCTATTACGAACGCCTAAAATATTGTGCAATTGTTGCCAAAAAAGGCAATTTTGACGCTTTTAGCACAACCTTGCTTTATAGTAAATATCAAAATCATCAGATGATAAAAGAGATTGGAAAGGCTTTGGCCAAAGAATACAAGGTAGATTTTTACTACGAAGATTTTCGCCAATATTGGCAGGAAGGGATAGACCTTTCCAAAGCTGATGGTATGTACCGCCAGCAATATTGCGGCTGTATCTACAGCGAACATGAGCGCTATAAAAATGTGCGTGATATAGCGAAGGAGATTTTTTAGAGAAAGCAGAGATAGATTTGATCCTAAGTATAAAAATTTTGACAAGAAGAAGAAGTTAGATTTTATTTCTTCCAATCAATAAGCCAAGATAGGAGCTATTATGAGTAAAGAGTTCAAAGAATTACCCGGCTATAAAGAGATGAGAATTTCTCCGATTAGTTTGAAATTTAAAGATCGGGATTTTGAAAAAGAATACGCTTTGGATTATTATAATAAATCGATAAACCAGGTGAGGATTTCCTTCTTTCTGGCGATTTTTCTCTATGGTTTTTTAGCTTTATTAGATACTCAACTAATGCCTGAATATATGTATCTGGTCTGGGTAATCCGCTTTTCTGGTGTCTTACCTATCGGGATGCTGGTCTTGGTCTCTTCTTTCTCGGAAAGTTTCGAAAAAGTAAAATCAGGCGCCGTCGGTTTTGCTATGTTTATGTTTGGTTTTGGCATAATTATGATGATCTTTGTAGCTCCCAAACCGGTAGATTTCTCCTATTATTCCGCCCTGATTATCACCTTCATATTTATCTATCTTCTTACAGGATTCAGGTTTACTACTGCTTGTTTTATCTCTTTTCTGTTGTTGATAATCTATAATATCATAGCCATTTTTGTAATAAAAACTCCCACCGAGATTCTGGTGAAAAATAACTTTTTCTATATTGCCACCAACATCATCGGGATGTTTGGTGCTTACTCTTTGGAATTTTTTTCCAAACGAGATTACTATATTGCCTCGATGATCGACGAGCAGAAAAAATTATTGCAAAATTTTAATCAGGAACTTGAATTCAAAGTAGAAGAAAAAACTGCAGAACTCTACTCTGAAATCGAAAGACGCAAACAGAAAGAAATAGAATTGATCGAGTCCCGAGCTCAGCTCGAGAAACTCTATCATGAGACAGTTGCAGGACTGGGAGCTGCAGTGGAATTGCGAGATCCTTATACTTCGGGTCATCAGAAAAACGTTAGTGAATTGGCGCTGGCGATTGCCCAGAAATTGCAGCTTCCCAAATCTGATATCACGGCAGTAACTTTGGCAGCCAAAATTCACGATATCGGCAAATTAGTCGTACCGGCAATCATCCTCAATAAAGAACAAGAGCTCAGTGCTGATGAAAGGATGATTATGCAAGGTCATACGGAAGAGGGCTATCAGCTTCTCAAAGAGATAGATTTTCCTTGGCCCATAGCTGAGATCGTAAGGCAACATCATGAGAAAATCGATGGTAGCGGCTATCCTCGTAAGTTGCAGGGAGATGAGATTTTGATCGGAGCAAAAATTATCTGTGTAGCCGATCTCTTTGAAACTCTCACCCGTGATCGACCCTATCGCCCGGCTTATGGTGTGCAATATGCGGTAGAAACTCTGAAGAAAGGGCGCGGCGAAATCTACGAAAGCAAAATTGTAGATGCTTTGCTAGAATTAATTGAGCAAGGTCAGGTCGATTTTCTGACAAAATAGAATTACTCTTTATTACAAGTTGGGCTACCGTTACTTTCTTGCTAAAAAAGTACGCAGCCCAACTTTCTTTTTTATAAGATAAACAGATACTAAGAATTTCCGCTCCATAAGATTTCAAATCCTTGACTCATCATATGAAAAAAAGATTTTTGTAATCAAAGCTAGAGCTATTAGTTTAAATGATTCGGAGGCAAGATGCATAATATCAGAACGTTCAGCAAAATGAAGCGAAAGTCTGAAAAGATAGTAATGATTACAGCTTATGATTATCCTTCCGGAAAGTATGTGCAGGCTGCGGGCGCAGATATGATCTTGGTTGGTGACAGCTTGGGAATGGTGGTTTTGGGATATCCCGACACCCTAAAAGTTACGATGGAAGATATTATCCATCACAGCCGGGCATGTCGTCGAGGCGCTGATGATACCTTTATCGTAGCAGATTTACCCTTTATGAGTTATCATCTGGATCTGAATAAAACCAAAGAAAATGCCAGTAGATTGATTTTGCAGGGAAATGCTGATGCTGTGAAACTGGAAGGTGGTAATGCCAGCCGAGTAGCAGCTATTGCAGCAATTGTAGATTGTGAAATTCCAGTGGTGGCGCATTTGGGGCTCACTCCCCAATCTGTCTATGCTTTTGGCGGCTATCGGGTTCAAGGCAAGAAAAGCAGTGAATTTGCCAGGATTTTACAGCAGGCCAAAGATATTGAGCAGGCCGGCGCCTTTATGCTGGTTTTGGAAGGGATTCCAGAAGAACTAGGCAAAGCAATAAGTGAAACTTTGGCAATTCCCACAATTGGAATTGGGGCAGGTAGATATTGCGATGGCCAGGTTTTGGTTTATCACGATTTGCTGGGAATGACTGATTTTGTGGCAAAATTTGTCAAAGAGTACGAAAATGTTTCGGAGAAGATAACTTCAGCTCTTAGCACCTTCTGTCAGGATGTGAAGAGCGAGAGATTTCCTGAAGAAAAACATATTTATAACGCGATTTCAAAGAAAGAGGAAAAATAATGAATTTAGATGATTTTAAAGATATTGAGATGAGTTTGGAAGAGAAGCTGCAGGCGGTTTTTAATCTAAAAAAAGAGTTGGAAGAGAATTTTGTCTCTTTGGGTCAGCTTTTATCAGAGATCAAGCGCAACAAGATATTCAAAGCCAAAGGCTATAAAACTTTCAAAGAGTTCGTGGAAGATGAATATGGCTTTAGCAGCTCTTTTGCCAATAAATTGGTGAGCAATTATAATATATTTATCAACGAATTTGATCTGGATGAAGTAACAGCCAAAGAGATAGGTTTGGATAAATTGAACTTGGTGAAGCCGATGTTGAAAGAAGCTAGCCAAGAGGAAGCCAGCGTTTGGATCGATAAGGCCAAAACATCTCCAACTGCCGATTTACGTGACGAGATCAAAGAGATTCGTGAACGTAACAAAGAAGATAATAAGACGATGAAAGAGATCTTTGTAGAGCAATACACCGAGCGCATGGTTACAGCGTTCAATTGTAGTAAAAAAGAGCTGGAGTTCAAGCTAGCCCTATTTTTCCAAGATAGTGATCTGGAAGAGATTAAGGAAGTGGTAAGAAAGCAGCAAAACAGATTTGAAGACGTGAATGATTAAGTTTTCGTGTTTCGGGAGGTTGTGATAGATAGATTGCGATAATCGACAGATTTATTAAATCAGACAAAAAAAGGAGTTGATTATGCAAAAACTACGAATTTTGTGGGTTGATGATGAAGTTCAACATCTGAAACCATTCGTATTATTTTTGGAAGAGAAAGGATATAGTGTCAGCACGGTCTCCAACGGATCAGATGCTGTCTCATTAACAGTATCAAACAGATATGATCTAATTTTATTGGATGAAATGATGCCGGGTATGGATGGCTTGAGTACTTTGCGAGAGATCAAAAAGATAAACCCCAGTCTCCCGATTATCATGGTGACCAAAAGTGAAGAAGAGGGTTTGATGGAAGATGCCATTGCCGGGCAGATAGCAGACTATCTGATCAAACCGGTCAATCCCAATCAGATTATTCTGGCGATCAAGAAAATCTTTCAGACAGATGAAATCAGAAAGAACAAAGTTGGCGGGAATTATGCAAAATTTTCAGCTGAGCTCAACCGCAGATTATTGTCCGATCTAGATTGGCGAGATTGGAAAGATATCTACACCGAGATTTGTCAGTGGGATCTGCAGATCGATGAGATCAATGACGAGAATCTTTCGCAGATGCATTTTTTGGAAAAAATGAATGCTAATAAAGAATTTTCCAATTATGTTACCGGCAATTATCAGCATTGGATGAATAGCGATGATCGTCCTACTCTCTCTTTCGATCTGGTTTCCAAATATGTCACACCGGAGATTTCCGAGCAAGAGCAGGTTTACTTTATCGTTTTGGACTGCATGCGGTTAGATCAATACTATGCAATTTTACCGGCTTTGGAAGAGCTTTTCGATGTAGAAACAGATCTCTATAGCTCTATTTTGCCCACAGCTACTCCTTATTCGCGAAATTCTATTTTTAGCGGTATGCTGCCGATGGATATTGCCCAGAATTTTCCCGAGTATTGGAGTGAATCTTCCGATCTGGATAATAGCCGAAATCGCAATGAACATCAGCTACTAGAAGCTCACCTGAAAGATATTGGAGTGAAGATTGATCATAGTAAATATGTGAAAATATTCAATATATCTGAAGGCAATTATGTGCTGAGAAAAGTGGAAAATTGGAGTAATGAAAAATTGGTGGTTTTGGTTTACAATTTTCTAGACCTTCTGGCTCATCACCGCTCCAATGATCAGATTCTCAAAGAGACCATTCCTGATGAACAAGCTTTGCGGGCCTTTACCAAACATTGGTTCCAGCATTCCACTTTATTGCAGACTTTGCGTAAGCTCAGCGAAACCAATGCTACTGTTGTCATCACCACAGATCATGGCTCGATTCGCGTAAATCGGGCTAGCCAAATCGTGGGTGATAAAGATACTACCACCACCTTGCGCTATAAGCAGGGACGAAATCTGAAAGTGAACGAAAAGCAAGCATACTATATGAAAGAACCGGCTGAGTTTGGTTTGCCGGCTCATGGGATTGTAGATAATTATGCCTTTGCTAAGGATGATTATTTCTTTGTTTATCCCAATTCATTTCATCATTATTTAAAGCAATTTAGCGGCACTTTTCAGCACGGTGGAATCAGTATGGAAGAGATGGTTTTACCGATCGCAGTTTGTCGCAAGAAAAATCTTTAGGAAGATTCATGCAGCAGAAGATCAATTTAGCCGATCAGCAAGCAAGCATCGATCTGGCCCAGCAGATGGCAGCCCAGATCAAAAAGGGAGATGTATTGGCCCTTTATGGCGAGCTGGGAAGTGGAAAGACTTTTTTCACACAGCAGCTTTGTCGTTTTTTGGATGTGAAAGAAAATGTTAGTAGCCCCAGCTATGTGCTGATGAACGAATATCAGGGCAAATTTAGTATTGCCCATCTCGATTTTTATCGCCTCGGTGGAATAGAAGAGGTGCTGGAATTGGGTTTACACGATATTTTCGAAAGTGGTGTTACCATCATCGAATGGCCGGAGATTGGCGAGGAGATTTTGCCAGCTCATACCAAGCGTTTGAGATTTGCTTTTGATGGAGAAAAAAGAACTGTTGTAGTTGGATAAAAATAGTTACCAATTAAGAAAGCGGTCAGTTATGTAACTGACCGCTTTTTTTTTTTTAGCCCCGCTTGCTATTTCAGCAAATGGTGGATACGATCTGCCTTGATCAAAACTTTCGAATGTTTGTTGCCTTCTTTGTCGGTCCAGATGTTTTGTTTCAAAGTGCCTTCCACGACGACTGGTGCTCCTTTCTTGCCGAAACTTTCTACTCTTTCGGCGGCAGCTCCCCAGATCTCAGCATCCACATAAGTAACCAAATCGTGCCAATTTCCGCTCTTATCACGATAATGACCGTTGTTGGCAACAGATAATCTGGCAACTGTGATCAAATCGTCTCCTACATGATCAATTTTGGCGTCTCTGGTTAAATTTCCGGCTAAAGTCACATGGTTGATGGTTGGTGTTCTTACATTCATAATCCCCTCACTTTTGGTTAGATTACCTTTTACTTGCAGAAAGTAACGCTTTTAAGATGACCCATCTTTGCCCAGCTATTGGCAAGCTTCTAGGAAAAGATGCCCTCGCACAAATTTCTACTCTTTAGAATGAAGCAAAATTGTCAGAAAAGTTTAATCGAGTCAAGAAATATTCTTAAATCATCTCGGATTAGACAGATAGGAAGATGAAAACTTTTGATTATCCAGGCCCAAATCTGTGCAGCTGCCAATTACTGATTTATCTTATGGAGCTTTGAGAAAGCTGCAAACAGGAATTGTGATTTTTGATAGACAGAATATTGGAAAAAATAAATTTAGATAGTATGAAAAAATGGACAATATTAGAAATCTTGAAATGGACAACCGACTACTTTGCCAAGCAGCAGCTGGAAAACTCGCGTCTGAATGCAGAGTATATTATTGCACACGCCTTGGCTTGCAAGCGCTTTGATCTCTATCTGAGGTTTGAAGAGATCGTAGAAGAAGCGGATCGCAAAAAAATCAGGGAGATGATTTTGGCCAGAGCTGCTCATATTCCACTACAATATGTTTTGGGCGAAACAGAGTTTTACGGCTATAAATTTTGGGTCGATAAATCTGTCTTGATTCCACGGCCCGAGACAGAATATTTGGTAGAAAAGATCATTTCCGAGATTGGGACGGCGCACCAAATCCTAGATTTGGGAACCGGTTCCGGTGCTATTGCCATCACCCTGAAAAAAGAGTTGCCTCAGCTTCAGGTTTCGGCAGTGGATATCTCTGAGGCAGCCCTAAAGACAGCTAAAAAAAATGCTGCCGAAAATCAGGTTGAGATAGATTTTATTCTCTCTGACCTTTTTGCAAATTGTGATAAAAAATATGATGTGATCGTATCCAATCCACCTTATATACCGGCCGCAGAGTATCATGCTTTGAGCGCTGAAATCAAAGACAATGAACCCAAGATAGCGCTCTTAGCAGCTGATGAAGGGCTTCATTATTATCAGAAAATCTTAAAACAGGCTGCCCAATATCTGAAGCCAAACGGAAAGATCTATCTGGAGATAGGACATGATCAGGCTGCTAAAATAAAAAAGATTGCTGAAAATGTCGGATTTTCTGAGATTGAGATCGTGAAAGATTTAAATGAATTTGATAGAATAATCAGAATAAAATAAAATTTTAAGAAGGATTTATGGACAAATTTATAATCAACGGTGGCCAGAAATTATCTGGCAAGATCAGAGTTTCAGGAGCCAAAAATGCAATTTTGCCGATTATGACAGCTGCCTTATTGGCCAAAGGTAAAACTATTTTGCACAACGTGCCCCACTTAAATGATATCAAGATGATGGCGCATTTGTTGCGAGTAATCGGAGCCCGGGTAGATTTTCAGGCAGGGACCATGGAGATTGATACTACACATTGCAGTTATTATGAGGCACCTTATGAATTGGTGAGCAAAATGCGAGCTTCGATCTATGTCTTGGGGCCACTTTTGGCTCGCTTTGGTGAAGCCAAAGTTTCTTTTCCCGGCGGCTGTGCCATCGGAACCAGACCGGTAGATTTGCATCTGCAGGCGATGGAAGCTTTGGGTACAAAGATAGAGATTGAGCATGGATATATTCTGGCAAAATGTGAGAAACTAATTGGTAGCAAAATTGTTTTCGATAAAATTTCTGTGGGCGCGACAGCCAATACTTTGATGGCAGCTGTTCTAGCCGAAGGCACTACCGAAATTGTCAATGCTGCCAAAGAGCCGGAAATCGGTAGTTTGGTAGATCTCCTAAATATTATGGGAGCCAAAATCAGTGGTAAAGATTCTGCTCATCTCACCATACAAGGGGTGCCCAAACTTCATCCGGTAGCGATGAATATGATTCCCGATCGAATCGAGGCAGGCACATTTCTGATAGCAGGAGCGATTACCAAAAGCAGAATTACTGTGGAAAAATGCTGCCCCGAACATTTACTAGCTCTCAACGAAAAACTGATTGAGGCCGGTTGCGATCTGAATATTTCTGAAAACTCGATCGAATTGATAGCGCCAGAAAAAATTCGTCCCGTAGATATTTGCACCTCACCGCATCCCGGTTTTCCTACAGATCTGCAAGCCCAGTTTATGGCTCTGATGGCCGTCTCCGAAGGTGAATGCTCGATCGAAGATACTGTCTTCCCCGATCGCTTTATGCATGTATCAGAGTTGAACAGATTGGATGCTAATATTCAGACTAACGAGAATATTGCCCGGGTCTCAGGAGTCGAAAAGCTCAGCGGCGCTGAAGTGATGGCAACAGATTTGCGGGCAAGTGCGGCTTTGGTGCTGGCCGGTTTGGCAGCAGAAGGCAAAACTACGATTTCCAGAATTTATCATATCGATCGTGGTTATGAGCAGATAGAAAAAAAGTTGAATTTGATCGGAGCTGATATCGAAAGAGTATTGGCGTGATGAAAATTATCAAAGGTTGAGGAATTATGAGAATTGCAATAGCGATGAGCGGCGGAGTAGATAGCTCTTTGGCAGCTGCTTTATTGAAGAAAGCAGGGCATGAAATTTTTGGCGTCACCATGCGGCAATATGACGCAGCCAGCTCCGGCTATGGTAGCGCAGGTGGGATCGAAGCAGATATCGAAGATGCCCGAGCTGTTTGCCAGGAGCTTGGCATCAAGCATTATGTGGTCGATTTGCAGGAAGATTTCAAGAATATTGTGGAGCGAAATTTTTTGGAGGAATACTCTCAAGGACGTACGCCCAACCCCTGCGTTTTATGCAATCCTGAAATAAAATTTGGCAAATTTCTAGAAGCAGCATTGGCTTTGGGAGCAGATAAACTAGCGACAGGTCACTATATCCAGCGGAAAGAGATCGACGGCAAAATTCATATCTACATTCCGCAAGATGAATCGAAAGATCAGACCTATATGATCTGGAAATTGACTCAGGCACAACTTGCGAAAGTAGTTTTTCCGCTTTCCTCCTATACCAAAGCTGAAGTAAGAATATTAGCCGATGATTGGCATTTGCCGGTGCATGCCAAAAAAGATAGCCAAGAGATCTGCTTTATCAAAGATCATTATCAAGAATTTTTGGAAAAACATATGCAGCTGATTCCCGGTGATATTGTTCTACAAAATGGAGAAATTCTGGGGCAACATAGAGGTTTGCCGCTCTATACTATCGGACAGCGCAAAGGCTTGGGAACTCCTTGGCACAAGCCACTTTTTGTTTTACGCTTGAATGTAAAAAAAAATCAGGTAATTGTGACCGAAGAGCCCGATGATTTGCTGCAGCAAAAATTTGAGATTGCTGAAGTCAATTGGCTGCAAGCTGAAGCTCCGCCCACAATGGCAGGAGTGCAGGTGAAAATACGCTACAATAGTCGCGCTGTAGCAGTAGAAAGTTTAGAAAATCATCAATATTATAGCAAAGTAATTTTAAAAAAACCTACTCGAGCTGTAACGCCCGGCCAATCAGCAGTGTTTTATCGAGACAATGAATTGCTGGGTGGAGGAATTATTAAATAATGAGGAGAATTATCATATGAAAAAAGTACATCTAATCGTCGGAGCCAGACCAAACTTTATGAAGATGGCGCCTTTATACAAAGAGTTCCAAAAATATAAATCTGATTTTTCTGTGAAATTGATCCATACCGGGCAGCATTATGATGAGCGCATGAGCAAGTTTTTCTTTGATGATCTGCAATTGCCGGTTCCAGACGAATATCTGGAAGTGGGCTCCGGCACACATGGCAAGCAGACAGCCCGCATTATCGAGCGCTATGAAGAGGTACTGCTAAAAGATAAGCCGGATCTGGTGATCGTGGCCGGCGATGTAAACAGTACAGTAGCTTGCGCTCTGGATGCTGTAAAATTGCACATTCCGGTAGCACATCTGGAAGCAGGTTTGCGTAGCTTTGCCAAAACCATGCCGGAAGAGATTAATCGCATTATGACAGACGTGATCTCGGATTACCTGCTAACGCCTTCTGTAGATGCGAACGAAAATCTGCTGAAAGAAGGAAAGCCTGCAGCCAAAATTTATTTGGTGGGTAATATCATGATCGATTCGCTGATCTATTATCGCAGCAAAGCTGAAGAATCGCAAATTTTGTCAGATTTGAAGATCAGACCAAAAGAGTATGCGCTGATCACTCTACATCGACCTTCCAACGTTGATAACAAAGCCGGTTTGGTTGCTATTCTAGACGCTTTTGAGCAGATAAGTAAAAGCCTGAAATTGATCTTCCCGATTCATCCGCGTACTACCAAACAGATCAAAAATTTTGGTTTGGAGAGTAAAGTGAAGCAGATGAAAAATCTGCTTTTGATTCCACCTGCCGGCTACTACGACTTTTTGAACCTGCAGATGAATGCTAAATTTATCCTGACAGATTCGGGTGGGATTCAAGAAGAATCCACCTATTTTGGTGTGCCTTGCCTCACACTGCGGCCCAATACAGAAAGACCGATTACTATCTGGGAAGGAACAAATCAGTTGGTGAAACTAGAATCTGCCGAGATTATCACCGCCGCTGAAAAAATTATCAAGGGTGATCTGAAATCGGGCAAGATCCCGCAATTTTGGGACGGGAAAACAGCTGAACGCATTGTGCAAATTTTCAAAGATGAGCTAAAATAATTTGAGGAGCTGATTATGAAATTTATTCCAGTAGCATCCGATTTTATGTCGGAATCTGAGATCGCTGAGATAGTGGAGAAAAATAGAGCTAGATTGGCTGCCAAAGGCTATGAAGAGATTGATGAGACGCAGCGCTTTGCAGCGGAGAGATTGGCATATTTTGTTTTGACAGGTGGAACGGAGAAACAAGTTTTGCAGTATGAGATTTCTCGCGATGATGATCAGGAAGTGGTTTTGATCGCTAATTCGCAAAACAATTCTTTGGCAGCTTGCATGGAAATATTGGCTCGCCTCAATCAGCTGGGTAAATTTGGAAGGATAGATATGTTTGGCGTTGATGAACTTCCGCAAATAAAAAATACTCAGGAAAATCTTTCTTTAGATCTTGACTCAGCAAGAATTGGCGTGATCGGCAATCCATCCGATTGGCTGGTTGCCAGTAGTCATGGCGCTGACTTGGTAAAGGAAAAATGCAATGCAGACTTGATCGAGATATCGATGAACGAGTTTATTGGTTTATTTCTCAGTCAGCAACAATCTGATCCGAAGATAATCGAAGATCTGCGTCAACGCGCTGGCAAAATAGCGGAACCGGACCAACAGGATCTGGAAAAAAATGTGAAAGTATATCTGGTCTTGCAAAATCTGATAGAACATTATAAATTGGATGCCTTGACAATTCGCTGTTTTGATCTGGTAAAAGCTTTGCAAACCACAGGTTGCTTTGCGCTTTCCAAGCTAAATGACGAAGGAATAATTGCCGGCTGTGAAGGTGATATCACGGCAGTCTTGGCGATGTTGTGGAGCTATCGGAAAAGCGGAAAGATTCCCTGGATGGCAAATCCTTCCGGGATCGATCTAAAAGAAAATAGTTTAGCTTTGGCACACTGTACAGTGCCTAGAACTCTGGTAGATTCCTATGATCTGCGTTCGCACTTCGAATCTGGTCTGGGAGTGGGAATTCAGGGCTTTTTCCCAACCGGAATTAAGGTGAATCTGCTGAGGATCGGTGGCGAAGAGCTTGATAAGATCTGGCAAGCAGAAGGCGAACTGATAGCTACTGGCTGCGATGAAAAGCTTTGTCGTACCCAAATAAAGGTGAAATTACTGAACAAAAATGTCTCTGAATTATTGCAAAATCCTTTGGGCAACCATCTGGTACTTGAGCTAATTTGAGATGCTTTCCCAAAACGCAGGAGGAAAAATGAATAACAAAACAAAGATAGTCTGCACACTCAACAGCAATCAGGATATTGCTCTTTTTGATGAATTGATCGAGGCAGGAATGGATGTGGCTCGCTTGAATTTTTCCCATATGAGTTTGGAAGATGGGCAATTGATTACCGCGAAATTGAAAGAAGTACGCAAAAGGCGCACTAACAGAGCTTTGGCTTTGATGATGGATACCAAAGGGCCAGAAGTAAGATTGTACGGATACTTGGAAAACATCATCGCCGTGCAAGGTGAGAAGATAAAGATAGAAAGTTATCTGGCAGATGATATCAAAGAGCGTGATCTGCAAAATCCCCAGACCTTATTGACCAATCTTCCCGAACTGGGTGCTAAAGTGACGCTCGGACAGAAAGTATTGTTGATGGATGGCTATGTGGAGGGAATCGTAGTAGAAAAAACTATCGAGACCATTACCATAGAGCTCAGGAACAGTGGAGAATTGCGCCCCAAAGCGCATCTGACAATTCCCAATATCAATTATGATCTACCCTTTCTTTCTGATAAAGATGCTAATGATATCAAGTTTGCAGTAGAAAATGAGTTTGAATATATTGCTCTCTCCTTTGTCAGCAAAAAGCAAGATATCTATGATGTGCGGAAATTAATTTCGCAGATTGATCACAACTCCAAAGTTAAGCTGATTTCCAAAATCGAGAATAAACAAGCTGTGGAGAATTTACAGGAAATCATCAACTCTTCGGATGGTGTGATGGTAGCTCGCGGAGATCTGGGCGTGGAACTGGATATCGAGGATGTGCCCATTATCCAAAAGCAGATTATCAAAAATTGCTATCTCAGTGGCAAGCCGGTGATTACAGCCACTCAGATGCTAGAGTCGATGATAGATAAACCGGTGCCGACTCGAGCTGAAGCTTCTGACGTGGCAAATGCTTGCTATGATCTCACCAGCGCTGTGATGCTTTCGGGTGAAACTGCCATCGGAAAATATCCGCGCCTCGTGGTGGAAACTATGAACCGGATTATCGGTAAAGTGGAAGCCAGCTACAAATATGATATGTTTTTCTCCAGCCTGATCAAAGAGCGCTTGGATAGAACTTCTATTATTGCTTACAATGCTATTTCCACGGCCTATCAACTCAATGCCAAAGCTCTGATGGTGTTCACCCTTAGCGGATATTCTGCTCGGATGGTTTCCAAATTGCGCCCGGGTATTCCCATTTATGCTTTCACGCCGATCGAATCTGTGTACAATCAACTTGCACTGAATTGGGGCATCAATCCCTATCTGCTGGAACACCAAGGAGATGATTTTGAAGAGATGGTGAAACTGGCTTTGAAATTGGCGCGCAAAGAAGATCTGGTGAAACAAGGCGACTCGGTGGTGATCGTGGCTGGTTTACCCATGGGAAAACATGGCACTACCAATATGATTCGGTTGGAAACAGTCGAGAAAGCTACTGTCAGCGGAAAAGTTTTGCACAGCGGGATTATCGCTGCTCCCATTATTCATATCAATTCTATTACAGATCTGCAGAAACGCGAGATAAATGGTAAGATTGTATTGCTGAGAAATTTTGATAATAGTTACGTCGAATACCTAAAATCAGTCGGGGGAATTGTTACAGAAAATGAGCTGAATCTGGATATTTTGCAATATATCGCAGAGCGCTCCAATATTCCCACCTTGGTAAATGCCAAGCAGGCTTCGGAAAAAATACCGGATGGCACTTCCGCTGAATTGAATGGTGAAAAGTGTTGTATTCAAGATATTTAAGTGCATGAATCGGATAAGCAAAAAAGCTCAAATCTAAGATGATTTGAGCTTTTTGTATTTAAAATAAATCTGCTTTCTTTAGAGTAAGGCGTTCAACTTTTCAACAATTTTTGCTTTTGAAACCAAGCCGATAATCTGCTCTTGTACTTCACCATTCTGAAAAAAAAGTAGAGTAGGGATAGACATCACATTGTATTTTGCGGCTATGGCTGGATTTTCATCGATATTTATTTTTACGATTTTTGCCTTTCCAGCAAAATCTTCTGCTATCTCTTCTACAATGGGAGCAACAGCTCGGCACGGTCCACACCAAGCAGCCCATAAATCCACCAAAACAGGCTGATCTGCCTGAGTAACTTCGGCCTCAAAACTGGCTTGATTTACATTGATAATTGGCATATATTCTCCTTATTCTATGATAGCTAGAATATCACTGCGGGATACTATTAGATATTTTTTGCCTTCTAGCTCTACTTCTGTGCCACCATACTTGGCATACAAAATTTGATCTCCGACCTTAACTTGCTCTTGCAAGTCTTCATCATTTCCCACCGAGATTACTTCGCCCATCGATGGTTTTTCTTTCGCTGTATCGGGGATGATGATTCCACCCACGTTTTTTTCTGACGCTTTCGCTTTAATCTCGATCACTACCCGATCATCAAGTGGTTTAAGTATCATTTTAATACCTCCAACAATATTTTTTCATTTATTTAGCAGTTGCATTTTTAGAGTGCTAAGAAAATCCCGTCAAGAGGAATTTTTTCAAACGCTCAGCTTAACTTTTCCAGCAAAGTAGAAAGCTCGATCAATTGCTGTTCGCCACTTTGCATATCGCGTAAATTTATCTTCTCAGCTTGCAATTCATCATCGCCCAAAATTGCTACAAAATCTGCTAAAGAGCGATCAGCCGCCTTCATCTGAGCTTTGATCGAGCGCTTATCTGGGCTGTATTCTACCGAGATCTGAGCGTTGCGCAATTTTGCCAGTAACTCAGCTGCATAGTTTTCGGCTTGCTGACCCAGAGTTACTAAAAATAGCTGCGGTTTTGCCTCAGCGCCAAAGCTAATCTTTTCAGCTTCCAGCGAGAGTAACAATCTTTCGAAACCTCCCGCAAAACCAATACCGGGAACATCGCGGCCGCCCATTTGTTTTACCAAGCCGTCATAACGTCCGCCCCCGATCAGAGTGCTTTGCGCACCCAAATTGGAATCGATAAATTCAAAAGCAGTTTTGGAATAATAATCCAGGCCACGCACAATGGTGGGATTTACGACAAAATCAATTTTCATCTCTTGCAGATATTTTTGTAAGTTATTGAAATGAGTTGAGCACTCTTCGTCCAGATAATCTAGCATGGAAGGTGCTTGAGCCGCGATTACACGGCAATTTTTATTTTTACAATCCAAAACACGTTTGGGATTTTTCTGCAGCCGGCGTTGACAATCTGTGCAGAGTGCATCAGCTTGGGGCTGAAAATATTCGATCAGCGCTGCATCGTAGATCTGCGAGCAGTTATCATTACCGATGCTGTTGATTTCCAGTCGGTAATTTTTCAAGCCCAATTCTTTCAGGAAGGTATCGGCCAGGGCGATGGTTTGAGCATCTACCAGCGGATGTTCGGAAGCAAAATATTCTACTCCATATTGATAAAATTGACGGTAGCGTCCCTTTTGCGGGCGGTCGTAGCGAAACATTGGTCCCATATAATAGAGTTTGCAAGAATTTGGCTCCAGATCGAGGTTGTTTTCTACCACGGCTCGCACTACCGGAGCTGTGCCTTCCGGACGCAAAGCCAGATTTCTGCCTTTTTTATCGGTAAATTTATACATCTCTTTTTCCACAATATCGGAGTTGTCGCCGACACTGCGTTCAAAAAGCTCTGAACTTTCAAAAATCGGGGTGACAATTTCTTTGAAATTGTAGAGGTTTGCTACACGGCGAAAAGTAGTTTGCACATATTGCCATTTGTAACTTTCTGTGGGAAGAATATCATAAGTTCCGCGGGGTATTTTGTATTTTGCCATCATATCTCCTACTGTCTGAGTAAAAATAAGAAAAAGTGTGCACCTGCATTCGATAGCTATCTTTCTTCCTTGGAACCAGTTAGCTCAGATCAAGTGGACCAACGGCACATCATAAGCTCTGCTTATTGCTGCTCCCTTCCAGGCCTGACAAGGTTCACAGTTTACGATTGCGCTGGGCTTCATCATCAACACCACTTCTCTCCAGAAAAGTCGGAATCACTATTCTCGTGCAGGAATTCAGCCCCACTATAGCGGATTGAGGGTTACAGGGCGCCGCTAATGCCCCACCTAGCACGAGAGGCATACTTTTTTATCGGGCTCGAGATGTCAAGTTTTCAAAATTATCAGCGGGGAAAAAATTGTTTAGTGAGCGGAAAAACAGCTGCTTGTGGATAAGTGGTGAATAAATAGGTGCATAAAGCAGAGGAAAAACTGTTTAAGTCATTATCTATTTATTGCTTAGCTCTTTCGTGGATAGCTGGTGGATAAAGATTGCTGCCTTTTGCGTTGCTTGCTGATTATTACTCTGTAACTTACTAAAATATAGCCAGATAGAAGAAAGAAAAAGCGTTGTGGATAAGTTGTGGATATGTGGATCAAAGAGCAACATGATAGTTGTAACCATATGGAAATTAACGTTTTGGATAGATTTTGCTTTGTCTGGTTGTGTGTGGATAAGTTGTGTTTAAGTTAAGAGAAATCTAACTAAGACTCTTGAGCTCAGATTGTTGTGCCTATTCAAAAAATATGTTTAGGAAATTATCCCAGCCTGTTTGCTCCGCAAAATTTAGCTCGCTGTAAAGTGGCAATAGATTGAAATATGTATCAGCTACGTCGGGCCACCAAATAGTGGCGCTGCCTGCCGGATAAGAAAGATTGTCTGAATCATGGAAATATTGACTGACAAAAGTTGCCCCTATTTGGGACAAGATAAGTTCAGCAGATGCGCTTAGCTCTGGTTCGGAAGCTATCTGCGAGAGTTTCGTATAATAATCTTTGAGATCAATATCAGAGCGCATGTCGTTAAATTCGATCTCAATATGAGCTCGGGCATTTTGCAGCTGGTCGATTTCAGATGGGGCATAATCTACTGCCGCAAACTCTTGCAACTTTTCTCGCAGTAAAAAATATTCGGAACTTTTGGCCACACTGCCGCTGACAACAAGATCGTCGCCATAGGGATTTTGGCTGCCAAAGGGCATATAGGAATTTACAAAAGAAAAGATAATGCGATCACTGATAATTTCAGTTTGACTGAAGTTCCAAAAATGGGGAAGAATCTCGCTATAGGGAAATCCAGCAGCGGGGATAGAGCGCTCGGACCCCAATACATAATCTGTATAATCTGCTACTTCCTCGATAACTTCTACATTCATCATATTGCAAGCATCAAGCGCGATAATATCGGCAGCTAGATTGCTGTTTTGCAGGGCGCTGGAAAGTTCCTTTTGGGTGAGGTCAATAAAATTTCCACTTTGATTATCGGGGCAGAATTTATTGTATCCCGGTAACCAACCATTACCGTGAGACCAGATAATCAGGGCGGTGCGCTGAGCCGGATATTTTTGCTGGCCCCAAGCAATGAATTCGCTTAATTCCTGATAAGAGCCACTATCGATCTCGCCCAGGTTGGCGATCTGCTGTTGCGAGTTTTCTCTTATCCGCAGCCGTTTTGCTTCCGGGCTACTGCTCAATTCGCTAAAATCCACTTGAACGATAACATTCACGTCATCGGGGATCTCTGTTAGCATCATCTCGGCAATGTCAGCTTCAGCTTTATCTGATAGGCTATTGTCAGCAGCCATGTAGATCAGAATAGTCCAAGCATCAGGTTCCGGATCGTTCCAACTACAGCTGGT
>JAWOEN010000180.1:0-3890 GCA_046482725.1 Cloacimonadales bacterium (SeqCode)
GTGAAACCATAATACTCCAATACTGTTCCTGTTACTTCCACTTCGTCACCCAAAGCAAGTCCAACTTCCCAATCATAAACATAAATACTACTCCAAGGTCCGCCTTCCGGGTCGCTCATGAAGAATTTTCCATCACTGTTGAAATTAGCGCCAGTCACAATACCGGTCACAGTAACTTCCTGATCTACCATGGGTGAGGGATAAGTTCCATCGGGGCCTGCTTCTTCTGTGTACTGAATGTCATAAATTGTTGTAGCAAATGCCATTGTGGCAAAAGCTGCTAAAACAAAAATCATCATCATTTTTTTCATTTTCATACCTTCCTTCCGTTTTTTGTTAACACAAATTTAAATAAATAAAAAAATCATCTATTAAACAACCTACTCACTACATTATCTCTTTCTCACTATAACTTACATATCCTATGTTAAGTTTAGATAAAGAAGCAAATTTAAGAAAATTTTTTATTTCTTCTACTGTCAAATTTTTTTTTATTTTCTTGTCTCTAATTTGTTGGCAATACACTTATCTTGCTAGTCTGGTAAATACATAAACGACAACGCTGCTTACTCTTATTACATTAGCAGTGCATTTGGGGCAAATGAAAAAAAATATTTCTCAACAAACTTTTATTTGTAAGCCAATCGTTCATAAAAAAGCCAAAATAATTAATGATAGCCTGCCAGATGCTAACTTTGAGATTGCTGGGGATGGAAGTAAAACTACTTGACATTAGAAGCGGGCGAAAATTTTCTTATCTACGTTAATTAATAAAGTTAAGGTCAATTTACAATGACAATTTTTAAGGAGTTACCCAATGGGCAATAAGAAATTATTTGATATGAGTTTGGCAGATCTAAAAAACATAGCTGCTGAATATGAATTAACCAGTTACCAAAACCTGCGTAAAGTAGACTTAATCCACAAAATCATGGAGATGCAAGTAATGCAGGAAGGCTTGGCTTTTGTAACCGGATGTCTGGAAATCATGGATGACGGCTACGGTTTTCTGCGCTTTCTAAAAAACAATTATACTCACGGTAGAAATGATATATACGTTTCCAGTTCCCAGATCAAGAAATTTGGTTTGAAAAAAGGCAATGTCGTCTCTGGCCCGGCTCGCGCCCCCAAAGATGATGAGAAATATTTTGCACTAATCCGCGTCGATTCTGTCAACTATCAGAAACCCACCGCCATGCTAGAAACCAAACCTTTTGGCAAGCTCACTCCCTACTATCCGGAAGAGAGATTGAACTTAGAGACTACCATCAACAACGTCTCGACCCGCATCATCGATCTTTTCACACCAATAGGTAAAGGGCAGAGAGGTGTGATCGTGGCTGCTCCCAGAACCGGTAAAACCGTCCTGATGCAAAATATCGCCAACTCCATTTTGACCAATCATCCTGAAACTTATGTGATGGTATTATTGGTGGATGAGCGACCGGAAGAGGTAACAGAGATGAAAAAAATTCTGATACCGGAAAATTCCGAGGTCATCAGTTCTACTTTTGATGAGCAACCCAACAACCATATTCAGGTGGCTGAGATGGCACTGGAAAAAGCCAAGCGCATGGTGGAGCTGGGTGATGATGTGGTAATCATGCTCGACAGTATTACTCGTTTGGCTCGTGCCTACAATATGGCTTCTCCTTCCAGCGGCAAGATTCTCTCCGGTGGTTTGGATGCCGGCTCGCTGCACCGTCCCAAAAAGTTCTTCGGTAGCGCCAGAAATACTTTGGAAAGTGGCAGTTTGACAATTTTAGCTACTGCTCTGGTCGATACTGGCAGTCGCATGGATCAGGTAATTTTTGAGGAATTTAAGGGTACAGGAAATATGGAGCTGGTTCTGGATCGTTCCATCAGCGATTTGCGCCTTTACCCGGCTGTGGATCTGGTAAAATCCGGTACCCGCCGCGAAGAATTGCTTTTGACCAAAGAGGAAGTGAATCGTATGTTTGTGCTGCGTAAATTCCTGAAAAATATGAGCCCGGTCCAAGGAATCGAAATGTTGCGCACCAAAATGCAAGCTTCCAAAAACAATGCTGATTTCCTGAAGATGATGAGTCGCTAAGCGGAGATCTGCCTTGCAAAAAAATATAGAAATACTTGCTCCTGCCGGTAGCTTGGAAAAGCTGAAATATGCTATTTACTACGGAGCTAACGCAGTTTACGCTGCGGGCAAAAATTTTGGCTTACGCGCCAAAAGCACCAATTTCAGCCATGAAGAGCTGATAGATGCTGTGAAATTTTGTCAGGCTCAGCAAGTCAAAATCTACATTACGGTAAATATATTTGCCCATAATCAAGATTTAAACGCTTTGGCTGAATATCTGCAATTTTTGCAGAAAATTGAGGTTGATGCCCTGATCATCTCTGATCCGGCGATCTTCTCTTTAGCGCGTGAACATGCCCCAAACTTAGATATCCACATCAGCACTCAAGCCAATGTCACATCTTGGCGGGCTGTAAAATTTTGGGCTGATCTGGGGGCAAGCCGAGTAATCTTAGCCCGCGAACTCAGTCTTGCTGAGATCAAAGAGATCAAGAACCAAGTACCAGAAATAGAGCTGGAGATGTTTGTGCACGGCGCGATGTGTATGGCCTATTCGGGTCGTTGCCTGCTCAGCTCCTTCCTCAATGGCAGAGATGCCAATGCCGGAAATTGCACCCAACCCTGCCGCTGGGGTTATAATCTCAGCGAAGAAAGCAGACCCGGCCAATACTTTCCCCTCGAAGAAGATGATTACGGATCTTATATTCTCAATTCCAAAGATCTCTGTCTCTTTGATCGATTGGATGAAATAATCAGCGCTGGGGTAAGCAGCTTGAAACTAGAAGGACGCATGAAAAGCCTCTATTATGTAGCAACTGTTACCCGGGCTTATCGAGCTGCAGTGCAGCTGCTGCTACAAGACCAAGCCGTGCCTGCAGAATTACGGGCAGAATTGGATAAAGTAAGCCATCGCGTCTATACTGAAGCATTCTTTGATAGCTTTGACAGCATGAGCACGCAATATCACGAGACTTCCAGCTATATTCGGGATTATCAATTTTTGGGAATAGTCGTCAAATCTGGCAAATCTCCTGAAATCGCAATCCGAGCAAAATTTTCAGTGGGCGATCAGATTGAATTTATCTTTCCCGATCCCAGCAAAGATTTTAGCATCACAGTTGAAGAAATCTTTGATACTGAAAAAAAGCAGCTGACTTTTACCAAGCCCAACAGCCGGATAATTTTGCCGCTGCAACAAGTGGTAGAAGCATCTGCTATTCTACGAATGAAAAAGCAGGAAACAAAAAAATGAGAAAATATCTCGCTCTGCTTCTACTGATAATTTATGCCAGCTTAGCGGCTGAGACAATTTCGGCCGAATACCAACAAGCCTTGCGCCAAAAAAGTGGTTCTTATCTAGAGCATCTGCTGGCTGATATTATCGAGCAGGATACAGAGAGCTATGAAGCGCAATTAGCCTGGTTTGAGCTGGCCAAATTGAACAAAATCGCATTCGCCGGCGGTCCCTTGAACAAAAAATTCCTGGTCATATTTATTGGCGTAGTTGTCAAACAACGACTCGTACCACTGTTTCATACGATGCCTTGCCTCTCTTTTCTGTAAGCCCAATAACATAGTAGACCGCGCTCTGCGTTACTGCGAAAAGACGACCGTTGTATAGCGCGCAACCCTATAACGGAAAAACCGGGACAGCTCTGTAGGTGTCGATAATCTTGGCGATGTGCTCGTCCGTCAGCTGGTTCTGGCGCTTGCCTTTCACGAAGTGCTCAGCCGCGTTGATGCACAGCACATCATCGGGCTTCTTGCATTTCTTCAGCACAAGAGCGGCTTCTTGTACCGGAAATTGACCGATTCGCCTTGCCACAGGAATTCC
>JAWOEN010000012.1:0-9230 GCA_046482725.1 Cloacimonadales bacterium (SeqCode)
GGAAATAAATAAATACGGAGTCTAGATGTTTAAATTCAATAATAGAAGACAGATAACAACAAACAAGCAAGCTAGAATAGGTAGTGAGGAAGAGCAACCTTCGCTTTTTTCATTAGTAGACCTAAGCTTATGTTAGCGGCATAGTAGCAACTAAATATGTGCATGGAAAATCTTTTCCTAAGTCCCGTTAAAAATTCATGCAAAAAAGAATGGGCATATTCTGTTCACCGTTCAAATGTGAGCGAGTATGTTTTGATGAAAGTTATTCATAAAAAAAGGAGAGTTGGCAAGAATGAGTCATTCTAATACTCTGGCAGAGTTCACACAAGACCATGTTGAGACGCTCTTGCATGTACTCAGCAAGATGTTCAACACCACAGTCATCCATGCCACCTATGCATTACACCAATTGCAGGGTGGAACCGTCGGCGCCGTCTATCGTGTGACGGGCTCTGCTGAGCTCATAGACGGAGAATCTATCCCGTATAACGTGGTATTAAAAAAACAGAAAAAGTGGAGTCGGCACTTTGATCCGAACTCATGGCGGAGAGAGTACGATCTCTATCATTCCGGATTAGAACAGGAGTTCACAAAACACTTCGCGTGGCCGACATGTTATCATGCCGAGCTGAAAGACGACGAAACAGAACTCTGGATCGCATATATTGAAGGGGTGACCGGGTTGGAGATGAGCGTTGAGATGTATGCCCGCGCCGCCAAAGAATTAGGGCGATTTCAAGGAAAACTCTATACCAGCCAGCCAGCCATTTTGGAAACGATGACCAATCTGAGCCATCTGGATAATATGAAGAAGATGTATCTGCATTATCGATCATGGCCGGAGGTTTATGACTATATTCGTGCTGATGAGTGTGACATTCCTCAACACCTTTGTCAGATGCTCATCGATGTTGATGAGCAGGAACACGACGTATGGAGCCGGATTGAACAGTTACCGATTGTCCTGTGTCACAGAGATTATTGGGTGACCAATATTTTTTGTCATGGCGAGACGATTTCGGCGATTGATTGGGATACCACAGGATGGGGCTATTTGGGGGAAGATATTGCCAGCTTAATCGCCGATGAAGCGAAGGTCGATCTCATGATAGAATGCTATGATACATGTGTCACCGCGTATTATGAAGGCTTTTCAGAGTATTCTGATATCACACATCAAGCAGAGCATCGAATCCATGAATTAATCCTTGTTATGTTCGGATATAGATTGATAGAATGGTATAAATTTGCTAAAACACCTGATGAAAAAGCGTTGCATCTTCGTACCCTTCACAATATTTTTGAGATGGGGCAGTATAGGTAAAGGCACATCATGTTGGAGGTCTATGTCGTAGAAGCGTTAGCCTCAGAGAAGATGAAAGATGAAATTATTCCTAAAGATGCTCTGCTTCGCCTAGCTATAAGGCCAGTAGAAATCAACAGAGATCTGAATATTTACGGGTAGTTGGGTCAGCTGGAGCGGCAAAAGTCAGCCTTGATCTTTTCGAAAAAGCAGACTGCTATCATAAAATATCCCCCAAAATTTTTTGATTGCGCGTAATGCCAATGATGAAAAGTATCTCTTTCTCAAAGGTAGTTTAGCACTCAACTGAGTTTTCGATTACCTTCCTATTCTGTAACAGCTGATATTTCAGATCACAAAATCTGCTTTAGTCTTTCAGGCAAATTCACCCTCAATAGCGCACAATTTTTTTCCAAAGACAGTTAGCTGAGAATTAGTCGCAACTTGTCTAAAGAAGCGCTGTTATAGGCTATTTTTATCCCTTGGCTTTTTTTATTGACTGTAAACATTTAGAAAAAGAATTTGCATTAAATGAGAAATTAATCTCAATCAAAAATAAGTGAAATCGTGTTTTTCTTTACTATCGGGAGGGTGAAGATATGAATTTGAAAGAAATTGTCGAGATTTTGGAATGTGAAGTTTTGACACCCAATGCGGATTTGAGCATCGAAGTAGAATGTGCTTTTGGTGCAGATTTGATCAGTGATATATTGATGCGGACCCAAGAGCCGACTTTGTTGCTTTCGGGCTTAACCAATCCGCAGATTATCCGTTTGTCTGATATGATTGATCTTTTTGGCATCGTCTTTGTACGAGGCAAAAAGCCGGCTGCTGATCTGATAAAAATGGCTGATGAGCGAGGTTTGCCTCTCTTATCCACGGCACTTACCATGTATGAAAGCTGTGGGAAATTGTATCGTCAAGGCTTGCGGAGCTGTAAGATCTAATGGGTGAATATTGGCATTTTAAACCGGGTTGTGAAGAGAAAGCGAAAAAATTTCTGAGCAATATTCCCGAACCAGTTTTGGATCTTGATTTCAAGATTGGCAAACGAGATTTTGTGACGGCCGGAACTGCTTCCTCAGCTATCAAGCTTTCGCTCAAGAGAATCGGGGTGGATAATACCACGCTGAGAACGGTGGCGATAGCAGCTTATGAATCGGAGATAAATTGCACAGCTCACGCTGATGGTGCCGATATTATCTGTAATATCTATCCCGATCTGGTCCATATCATATTTCATGATTATGGTCCCGGGATGGAAGATATCGAACAATCTATGGTGCCTGGTTTTTCCACGGCAGATGAGATGGTACGTGAAATGGGTTTTGGAGCAGGCTTGGGCTTGCCCAATATCAAGAAAAATTCTGATGTTTTGCATATTGTTTCAGAAAAAAACAAGCGTACGTATCTGGAGATTATCACATATTTTAATGTTAGTTAACAAAGAAGTAGGTTATGGAAAAAAAACATAAATATTTTCACGCGATCAAATTGATACCTGAAAACTGTACAGGTTGCACCAAGTGTATTCGTGTCTGTCCTACTCAGGCTCTACGTATTCGAAATGGCAAAGTCTTATTGGATGATGCCAAGTGTATAGATTGTGGAAAATGTGTAGTAGCGTGCAAATTTGATGCGATCCGCACCAGTGCTGATAAACTGGAAATTATCGAAAAATATAAATACAAATTGGCAGTAGTTTCGACTTCTTATGCCGGACAATTTCGCGAGTCGGTAGGTTATATGGCGGCCAAAAAAGCCTTATTGACCTTGGGCTTTGACGAAGTGGCAGAAGAGGCAATGGTCACTGAGACCATGAGTAAGATGATTCAGGATTATATCAGAAAAACCAAGGTTAGGCCGATCATCTCCAGCAATTGCCCGGCGGTGGTCAGATTGATCCAAGTTAGGTTCCCGGCGCTTCTACCCAATGTCTTGCATATCGAAGCTCCCATGAGCGTACTCTCGGTTTACTATCGCAAAAAGATCTGTGCAGAGCACAATTTGCAAGAAGATGAGGTGGGAATTTTTCTGATAGTTCCCTGTGTATCTCAGGTAACTGCTGTGCATCAACCTCAGGGCACGTACAAAAACTTGGAAGATGGAGCTATTTCGGTGCAGGAAGTTTACAATAATATCATGCCGAATATAAACAAAATCGTGGGCTCGGCTGGTGAATGTGAGACCTATCCCAAAGGTTTGAGTTGGGCGATTAGCGGAGCTGAAGCAGAAGAAGTAAATGATGGAAAGCTAAAAACGATGGCGGTCAGCGGCATCAAAAATGTCAATAAGCTGCTGATAAAAATAGAAAATCAGCAATTGGAGCAATTTGATTATGTGGTGATGAATAGCTGCACCAACGGCTGCGTGGGCGGAGTGCTCAACGTGGAGAATCCCTTCGTTGCTACCAGTCGCATCAAAAGTATTTTGCGCACAGCCCAGCATAAGAATTTTCATGATAACTATTTTGTGGAGATGTATAGATCCGGAAAATTTGATGTTCTGCCCTTGAAACCGCGCTCGATTATGAAATTGGATAAAGATATCAAAACTGCCTTGATCAAGATGAAACAGCTAAACGAAGTGCTGAAGCAGTTGCCCGGACTGGATTGTTGTGCTTGTGGAAACCCCACTTGCCAATCGTTGGCCGAAGATATCATCAATGGTGAATCTACTTTGAGCGATTGTGTAGTTTTACTAAGAAAAAGTATGAAGGATGAGAAATGAAAATTATTGATTTTATCAAAGATGTGAAAGGTGAGATTTTGACAAACTTACCTGAGATAGATGCAGTAGAGATTCAAGACGCTTATGTCTCTGATCTGCTGAGTGATGTGATGGGTTCGGTGGGAGAAAATATGGCCTGGATTACTATCATGCGCCATTTGAATGTGGTGGCTGTAGCTTCTTTGGCTGGTATCCCGATCATTATCTTTTCCAAAGGAATCATTCCGGCTGAGCCAGTGGTAGAAAAAGCTAACGAAGAAGGTATTCACCTGGTTAGCAGCTCGCTCACCACTTTTCAGTTGGCAGGAATGCTCTACCGGAAAATTCACGGTTAGGATAATCTTTAGTGATGCGCTGGTATAAGGCAGATTTGCATATTCACTCTGTGCTTTCTCCCTGTGGAAGCTTAGAAATGGCTCCCGGCGCCCTGATGCAAAAAGTGGCTGCAGAAAAGATCGATATCATTGCGATCACAGATCATAACTCTCTGGCAAATTGCCTTGAATATGAAAAAGTAGCTCGCGATTATGGTATCGTCCTGCTCTACGGAGTAGAGATTCAATCGGCGGAAGAGATACATTTGATTGCTCTCTTCGATGTTTGGCAGCAGGCAGCTGATTTTTCGCAGCAATTATACGATTCGCTACTGCCGATCGATAATGACCCGGAATATTTCGGTGATCAGGTGGTGATCAATGCGGCTGAAGAGATCGTGAAGTTCGAAAGCAAAGCACTGATAAATTCCTCGCTTTGGAGCTTTGATGAAGTATTGGCGCAGGTGCGAGCTTATGAGGGATTTGTCTATCCGGCTCATGTGGATGCACTTGCTTACAGTCTGATAGCTCAGTTGGGCTTTGTGCCGACTGAAGCTGATTTGCCTGTATTGGAGATTTCGGCTAAATGTCAGCTGCCAGAATTTTTGGCAGCCCATGCTTATCTGCGAAATTTTTGCTTTATCAGAAGTTCCGACGCCCATTATCTGCAGCAGATCGGCTCGGCCTACACAGAATTTTATCTGGAGCAGCCCACGGTGGCAGAGCTGCAGAAAGCATGTTTGGGAAAAGAGCAGCGGCGCTTAAGAATTTCTGAAATAAAACAGAAAGCCTAAAAAAGATGAAAATTTTCAAAAAAAAATATACAAAGTAAAGGAGGATGTATGGCAAATACTCCGACAAAAAATGGAGCGCTGTACAAACAGCTGAAAAAGGTAATCGAAGCAAAAAAAGATCTGAGACAACCTCTGATCGAAATTTTGCGTGAAGCTCAGGAAATTTTTGGATACCTGCCTCAGGAAGTTCAAGAATTTGTAGCAGAAGAGTTGAACGTCCCGGTGGGCAAGGTTTTTGGTGTGGTAACTTTCTACAATTTCTTTTCGATGGAACCGCGCGGAAAATATATCGTCAATGTTTGCACCGGAACAGCTTGTTATGTGAAGGGTGCTCCTCGTTTGATCCAGATGTTGGAAGACTTATTGGGCATCAAGATGGGTGAGACCACGGCCGATGGCTTATTCACGATTACCTCAGTGCGCTGTGTGGGCGCTTGCTCTTTGGCACCGGTTTTTGTGATCGGGGAAGATACTTTTGGCAGAATAGAATCACGCGATCAACTGGCCAAGATTATCGACGAATACAGGCAATAAATCATGCAAGATATTTCACTACATCTACTAGATATCATCGAAAATTCGGTACGAGCCCAAGCCAAGCTGATAACCATAGAGATAGTACGTGAAGTAATGCGCAATAGATTAAGCTTTACCATTACAGATGACGGAACCGGAATGGATGAGCAGACTCTGCAAGATGCTCATAATCCCTTCTATACTTCCAAACAAGAGCGGCCGAAAAAGGTAGGATTGGGCATCCCACTATTTAAGCAAAACGCCGAGATGTGTAATGGTAGCTTTAGGATGGAGAGTAAATTGGGTCAGGGCACCAAATTATCAGCCGAATTTCAATATAATCATCTGGATAGAATGCCTTTGGGCAATCTTCTAGATACTTTTCTCGGCTCTGTGATTGGTCATAGCGAAGTAGATTTTGAGATTATTTTGATCAATAAAAAATTGAGCGGTGCGACTGATGAATTTGTTTTTTCCACCCGTGAGATAAAGGAAGAATTGGGTGAGATTCCCCTTTCTTATCCCGATGTAATGACTTACATCAATCAAATGTTAGAAGAAGGAATAAAAAAGATAAAAATGGAGGAATTCTAATGAAGACTCTTGATGAATTGAGAAAGATTCGTGAGAAAGCTCAACAGGATATGAAACTGCGTAGCAGCAATACTCGCATCAAAGTGGTGATTGGCATGGGTACATCTGGCATTGCTACCGGAGCGCGTGAAGTGATGAAAGCTATCATGGATGAAGTGGCCAAGCGCAATTTGTCTGATGTGGTGGTAACACAGACCGGAGAAAAAGGGCTCTCTTCGATGGAGCCGGTGGTGGATATTATTGAAGATAACAAACCAACGATCACCTATGGAAATATGACAGCAGAGAAAGCCAGAAAAATCGTGGCTGAACATATTGTTAACGGCAAAGTTGTTAGCGATTATGTTGTAGCTTCAGAGTAAGCGGAGGCAATGATGAGAAGAATAGATCTATTGCTTTGCTGTGGTTCTGGTTGTGTTTCCGCCGGATCATTGAAAGTAAAAAAGAAAATAGAAGAAGTTTTGGAAGTGCAGGAGATTTCAGCTGAGATCAATATTATCGAAACCGGCTGTATGGGACCTTGTGATTTTGGTCCCGTGATGATGGTTTACCCCGAAGGCGTATTTTACAAGCATGTGCAGCCGGAAGATGTGGAAGAGCTGGTGATGGAACATTTTGTCAAAGGACGCCCTCTGAAAAGATTGATGATCCAAGACGATGCTGCCAAAGTATTGGCAACTAAAAAAGAGATTCCCTTCTACCAAAGACAGGTCAAAGTAGCTTTGGAAAATTGTGGTCATATCAATCCTGATAAGATCGAAGAATATTTTGCCGTTGATGGCTATGAAGCATTGGGACGTGCTATCAGCGAAAAAACTCCGCAAGAAACCATCGACCTGGTCAAGGCTAGTGGTTTGCGCGGACGCGGTGGGGGTGGCTTTCCTACCGGACTCAAATGGCAATTTGCTCACGATGCAGCCGGTGATCCCAAATATATCATTTGCAACGCTGACGAAGGTGATCCCGGTGCTTTTATGGATCGTTCACTTTTGGAAGGTGATCCGCATCGCGTACTGGAAGGTATGATGCTGGCCGCTTATGCTGTGGGCGCTAGCCATGGATATTTCTATATCAGAGCAGAATACCCTCTGGCCATTCGTCGCATCAATAATGCGATCGAGCAGTGCCGTGAATATGGCTTGATTGGCAAAAATATTTTAGGAACAGATTTTTGTTTTGACGCCGAAGTTCGTACCGGCGCCGGCGCTTTTGTTTGCGGAGAAGAGACAGCTCTGATTCACTCGATCGAAGGTGAACGCGGGCAACCTACTCCCAAACCACCCTTTCCCGCTGTCAGCGGTGTCTGGCAAAAACCTACTGTGGTCAACAATGTGGAAACTTTGGGAAATCTGCCCACAATCTTCCGCAAAGGTGCCGAGTGGTTTGCCTCTATGGGCTCGGAAAAGAGTAAAGGTACCAAAGTATTTGCCCTGACCGGAGACGTCAAAAATACCGGTTTGGTTGAGATCCCCATGGGTATTACTCTGCGCGAATTGATCTACGATGTGGGCGGGGGAACTCCTGCTGGCAAAAAGTTCAAAGCTGTACAATTGGGCGGACCTTCCGGCGGCTGCCTCACCGAATCCAATCTCGATACCCCGATCGATTATGAATCTCTTTTGGAAAAAGGAGCTATGGTCGGCTCTGGTGGTGTCATCGTGATGGACGAATCGAACTGTATGGTGAACGTGGCAAAATTTTTCCTGGAATTCTCTTTGGAAGAATCTTGTGGAAAATGTACTCCTTGCCGCGTAGGCTTGAAAGTGATGTTTGAGATCATGGAGAGAATTACCAATGGTCAAGGCAAAGAAGGTGATATCGAAGAGTTGATCCATTTGGGTGAGACTATCAAAGCTACTTCGCTTTGCGGTTTGGGACAGACAGCTCCCAATCCTGTGCTGAGTACGATTCGCTATTTCCGCGATGAGTATGAAGCTCATATCTATCGCAAAAGCTGCCCGACCAAAGTTTGCCTCGATCTGATGCATTTCCAGATCGATGCAGATAAATGTATCGGTTGTGGACTCTGCTCACGCAAATGTCCTACCGACTGCATCCCCGGAAATCGGACTGATAAATATCATATTACACAAAATGATTGTGTGAAGTGCGGTAACTGCGAGGAAGTATGTCCGGTGAATGCTGTAGATAAAGTTGCTGGGATTAGTAGCGAATTGAGCAGCGAGAAGCAAGAAGATCTTTACGCATAGCTAGAGATTGGAATAGATAAAAAAATACCGGGATCGCAAGAGTATTGCGATCCCGGTTTATTTATTACCCAGATTACTTGATATCGATCTTCTTCACTGGTTCCGGTTCACTTTTGGGGATTTCAATATCTAGTACTCCATTTACGAAATTTGCTTTGATCTTATCAGCTTCGCATTTTTCTGTTAGCGCGATGGTGCGACGATAATTGCCGCTATAGCGCTCACAACGATAGTAAGATTCATCTTTTTCCTCTTTCTTCTCGTTGTGGTTAGCTTCGATTACCAAGTTGTTCTTGTCGATGGAAATGTTGATATCCTGCTTCTCAAAACCAGGTAGATCTGCTTTGACCAGATATTTGTCTTCCTGTTCGATCAGGTCGACAGCCATCATTCTTACATTCTCGTTAGCTTGTTCATCTTCCCAGAAACTATCTTTTATAATTCCTTTGATTCTATTAATATATTGGAAACCTGAACTTTTTTTACACGAACACACTTCATTAAATCTTGGTTAAAAATGACTATGTTATTACCATTCTTATGAAGAGAACTCTTAAATTTTATTCCATCTACATCAGTAAATATTCTTATGAATTCACATATGAATTGAGTAGGGATATAATCAAGTTCAGAATCATATCTTCTCATTGGTCTCGATAAGTCAGAACTGATAAGGCGTTTTAATAGAGTCGACTTGATTCTTTTATTTACTTCATTAGGTGCAAAAAGATTAGGAGTTTCAGTAAAATCAGAGATAATAATATTTTTG
>JAWOEN010000177.1:0-27912 GCA_046482725.1 Cloacimonadales bacterium (SeqCode)
AAAAGGGCAAACATTTGAATCAGTTTTATTAATTTCTTCTTTAACCAAAGGATCTAATGGTGGTCACTGGTCTCATTGGTTAACTGGAGATGATGAACAGAAAAGATTAGGCTATGTAGCATCATCAAGACCAAAAAAGTTGCTGATATGGGCTATACCTGAAAATGATAAAAAAGAATTTGAGAAAGTGTTTAAATAAAATTACGTTTAACACACAGCTCCGCTCCTATCGGCGCGGCAGCTGCCATCCATTAGTAGCAATTAGTAAAAAAGGAGATAAGAATGAAACAATTGTTTGTAACTTTATATTTAATATTATTTATTCCTCATTTATTTTCACAAGTAAATTTTGATTTAGATTTTTCATTTAATAAGATTATTTCAGATGATGAACTAGCAAATATTCAGCTTTACGATATTAACGATGATGGTATTGAAGAGATTTTTGCAAGCTATGCCAGCAGTATGTATGAGAATCACTGGAGTATAGTTAGCTATTCCCAAACAGGTGAAATATTAAATGAGATAACCCAAGAAACTATCGAAAATGAACATTTTCAAAATAGCTATTTATTTTCGATTAATAATATAAATTATCTACTAACTACATTTAAGTATAAATCTGGAGATAATGATGAGGAGGTATATCTAAAATTAAAACTATTCAATTTTGATACAAACTCTCTAATTTGTGAATATGACAAAATTATTGGTATTAATCAATTTGATGACAATTATGTTTCATATTCAATAAAAACCACAGATATCATTCATCAAGAAGCGCCTACATCTGAGTTATTATTTTATATTGGCATTAAAAAAATAGAAAACACTTATTCTATGCCAGAATCTTCTACTCATTCGTACGAATCTAATATATTTAAATTTCAATTAATAAACAATGAGTTAACTTTTCTTGAAAAGCTAGATAATGTCGGAGATCAGTTATTTGTTTATGATACATCTGACAATATCATTAGTACAGAGGAATATTATAATAGTTATACAGATGATTTAGAGGGGAATAACTCAATTTATAGGGGTTATAGAATAAGTTTAGTATCAAATGAATTAGAGAGTCAAATTCAAGAAGTTTATCACATAAACGGTGAATACAACAATTATTATGGTTTTAACTATTATGAGAACTATCCAGAGTATTTTTCAATATTGACATATAATGATCTAAACTTCCAAGATTATGGATTAATTGCGTACCATAAGAACTCAGATACAGAAAATAGTTCATCAATTACTTTCGAGAATTTTTCTCCCAATTTTTCAAACTCTTCCTGGATTTCTAACAACAGCCACACAGGAGATAATCAGATAAAATCTTCTACCTGCATCTCAATAAACAATGAATCAAATTATATTATGTACTTTAGAAATAATCAATTGGAAATACGTAACAGATTAGATGGATCGATAGAGCATCATCAAAATTCTACAATCTCACCTTTTAAAATTCTTCGCAAGCTCGATGATGAGTTATTATTTTTTATCGAAAAAGAAGATCTTACAGGTTATAATGTTTTTACTGTTGACGGAGAAATTCAAGTAGGAGCTGAAGAACATAATATTGAATTAACAGATTCAATCATTATCAATAATTACCCGAATCCGTTTAATCCTTCTACTAATATAAAATTTATTATCGAAGCAAGCTCTAATATTGAATTAACAATATTTAATGTTAAAGGGCAAAAAATAAAGACCTTAGTACATTCTAATTATCCCCAAGGAGTTCATACTGTTATCTGGAATGGTGAAAATGAATCTGGTAAGCCTGTTAGCTCAGGAATCTATTATTATCATTTGAAAAGCAATGGAAAAACTGCTGCAAATAAAAGGTGTTTATTATTGAAATGAAAAAGATGCTGCTAACACGCAGCTCCACTAGTCGCTTTGCTCCCCGTGGCAGCTGCCACCCATTAATGTTTTACGACCTAGAATTAAGGAAATCGAAAGTTATAAAAGTTATTAGTATATTTTTTTACAACAGATACTTAATATATTATAAGATCGAATAGAAGAAAACAGATTATTCAGCTCGCTTATCATCTCTCATTCTCCCATCTTCCTAAATTCGACAATAAAATCATGTTGTGGCAGGAAATCTGTTTTATGCCATTGCAAGCGGTAAAAATCTGCCTGCTCGGAGAGCTCATCCGGGAGGTAGGAGAGCGAGAGCAATTGCAGAGATTTGGGCAAAATGAGGCTATAATTCACCTCTTGCAAAGCTTGCCCCCAAGTGCTGGTCGAGGTGAGGATATATTCTGCGCGCTGAGCGAATAGCTCTTGGCGATAGCCGATATGATAAATTGCCTCAGAATTGGCTTCCAGCTCGATTTTAAACAAGGCACCTTTTTCGTTTTGCGAAAGCAATACATCCCGAGAATCTGTCGAGTCAGAAAATGCGAAAAGCGAATCGATAGTGCCATAAATCTCAGATGTGGGGAAGGGGTAAAACAAGGTGCGTTTAATCAGCTGCGGGCTGTTATTGCGAAAATAGTAATATCCCTTCACCAGAAAATGGTTTTCCCTAATTTCAAAGTTGAGATCTTCCCGATAAAATTCCAGCTCTTGTGCACTCAGGTAGTTTAGTACTAAAAGCAGAGCCAGAAAAAGAATTTTCTTCATGATTTATAAATTCTGAGCTGCAAAATGCTTATTTGAGCAGCAGCATTTTACTGTTTGCCACTTCTTGCTTCTCTACAATAAGCTTGGAAAAATAGACACCGGCGGGACAGATATCACCGGCACGATCTCTGCCATCCCAAGTAAGTGAAGCTTGGTTGGAAGCAGCGAGTGAGAGAGTTTTTACTTTTTGGCCTTTGCTATTGAAGATCACGATTTCAGCCTTGGCAGCGGAATTAGTATCGTCCCAAAGAATTTTGAACTCAGTTACTGCAGCGCGTCCAGTTGTTGGCAGATAGATAGGATTTGGGAAATTGCTCAGTTGGTAGGCAGTAGCAGGATTTTCTAGCTGATCATCGGCCGAGCTCACATAATCTGCAAAAACAAATTCATAATAATTGAGGCTATCAGGTTCGATGGTAATCGTGGTATCAGTAATGGAGGCAAGATAATCCAGATGGATATAGAAGCTATAATTTTTCCCCGGCAGTTCAGCTGCAAAATGACCAGTGGCATCGGTGGTAATTGGTTCTCTATTGGGTCCGGGGTAGAAATTGGGTTCCAGCAGCACATCCGCTACCGGATTTTGCTCAGCATCGAAAACATAGCCGGCAAAAGTACCGTAAGAACTGACGGTAAAGGGGTTTGAGCCGAGGGAAGGCTGGTTTTCTGTTACCAACAAAAAACTATCGTCAGACCCCGGTGAATCTGCTGCAAGGACTAAACGAGCCAAAGATTGCCCGGCCTCAAAGTGGGGATGGGGCTAAATAGATCGCGCGACCGGCATATTATCTTTTTTAGCTAGAGAAATTAGCAGTTAGCAAAAAGTTAGCATTTTAGCTGCGTTTCCTGAAACTATTTGACAAGCAGAACAGCATTTAAACGATGGGCAAATAATTTTGAAGCTAAAAATATTCTTTGCTAAAACAAAGATTGAAAAGAACAAATAATAATCTGATAAATAGGTGAATAAAATGTTAAAAAAATTGATTGAGAAAGTTATTGGCAATAAAAACGAGCGTGAGCTGAGCAAGATCGAGCCGCTGGTCGAGCAGATCAAGGAGATCTATCCTACTTTGGCTGACAAATCTGACGAGCAATTGCGCCAGCGCGTAGCAGAGATCAAGCAGGAAATCCAAGGCAGTTTTGCCCAGTTGGATGGGGAATTGGAAGAATTATCCAAGCAATATCAGCTGGAGCAAAATGATAATAAGCGCGATGTGATCGGCAACGAGATAGACAAAAAACGGCTAGCTTTGAAAGATCTGAAACAGGAGAAATTGAACGAATTTTTACCAGAAGTTTTTGCCATTGTCAAAGATACTTGTCGCCGTTTGATCGGCTATGAATATGAAGTGCGCGATGAACCGGCAGTTTGGGATATGATCCCTTTCGATGTGCAATTGATCGGGGGCGTGGTGTTGCACAAAGGCATGATCGCCGAGATGGCAACCGGTGAAGGCAAAACTTTGGTGGCGACAATGCCGCTATTTCTCAATGCACTTCTGGGCAAAGGCGTGCACCTGATTACCGTCAACGATTATCTGGCTCAGCGTGATGCAGAATGGATGAGTCCGGTTTTTGAATTTCACGGCTTGCAAGTAGGCTGCAATATCAATGGCATGAGCCCGCAGCAAAAGCGGGAAGCTTATAATATGGATATCACTTATGGTACCAACAGCGAATTTGGTTTTGATTATCTGCGCGATAATATGGCGACCACAGTCGAGCGGCTCAGTCAGCGCGATCTGCAATATGCCATCGTGGATGAGGTGGATAGTGTCTTGATCGATGAAGCCCGAACCCCGCTGATTATCAGTGGTCCGGTGCAGGAAAGCAAAAACTTCTATCACGAGTTTCAGCCGGTGATCAGTAAATTGGTAAATACCCAAAATGTTTTGATCAAGAGGCTCTTGAATGAAACCAAGCAGATGTTGGCTGATGAGCAAGCCGATATAGATGAGCTGGGTAAAAAATTGCTGATGATCAAACGTGGAGCTCCCAAAAACAAAATTTTTGCCAAGATGATGAAAGATGGCGAAGTGAAGAAACTGGTTGAGGATTACGAAGGTTATTATCTGCGCGATAAGAAGATGCACGAACTCGATGCTGAGCTATTTTTTGCAGTAGAAGAGCGCCAGAACAGTGTGGAGCTTTCTGATAAAGGTAACAATTTTGTCGCCGGCAATGATCCTGAACTCTTCATTATGGATGAATTGGATGATATTCTGAGTGAAATCGAGGCTGATGAAAATCTTTCAACCAGTGAAAAGGTGAAACGTAAGGATGAGGTAACTGGCAAATTTTTGGATAAAAACGAGAAATTGCACAATATCAAGCAGTTACTGAAAAGTTATACGCTATTTGAGAAAGAAGTGGATTATGTGGTAGTGGACAATAAGGTAAATATCGTTGATGAATTTACCGGTAGAATGATGCCGGGGCGGCGTTTTTCTGACGGCTTGCATCAGGCCTTGGAAGCCAAAGAGCATGTGAAGATAGAAGAGGCGACTCAGACCTATGCTACTATTACTTTGCAAAACTATTTCCGCATGTATGATAAATTGGCCGGTATGACCGGTACAGCCGTAACTGAAGAGGCTGAATTTCAAGAGATCTACAATCTTTCGGTGGTAGAGATTCCCACCAATTTACCGATCTCTCGGATAGATCATGATGATGTAATCTATATCTCTAAAAATGAAAAGTATAAGGCGATTATCAGTGAGATAAAATATTGGCACGAGCGCCAAAAACCCGTTTTGGTCGGTACGGTAACTGTGGAAGTATCCGAAACTCTCAGTCGCCTTTTACGCCGCGCCAAGATCCAGCACAATGTGCTAAATGCCAAATATCACGAACAAGAAGCTGAAATCATCAAAAATGCCGGAGCTCCGGGAGCTGTTACCATCGCCACCAACATGGCTGGTCGCGGAACCGATATCAAGCTGGGTAGTGGAGTGATTACCCAGGCCAAGGCCAAATATCTGGAATTGAGCAAAAAGACCAACGCAGAAAATCCCTTTGGGCTGCCGATAGATGGTTTGCATGTAATCGGTACTGAGAGACACGAATCACGCCGTATCGACCGTCAGTTACGCGGTAGAGCCGGTCGTCAGGGTGACCCGGGAACATCTCGTTTTTATCTCTCGTTGGAAGATGATCTGATGCGCCTTTTTGCGCCGGGACGTTTAGCGCCGATGATGACCAAATTGGGTTTGAAAGAGGGCGATGCGATTATTCATCCTTGGATGACCAGCGCTGTGGGTAAAGCTCAGAAGAAGGTGGAAAGCTACAATTTCGAGATTCGTAAGCAATTGATAAAATATGACGAAGTGATGAATAAGCAGCGGGAAGTGATCTATACTTATCGGCGCAATGTACTGAAAGGTTATGATCTCAGCGCTGAGATCATCGATATGATCAATGACACGATCGAAGATATGATTTTGGATATTGTCGAAAATGAAAAATATCCTGAAAATTGGGATTATGCTGCGATTTGCGATTGGCTGAAAACCAATATCAACGTACTGCTAGATCCCGAGCAGATCGAGACAGATCATCCCAAACCCGATACCCTGATCTTGAATGTGCAAGAGCTGGTTTTGGCAGCATATCAGCGGCGGGAAGCAGAGCTCAGTACCGAGCAGATGCGCGAAATCGAGCGCCGCGTCTTGATGAGCGTGGTGGATGAATTGTGGCGTGATCATCTGCACGAGATGGATCTGCTGAAAGAGGGAATCGGCTTGCGTGCCTATGCGCAAAAAGATCCTCTGATCGAATACAAAAAAGAATCTTTCATCCTCTTCAATCAATTGATCATCGACGTCAATAAGCAGGTAACCCGGCGAGTCTTCACCACCTATATTATTTCGCCGGAAAATATGGAAGAATTTCTGAAGCAGGCTCAGCAGAAACACAGTGAAACCTCTGCTTTTAACCAAGCCAGACAGCAACCTCAGGTTCCTACCAGCACCAACCAAGCTGCCGAACCACCCAAAATCCAACCGCGCCGAGTAGAAGAAAAAGTGGGCAGAAATGATCCTTGCCCTTGCGGTAGTGGGAAAAAGTATAAAAAGTGTTGCGGAAAGTTGGTTTAGCCAAAATTTTGTCCCAGACCAAAAACTAATTGGTTGGCACAGAGATAAAAATTGATAATATATAGTAAGCTTCTGCCTGGCAGAGCAATCTGATAAATGAGATTAGCATGACACTAATCTACGAGGAGAAAAATGTCAAAATCAAGATTTAATGATTTGTTGGAGATCTTAACTTCGACCAATCCTTCCAACGAGCAGCTAAAAAAAATGGGACTAACTCAGTCTGATTTGAATAGCTATCGCGATAGCTCTCATTCCGATCTGAACAATGTGATCTACAATCGCATTTTGTCCAGTGACGAAAAACGCGCGCTGACTCCGGAAGCTTTTGGCTATGTGCTAGATCTGATCCGCATCGGTTCGATCGACAAGCAAATGGCTGAAGACTTCATATTTTATTCCACTCAATTGGCGGATTTTGTTCCCCAAAAAGTAAATAAAATCATGATAGATGAAATAGTAAATTACGTAACATTTTCCGACAAATATGTTACTGTAAATGATGTCTTAGAGCTTTTTTTAGTGAAGAAAAATTTTATTCAATTCAAAGGATATGAAAATTGATATGGGAAAAAATCTAATAATAGTAGAGTCACCTTCCAAAGCCAAGACCATTGAGAAATTTCTTGGTAGTAAATATGTGGTAAAAGCCTCGATGGGTCACCTTCGAGATCTACCTGCCAAGTCGATGGGAGTGGATATAGAAAATAATTTCAAGGCCAAATATATCACGGACCGCAAGAAAAACAAAGTGGTGCAGGAACTGAAGAAATTTGCCAAAGAGGCTGATGCGGTTTATCTGGCATCTGACCACGACCGCGAAGGAGAGGCGATCGCCTGGCATCTGGCTCATATTCTGAAAAAAGAGGTAAAAGATAAGCCTCTGCACCGGATTATTTTCAATGAGATCACCAAAAGTGCCATCACCAAAGCTGTGCAAAATCCCGGTGAGATCGACCAAAACAAAGTAGATTCGCAGCAGGCGCGCCGCATACTAGACCGCATCGTGGGCTATACGCTTAGTCCCATGCTCTGGAAGGTAATTACCAAAAATCTCAGTGCGGGTCGCGTGCAATCTGTAGCTCTGCGCATCATCTGTGAGCGGGAAGAAGAGATCGAAGCTTTCCGTCCGGAAGAGTATTGGAATATTGAGGCAAATTTGTTCAAAGAGGCCTTAGCACCTTTTAAGGCCAGCCTCAACAAATGGAATAATAAGAAAGCTAAGATTTCCGACAAAGCAACTGCTGATAAGATTTTGGCTCATATCAAAGAAAATGATTATCAATTGAGCAAGATCAAGGAGAGTAGCCGCAAGATTCAGCCCGGACCATCCTATATCACCAGTACTCTGCAGCAAGATGCAGCGCGCTTTATGGGATTTTCTGCCAAGCGCACCATGATGGTGGCACAGCAGCTTTATGAAGGAATCGAGCTGAGCGGCGATACTACCGGTTTGATCACTTATATGAGAACAGATTCTTTGCGCATCTCCAACGAAGCTTTGGATAACTGCCGCTCTTTGATTACTCAGCGCTACGGAGAAAAATATCTCAATCCTAAAACCCGAGTTTTCAAACAGAAAAGCTCGGCTCAAGATGCACATGAGGCGATCAGACCCACAGATGCCAACCGCACACCCAACAGCATGAAACCCTATCTGAGCACAGATCAGCTCAAATTGTATAGCTTGATCTGGGAAAAATTTGTCGCGACCCAGATGATTCCGGCCACTGTCAAATCCAAAAACCTGGAGATTACTGCTGGTAAAGCCCTCTTCAAAGCTACCGGCTCCACAATTGTCGAGTCCGGTTTTATGGAAGCTTTTCCCCATACTAATGTAGCAACCGGAGAATTGATTGATCAGGATTATCAGGAAAACGATCTGCTAAAAGCCAAAGAGCTGAAATCGGAGCAGAAATTTACCAAACCACCCGCTCGCTATTCCGAGGCGATGTTGATCAAGGAGCTGGAATCTCTCGGCATCGGTCGACCCAGTACTTACGCTTCCATCACCAATACGATTATTGTCAGGAAATATGTGGAACTGATCAAAAAGCGCTTTCATCCCACAGATTTGGGACGCGTGGTTAATAAATTCTTAGTCGCAAATTTTGCTGAATTTCTCAACGTAGAATTTACCGCTCAGATGGAAAACAATCTGGATGAGATCACTTACGGTAAGGTAAATTGGCAAGACAGCCTGAAAGAGTATTATGATGAATTGGTGAAATTGATGGATCAGGTAGATACCAAAGAAGCCAAGAGCAATTTGATCGAAGAGACTGACTACAAGTGCGAAAAATGTGGTTCGCCCATGGCAATAAAATGGGGCAAAAATGGTCAGTTTCTGGCTTGTACAAATTTTCCCGAATGCAAAAACATCAAGGATTTCACCAAAGATGAAGCTGGCAATATCAAGATTGTGGAGCCGGAAAAGATCGAGGGTGAATGTCCCAAATGTGGAAGTGAATTGCTGGTGAAAAATGGCAGATTTGGCAAATTTATCGCCTGCTCCAATTATCCCAAATGCAAACACACCCAACCCTTTACTTTGGGCATAAAATGCCCCGAATGCGAAGATGGCGAGATTACTGAAAAGAAAAACCGTAAAGGCCGCTTTTTCTACAGCTGCTCCAACTATCCCGATTGCAAATATATCTCCAACGATAAACCGGTAGATGTGAAGTGCCCCGCTTGTGGTCACCATTTCATGCAGGAGAAATATAATAAAGAGCATGGCAAGCATCTGGTTTGTCCCAACTGCAAAAAAGAGCTCTATTAGTCATGAATATCTGGGAAAACATCAGAAGTAGTTTTTACAGTATCTTTAGTCATAAAGTGCGTACTTCACTCACGCTCATCGGTATTACGATCGGAGTGATGGCTGTGATATTGATGTTTTCTACCATTTCCGGCATCAAATCTCTGATCGCTGATAATATGGAAGGTATGGGCTGGAACAACTCGCTGATTATCCAACCCGGAGAAGCTGAGACGAATGCAGCCAATCAACGTTTTAGATTTAGTCGCCTGCGCCGGGAAGCCAAGCCTCTATCCTACGGAGATTATCTGGCCCTAAAAGGCTTTGCTGAGATCAAGACAATCTACGGGATGGTGGAAAATTGGGAACGCAATCGGCAAACTATCGGCCGTCGCTGGACACAATTGCGCGCTACCAATGTCGACTATTTTACCAGCAAAAGTTATGGCTTGAAAGAGGGTAGATATTTCAACGCTTTTGAAGAATCCAGCGCTGCCAAAGTCTGTGTGGTGGGCTATCATTATGCTCAAACCTATTTTGCCAACACCAGCGCTCTGGGGCAGGATGTAAATTTTCAGAATAGCACCTATCGCATTATTGGGGTTTTGGATGAAGATAAATTGAATGTAGAAGGTTTTAATTTCAATACTTGGGAACGAACCAGAGATTTGCGAGCAGTCTACATTCCGCTTGCTACAGGCGCCAAATATCTGCGCAGCAGTAATGCGGTAGATTTTATCTATATCCAATCGCACAATCCCGAATCATTTCAGTCGATGAAAACCTCGGTAACTCAGCTACTCTTGGCCAAACACAATATGGCCCGAGATTTTTCTTTTCAGGATGTGGGCGCGATGATGCTGAAGATAAACAAAGAGATGGATGAGATGATGAACAAATGGAGCATCACCTTGATGGCGATCGCCGGCATCTCGCTATTTGTGGGCGGCATCGGCTTGTTCAGTACGCTGCTTATCAGTATCAACGAACGCATGATGGAAATTGGCATTCGCAAAAGTATCGGAGCTTCCGAACGCGATGTTTTCGGGCTCTTCTTATCAGAATCACTGATCCTCTCGATTATCGCAGCCCTGCAAGGAATTTTCCTCTCCTGGCTAATTATCACGATCGCCTCAAATCAGATAGATTTTAGTTTCAGCATTCCTTCGCGCGGAGTCGTGATCGGTATAGTTTTTTCTACCTTTATCGGCTTGGTTTCCGGCATCTATCCGGCCTACAAAGCCAGTAAAATCGATCCGATCAAAGCGATCTATTATCTTGATTAGCACCTGTAAATTTAAGGCAGAAGGTTAATATGAAAAAAGCTCATAAAAGTAGAATCGAATATTTTTTCTTTCAGGCCTTTCTGAAGATTTTTGGATTATTTCCTTATAGATTGGTTGAAAAATTTCTGATTCATCTATTTCGCTTTGGAGGGATGAGACTAAAAATTCGCTATCAAGTAGCTTATAAAAATCTACAAAAAGTATTCCCCGATAAGAGCAAAGCTCAGCTTCAGCAGATCATGCGCGAGATGTATGCTGAGATCGGCAGAACTGCAGCGGAAACCTATTTTGGTGATACCGCAGAATTGCTGCAAAACTGTGAGATAGATGGCTATCAACATTTGGCAGCTGCTTTATCTGGTGGGAAAGGTGCTATTTTGGCAACTCTTCACATGGGAAATTGGGAGTTGGCCGGCATCAAATTTGCCCAAGACAATAAAGTCTCGGTCATTTATAAAAATCAGCGCAATAAATATTTCAACCAATATACCAATCGCCTTCGAAAAAAGCAGAATATAGTTCTGATCGAGAAGAAAAAGGCGCTGCGCGCTATCCTAAAATTGCTGAAAGAAAATTATATCGTGGCTATTTTGATGGATCAGAATGCGGGGAAGAATGGCATCTTAACCAATTTTTTGGGACATCCGGCTTCCACCTTTGTGGGAACTGCCAAAATAGCTGCCAAACAAAATTGTCCGATTGTGCCGGCTGTGGCCCTGCGCGATAAAAACGGTAGAAACCGCATCATCATCGAAGCGGCAATCTCTACAGAAAATGTCGGAAGCAGCGACCGGGAAATCAAGCAACTAACCGAAGCTGTTTCAGAGCGCTTGGAAAAATATATTATCGCCCATCCCAGCCAATGGTTTTGGGTGCATAAACGCTGGAAAGGCGCTGGCAAAGCCAAAATTGTCTAAACTATTACTACAGAAAATCACAGTCAATCCTGCTGAATATTTTTATTCTAGGCTGCACAATCAGCTTGACGCATAGAGCAATTATTACTAATTGGAAATAGATATAAAATGGAAAAATGTTAATCTGAGATCAATAAAATCTGGAGAATATATGCGAAAAATCGTGATGGGATTGATGCTAGTGGCTGCAAGCTTGCTGACAGCTATAGATTATTTCCCGGCAAGTGGACAAGATGTAGGGGAAAAAGCGCGTCAAAGCGAAGTCTATTATCATAACAACAGCCAAGATCTGCATTGGTATGGCTCGCAACGCTGGGCTGTGCGCTATGTTATCAATCAGCAATTTTCCACTATCGACTCGCTTCATTTCCGAGTCGACGGTTTCAAGGTTTTCTTGCCACAAATTGGCAATGCTGACCTTCAGGTCTCCTTTTGGGAATCCGGTTTACCGGAAACAGCCGAAAATGATTCTTTGGGAACTGTGACAATTCCTATCGCTGAACAGCAAATAGGCTGGAATGAAGCTGAATGGAATATTCCTCTAGAGCAAGACACGATCTGGATGGTGGTGGATTATCCCACTTTTCCCAGCCAGGAAATAGCCGCTAGTAATCTTGACGGTACCCACAGCTATTTTTATGAAGATGGAATTTTCAAAAATATGGCAGCTGAGGGCTATAGCAGTGAATTTCTTTTCACCATTTACGGAGAATATCTGTTTGATTTTGAATTTGATTTAGCCCTTTCCGATCTGCAAATAGTGCAAGATAGCCTCAATCATTGCTATCCCACAGTAAACATCACCAACAACTCTGCTCAAGAACAAACAAGCTTTGTAGTTTCTTACCTGCGCAGTGCTCCTTTGTCGAGCGGCTTTTATCAAGAAGATGATTTTACGATCAACTTGGCGGAGCCTTTACTTGCGGGCGAAGAAAGAGCGCTGGAACTTACCGACCTCAGCGACACGCTCTCAGTTACTCCCAGTATGTATCAATTTGAGCTTAGCATCAGTATGGCAGCTGACCAATTTCCCGAAAATGATTCTAGCCAATATTCTTTTGATACCATGCCGGACTATTCAGAAAAAATCTTAATCGAAAATTTCGTTGGTTTGGAGCAATATGAATCTGAGCAAATCTGGGAATATCAAGCTAATAGCACCAGTTTGCAAGATGTCGATCTGATCAATTATTTTCCTTATAGCAGCGATTTGCCCTATTATGTCAGTTCAGCTTTGCAGCGTTTTCACTATTATCATCTGGGCGGTATTCCTGCTGTCATCATCGACGGAACAGAGCGCCTCTTGGGATATAACGCCGCCCATAATGCTATGTTTTCCGAGCTGATTGCCGATCCTCAGCAGAAAAATTTTGCCTCGCTGGCAGCTTTGGAAGGCACTTATGATATCACTAACGGTACTATAAATTTTGAGCTGATCCTAGAAAATGATTCTACTCATGTTTTCGAAGACTTTCTTTATGATACTAAATTGAATTTACTGATCGTGGAAGATTATCCGGAAGCCGGAGAGATTTTTGGTTCGATCTACCGAGCCGAGCTGGGCTCATTTAACTGCACTGAGCTTGCCTTTCGTCAGCAGCAGGTTTTCGAGATAAATTTTAACACTCACTCTCTGATCGAGCCTTTAACCGGAAATGCTGATTTTTCCAATTGCAAAATCTTTTATTGGCTGCAAAATGAAGAAAGCGATCAACGCTTTCTCAGTGGTGAAATCACTTTTGATCAATTTGCCACAGTCTCGGCAGATCCTGAAAATATCACTGCAGAAACAAGCTTGCGTTTTGCCAATCCCAGCTTTAGTGATGAAGCATTGCAGATAAAGATAAAGGCGACCCGAGATTTGGCTAATCCCCAGATATATATCTACAATATCAAAGGTCAAAAGATCGCCCAGCTAGATAATTATCGCCGGAGCTCGGGACATTATCACTTTCAGTGGAATGGTCAAAATCTCTCTCAGCGCACTACAGCGAGTGGAGTTTATCTGATGCAATTGGTTTATGGAGATAAATCTGAAAAAACTATTATGAAAAAATTTGTAAGGATGCGTAAATAGATGAAACAGAAAAACATATTTAATCGCAAATTTATGGAATTGTCCGGTTGTGTACATAGTCACAGCAATTATTCTTACGACAGCCAAGTTCAGATATCCCAGATCATTCAGGCAGCTCGTCAGGCCAATCTCGATTATTTTACGATCAACGATCATCGTTCGCGAGGAGCAGCTGCTGATGAAGCTCTGCAAGCTGAGCAAGATATTTTTGGCATTGTGGGCTGTGAGATCAACGATCCGCAAAATAAAAACCACCTGCTGGTTTTCGGTAGCGAACGCATCATCACCGGAGCTGATGCAGAATATTATACCAAAGAGTATCAACAAGCAGGTGCCACCACTTTTGCCGCGCATCCCATCGAGAAAAGACAATCAGCTGAATTCAAGAGTTATGAATGGACAGATCGGGAAAACAGCTGTTTTGACGGACTGGAGATTTGGAACTATATGTCGCAGTGGATCGGCACAGTCAAACGGAAGAGCAACGGACTTTTCAGGATCAGCTTTCCACATCTATCTGTGCGCAAACCGCATCAGGAAGTTTTGGATTATTGGGATAGCCTGAATAAACAAGGATTGAAAAAGGCCGGTATCGGCAGTGTGGATGCCCATGAACAGCACTATCGCTTTTGGGGGATAAATCTCAAATTTCTCTCGCACAAATTTTTATTCAAAACCATTCGTACCAATCTTCTGATCGATTCTCAACAAGAAATATCGGAAAAAAATATCATTGCAGCTTTGGGACGTGGTAATAGCTATATAGTCAATTATCATCATGGCAATCCTTTCAATTTCTTTGCCGGTATTTCCGATCAAAATAGCGAAGCCATTTTTGGGGAAGAGATTAGCCTGACTGAGAACCTGAAATTTTATTATCGTTTGCCCTCGATCTGCAAAGTAAAGCTGATTTGTGATGGCAAAATAGTAGCTCAACAGACAGATGAGAAAGGATGTTTCCCCATAAATTCAGCGGGAAATTATCGTCTGGAAATTTATAAATATTGGCGTGGTTGGATTTTTACCAACAATATCTACGTAACGAAATAGTATAAAAAAAGGATTAATTATGACACAAAGATTTAAGATAAAACAATTGGGAAAAATGGTAAACCAGGAGATCGTCTCGGACTTTTTAGTCACAACCAAAGAGTTGCGCGATGGCAGCAAGAGCAAATATCTGCGCTTGATTTTTGCTGATGACAGCGGTAGTATGGTGGGCAATGTCTGGAGTAATGCTGAGAGTTTTGACGATAAATTTCAGGAAGGCGATGTAGTACGCATCAAGGCGCAGGTGATTACTTACAAAGGCAAATATCAGCTCAATGTCAGTAAGATAAAAACTCTGATGCCCGAAGAATATGAGCTTAGCGAATTTGTTGCTTCCACCGAAAAAGATATCAATCAGCTTTCCGACAAACTATTTCTCTTTATCGATTCTATGCAAGATGTGAACCTAAAAAAACTGCTTTCCAATATCTTCGAGGATAAAGAATTTTACAGTATTTTTGCTCAAGCTCCGGCTGCCAAATCTTGGCATCACAATTATGTCGGAGGTTTATTGGAACATACTATCAGCGTGGCTACGATCTGCGATTTTTCTTCTCATCACTATCCGGTAGATCGAGATCTACTGCTGGCAGGAGCTATTTTGCACGATATCGGCAAAACCCGAGAATACACTCTGAAATCTTCCATCGATTTTACGACCGAAGGCAGATTGGTGGGGCATATACCATTGGGAGATCAGATGATCTGTCAACAAATGGAGAAGATCGATAATTTTCCCAAAAATCTGGCGATGAAATTACGCCATCTGATTTTGTCTCACCACGGCGAATATGAATTTGCCAGCGCTCGCTTACCGCAGACCCTAGAAGCTGTCTTGCTTCATCAAGCTGACAATCTGGATGCCCAAACTGTGGGCGTAAAGCAATTGATCGAAGCACAACAAAATGATGCAGCCGAATGGAGCGATTTTGATCGATTAAACAATCGCTTCTATTATGTGAAATAGGAAGGTATAATGTTTCAGGCTTCTGTATTGGCTAGCGGTAGCAAAGGAAATTGTACATTGATCCGAACAGAGACTACCAAAATATTGGTAGATGCCGGACTCAGTGGCAAAAAGATTTGGGACGCTCTGGAAAAAATTGGGGCGGAAAAAAATAAAATTTCTGCCTTGATTATCAGTCATGATCATTCTGACCATGTCAAAGGCGCCGGAATTGTCTGCCGGAAATTGCAAATTCCGCTCTATATCAGTCGGCTTACCTATGAAAGCTGTTTGCACAAATTGGGCAAATTGCCGGCCGGAGTGATTAATTTTCAGGTGGGGAAGAGCCTGCAAATCGGCGACATTATTATCGATACTATCCCCTCCAAACATGATACGATCGATAGCAGTAATTTTGTTTTCACCTCTCCGAATTATCCCCAGCGAAAGCTTACTCTGGCTACTGATCTGGGCGAAAGCAGCCGCTATCTGCTGCTGAAAATGCAGGATTCTACCTCGATTATTTTGGAGAGTAATCATGATGAGCAGATGCTTTTAACTGGACCTTATCCGCCGCCTTTGAAGCAAAGAGTGAAAGGCAAGCAAGGCCATCTCTCCAATAATCAGGCTGTGGAATTATTGGGCAAAGTGCTGCATGATAAATTGGAAAATATCGTATTGGCTCATCTTTCGGAAGAAAACAACAGACCCGAATTGGCCAATGAAACCATGTTGCAATTTCTGCTGACAAAATCTTGCCGAGCAAAATTGATTGTGGCTGATCAAAAAGAGCCAACTTTGCTATTTGATATCTAAAAAAAATAAAGGAATAAAATGATATATCTCTATATTTTTGTTGTAATTATTGGTTTTGTGATGTTGGTGAAAGGCGCAGATTTTCTGGTAGATGGCGCCAGTTCGCTGGCCAAAAAATTTGGTATTTCAGAGCTGGCAATTGGCTTGACTATTATCGCTTTCGGAACATCTGCTCCGGAATTGATCGTGAATATTTTTGCCTCAACCGGCGGACATCACGGCATTACCTTCGGCAACATTCTTGGTAGTAATATCTTCAATATCTTGGTTGTTCTGGGCGTTTCAGGCCTCATCGCCCCGCTGGTTATCAAAAAAAACACCATCATTAAAGAGATGCCATTTCTCATCTTTGCCACCCTTGCCACTTTCGCTCTGGCTTGGTGGGGCAATGTGCTGAGCCGCTGGGATGGAATAATCCTGATCTTATTGCTCTTATCTTTTTTCTACTATATTATCGGAATCCTAAAAGTGAATCCTGTGCAAGATGAAGATATCAAGATCTTTTCTACCGGGCAGACCATCCTAATGATGGTTGTCGGCATTATCGGTTTATTTTTTGGAGGTAAATTGGTGGTAGATAATTCGGTAAAAATCGCTGAAATGCTCAACGTCAGCGAAAAAATGATCGGATTGACCATTGTAGCACTAGGTACTTCCTTACCAGAATTGGTGACCTCGATCGTGGCTGTGCGCAAAGGCAGATTTGATCTGGCGATCGGCAATGTGATCGGCTCCAACCTTTTCAATTTACTGCTGGTTCTGGGCGTCACCGCCTTGATTCATCCCGTTGCTTATGATCTTAGCTTAAATGCTGATTTCACTATTTTATTGACGATTACGATAATTCTATTTTTATCGATGCTGACTGGTGTGAAAAATCGCATCAGCAAATTGGAAGCCGGAATCTTTCTGGCAATTTATGGAGGGTTTATCGCGTTTTTGATCTATCGTGGCTAATCAATATCAGCTCCGATTTGTAATTAACTGATAAGCTTGCGCAACAGAAAAATATTCCCTGGATTTTTGCAAATCCTGAGGGGGGAATAGAGGAGTATTTTATCATGAGCAAGATAAGATTTATCTATCTGATTTTACTATTTTTTTTAGAACTTTTCCCTGAATCAATAGAATTTGAATATCATTTTTCATTACCAACTGCCAGCAAACGACAAAACTGGGATCTGTTGCAAATAGAAAATTGTCTGCCCCGCGGCAAACCGGGCGAACCAGCTTTGCCTTATCAAGCCCTAGCTCTGCTGCTACCGATCGGAACCAGAGCTACCGAAATCGAGATATTATTTTCCGATGAGATAATATTGCCCGCTACCTACAAAATCTATCCGCAGCAAGCTTCATCCATCATTTCTAATCATAAAGATAACGACTTTGCTTACAATCATTCGCTTTATCAATCCAATTCTTTCTATCCCGCCCAACAGCTCAATCATTTTGAAACACATTTCTTGCAGGGCTATCCGATTGTGCTTTCCACTTTCACGCCTCTACAATACCAGCCGGCCCGTGGCAAAATCAAATTCTATCGAAAAGCAAAAGTCATTGTGCAGACCGCAGCCGACCCCAAAGCGCAAGCAGCTACAAAATTTCTGCGCCAAGATAGATCTACCCTAAAGCGCGTGCAACGTCTGATAGATAATAAGTCTGCCCTAAATCTGACTGAAACTGAGACATCTGAAGCGGCGCAGGAAATATTATTGATCACTGACCAAAAATATGCTGCTGATTTTGCCGAATTGCAAGCTTTCTATCTGCGGCAAGGTTTGCGCTGCCAAATCCTCTCAACCAGCCAGATTTCAGCTCAGTATACAGGTCGAGATTTAGCTGAGAAGATGCGCCAGGCAATTATCGCTGCCTATCTTCAAAACAATCTGCAATATGTGGTTTTAGCCGGAGATGTGGAAGAGGTTGCCTATCGCAATTTTTATTGTTATGTAGATTCCGGCAACGGAATTCAAACATCCGATATCCCGGCCGATCTCTATTTTTCCGCTTTGGATGGCAGTTGGAACGATGATGATGATCAGTATTGGGGCGAGCCGGAGGAAGCTGATCTTCTGCCGGAAGTAGCAGTGGGCAGATTTACTTTTAGCAATCTGCAGGAATTGCAAAATATGATAGCTAAAATTATCAGCTATCAAGAAACTCCGGTTTTAGGGGAATTGGAAAAATCTCTGTTGCTGGGCGAACAGCTCTGGGATGATCCCCTGACTTATGGTGGAGATTATCTGGATCTACTGGTTGGAGAGCAGAATGAGCACGGATATATAACTGCAGGAATTCCTGCTCAGCAGCAGATCAGGCAGCTCTATGACCGAGATTTGGGTTATTGGGATGATCAGAAATTACTGAAGATGATAAATCAGGGTTATGTTCAGCTTCATCATACAGGGCATGCCAATTGGGATAGTAGCATGCGCCTGCAGCTGAATGATATTACTGAGGATAATTTTGCTTCAGTAGATGGAATCTCACATAATTTTGCTATTTTATACACGCAAGGCTGCAATTCCGGAGCCTTTGATCAAACTGATTGCATCGCCGAGAAGATGCTGCAGCTCAATAATTTTCTGGTAGCGGGGATTTTCAATAGCCGCTTTGGCTGGTTTAACGAAGGCGAAACCGCAGGACCTTCCCAACATCTACATCGGGAATATGTAAATGCCATCTATGGAAAAAATATTTTGCGCTTGGGTGCGGCACATCTGGAATCCAAGCTGAGCTCGGCAGCCTGGGTAACGGCTGAAGACCAACATGAGTTTGGTGCCTTGCGCTACTGCTTCTATAGCGCCAATCTTTTGGGTGATCCTACTCTGAGATTTTATAGCCGAGAGCCACTAACAGCTGAACTGCATTGGCCGGAGACAGTAGAACTACCTGCTGAAAATCTGCGATTTTGGGTTAGCAGCAGTGCAGCTTTGCAAAATGCCAAACTTACATTTTTGCACAATGACAATTTTTTGGTTGCTTTGCCCCTAGATCAGTCTGGGCAGGCTGAGATAAATTGTTCTGAGATCATAACGCAGCCGGCCAGAGTAAAGCTCCTGTTCAGTGCCGATAATCTGATAAATCAAACTTATTCCATAGATTTTATCGCTGCTGATCCGGAGGCTGAAATGAAGGTAGAATTATTCCCGATCTTTCCCAATCCCTTCAATCCTCGAACTTTTATCAGTTTTTTTATCTCGCAAACAGCTTGGATCGAGATCTCGGTTTATAATCTAAAAGGGCAACGAGTGCAAACAATTATGGCAGCAAGCTTGGAGAGCGGTAGACACAAAGTCGTCTGGAACAGTTTGGATAATTTCGGCCAGGCTGTAGGCTCGGGAGTTTATTTCATTGCTTTGTCTGTAGATGGGAAAGCTGTAGCAGCGCGAAAATGTTTGCTACTGAAATAGCCTTATCTGACCAGCTTGGGAAATGGCACCGGTTCAATTTTGTCAAAGAAATGAAAAAGTAGAAAGGCAATAATAATTATTTTGCTACCGAAAAGAAATTCAACAGTTTGCAAACTAACAACACAAAAAGCTATAACTGTTTCTACAAATTCGGAAACTGAGCAATTACAAAAAAATTGACAAAGCTTGAGAGAAAACAAAATTAAGTCAGAGATTGGTTATTTAAGATTATTTTAAGATTCCTAAAACGAATGGGAGAAAATGTGAAGATAAAAACAAGGGTTTGCCAAGTGCCGGATGAGCAGAGAATTGCTACTCATCTTATTGAACATGGAACCGATATTAGATATGTACAGCACCTTTTGGGTCATAAAAACTTAAAGACTACTGAAATATATACACATGTCTCAAGAAACGCAATAGATAAAATTATTAGTCCTTTAGATGGGCTTAAGTTGAACGATGAATAAATTTGGAAGATCTCAAAAAGGTCGTGGATACTCCCAAATTGGGAGTATCCACGACCTTTTAATGAAATCTAAAGTAGATATCCACGACCTTTATCTGCCTCTGGATGATTGATCGTAGAGCGATACATTATAGCCAGTAGTTGGATATAAGGAATTTTATGAAAAAATTATTGTTTATTTTCCTGATGTTTTCATTAAGTATTGCTGTTTTCAGTCAAAATATAAACTATGTTGAGTTACTAGATTCTATTCCAACCGGGACGTTTTTAGAAGACTCAATTTTTGTTAAGTATTTAGGTAATGACAACATCTTAGATAAATTCAAGAGAACAAATCATCAGATTTTTCAAATTAAAAATAAATTTCTAAATAAAAATAATAATGTAATTACTTTAATTATTTACGAACATCAAGCAGTTGGTAATAGAGCTTTTATGGTTTCCTTCTCTAATCTAGGTGAGATTATTGATGAAAAAAGAATAATGAATGCTTTCAATGCTGACGATATGTTAAAACCACGCTTTTATTATTCATATTCACTAAATGGTAAGCAAGTTAAAATAGAATACTGCAGAACGAATCCAACTTTAGATATTAACAATATGATAACTGATAATGATAGTATTTGGTTTTCTTACGTTTATATAAATGATTCTGGTTATCTTTTCGAGTTTAGCAAAAAAGAGCATTCAACAGAAGTTCGGCTTTTTCCTGAAGCTTCAGAAAGATTATTATCGAAAACAGAATTATTACATCTAACTAAAGATGAATTAAAAATAATGAGAAATGAGATTTTCGCATCAAAAGGATATAACTTTAAAACAAATCGTTACAAGTCATACTTTACAGAACAAAAATGGTATGAACCACAATATGAAAATGTCGGCAATGAATTGACAGAGATTGAAAAAGAAAATATAAAATTAATTAAGCAAGTTGAGCAAATTGCAAAAGAAAAAGAAGAAGAAAACAATAAGCTACTTCAAGGATTGTGGTTTTGACAAAACTGGCTATAACAGCCGTGTCATCGGTAGGTGTTATCAGTCCGTTTCGTCTGAACCTTACGGTTCAAACTTTGGTTGGTTGTTTTGGCGTGATCATTCTGATTCCGCAGCGCACTTCAACCATTACATCCAATCGAGAGCATTTTAAGAGAGGCGCTAAATATGAAGATCTAAACTAAGTAGTTTTTTAGAAGAAAAGGTAAACTTATACAGATATTAAAATTGTTTGTATTAAACAATTTTATATAGTCTAAAAGGTTGCCAGAATTCATATTAATTGCAATAAATAAACAAGAGGTAAAAAAATGGTAAAAAATATATTCATAATATTGGCTGTATTAATTACAGTTAATTTAATTGCAGATTGCCGTTTATTCGTTATGATGGGAAAAAATACAAATATTCTTTCTGATGCAAATACTAATGATACTCTTTCAGATGGTCTAGAAGAGTTTCAATTTCAAGGTGGACGTGATGGGGATAACTATTGGAATGCACCGTACAATAATAATGATGGTTGGAAATTAGTTTGTTATTCCAATTCTTCTACAGAGTTATCTGAAATATATTCTGGTTCTGAGAGTGCTCATGGGTCACTAGGTTATGATTCAGCTGAAAGTGCGATATTAGATAACAATAATAATCATTTATTAATGGGACATGTTAGAAGAACATCATCTGGAGCATCAAATATTGTTGATCCTCATCCATTTATTTTTAATACAAATGGCATTGATTATACTTTTGCACAAAATGGAGGAGTTGATAAAAATGAGATAAAAGCACTTATAGAAGATGCTGATGATACCCTCTCAGAAGAATGGTTAGAGACACATCCACCCAACACTTATGGTCATGGAGATTGGCATAATGGGACAGTCTGGAATGATTATGTTGTTGATTCTGAAATTTATTTTCTTTGGATAATGTTGAAGATTCATTTGAATGACTATAATATTTATGAAGGTATGCAACAAGCAATTAGCTTAATGGATTATACTGGAATAGAAGATGATAATAGGAATTTTGTGTTTTCTGATGGTGTGGATATTTATGCTTATAGAAACTCAACCGACAGTAGAGCTGACCATCATTTAAAATATAGATGGGTTCCATCCGAAAAATTTTGGATGATAATGAGTACTTTCCCCCCTGCAATGCCAACAACTGAAATAGAAATGATTCCAAATGATGGGTTATTATATCTTTCCGCAACAGGTAAAAGTGTACTCTTCAAAGATTTTTCAACAACTACTCCAGAACACTGTAGAGCTCTAGAAGATGGTTGGAATTGGGAAGCATTTCCTATTTTCCCAATAAACACTTCTAATGGACAAGTAATTTTGCAAGATTTGACTAATTATGGTATTACTGATGTTGAAGGTATAGATTTCACTGCCACTTATGACTTTTCGGGTTGGAATACTAATTTTTACTTTAACAATGATCAATTTTACAAAACCAAATTAACAAATAACACACCAGATCTTCCTGGAAATAATGTATTTTCTACAATTGGAGAAATGCGTGACCCCACATTATCAAATGCTACCAATATAGTTGCTGGAAACCTTTATTGGATTGGTTATAATCTATTGCCTTCGCAAAACATAGAAGATGCGTTTGGGAGTAATTGGGATAAAGTGAGTAAGGTATGGGCAGAAGATTGGTATTTTGACAAACAACACAATGAAAGAGGTGGTAAAGCTGTACCTAGCAATTCAACCACTGGTAAAACTATGGAATTTGCCAAAGGATACATTGTAAAATTTATAGATAGCTTCAATTCTTTTACTTGGAATTATTCTCATCAACCAGCTATAAACAGTGTTCCAATAAAATCAACGATCTTTACCTATGATGAAACACCAACCTATGAAGTTAAGGATGTAATGACGGTTGATACGAATGAAGAAATTTTAGAAATTGGAGTTTTTCAAGATGGAATCTGTAAAGGTGCAGCGGTTGTTGATGAATTACCGGTTCAAATTATTGCTTATACCGACCCAGAGGGTGGAGACTTATCATTTCAAGTTGCATCCGATAGTAGAAACAGAGCAGAATTTAGAGAATATTCAATTCTAGATAAAAAGAATAATTCCTATAATATAGGTTCTCTACCTCCACGTGCACAACCACATTCTGTTATTCAATTGGGTAAAGGAGATTTCAATACTACTCAAGTAAATGATAATCCAGAATTACACCAAAATTATCCTAACCCGTTCAATCCTGTTACAGAAATTTCTTTTGATTTAAAAACAGCAAGTAAAGTAAAGCTTGAAGTATTTAATGTTAAAGGTCAAAAAGTTAAAACATTGAGAGTTGCTTACCTAGAGTCTGGAAATCATTCTGTTACTTGGTCTGGTATAGATAATACTGGGCAAACATTTTCTTCTGGTATCTATATGTACAGACTAACCACTAATCAAGTTACACAAACCAAAAAAATGATTTTATTAAAGTAAAAGCATCATTTAATTCCAAGCTGACTTTTGTCAGCTTGGGATATTGTGAGGAGTTCGCATGAGAAAGTATCTAATTATGTTTTATTTAGTAATCAATTTTTCATTATTGTTTAGCTCTATTATTGAAGTAAACCAAAATGGAGAAGCAGACTTTGTGAATATACAAGATGGGATTTATGAAGCTGTAGATAATGATACTATTTTGGTTCATCCTGGTGTATATTATGAAAACATCGATTTCCTTGAAAAAGACCTTACAATTACAAGCTTAAACTTAACCACAAATGATTCATTATATATATCAAACACAATTATTGATGGTAATCAAACTGGTAGTTGCGTAGTTATAGAGAATGTAAATAATGGATTACTACAAGGTTTTACTTTGCGAAATGGAACAGGAACGCTACACCCCAATACACTCCGAATAGGTGGTGGAGTTTTAATAGAAAATTCTTCTTGTATAATTAAAAACAATAATATTACAGAAAATGTTTCAGGTGGAGGAATTTTCGTACATAATAACTCTTTTGTATTCCTTCAAGGTACTAGTATTTATAGGAATTTTTCAAAAATTGGTGGTGGTGGTGTATTTATTACATACGATTCCAATGTAATTTTTGATGAAGAAAATTTATGCAGTATTTATATGAACTCAGCAAGTGTAGGAAATGATATTTATTTGTTAGCTCAAAATCAAGAGATTATTCTTGATAAATTTACAGTATCAGAGCCTGATATTTTTTTCATCTGTCCTCGCCAATATTCTTATGATCCTGATCCAGTTGAATATACATTTTCTTGTCAAAGTTCAATAATAGAACCAGTTGGGGCAGATTTATATGTTAGTGCAGATGGTGACGATTCAAACAGTGGTCTAACAATTGATGACCCTCTACAAACAATTGCACTTGCATTAATAAAGATACAACCTGATAGTTTAAATCAGAGAACCATTTTTGTAGCTGATGGGATATATTCAACTATACAAACCAATGAGCTTTTTCCACTGAATTTAAGAAGCTATATTAGTATAATAGGAGAAAGCGAAGAAAATACAATTCTTGATGGTGAAAATATCCGTTCAGGCATAATGGTAGGTTCAGAATCAGAGAATAAAATGGTTATTAAAAATTTTACAGTAGAGAATATCGTAATTGGCTTTGCTGACTATGCTCCATTTTACTTCAAACCATTCAACGGTGCAGGAGAAGAATTAGGATTCTCTGTTCTAATGGAAAATATTACTATTAAAAATGTATCTCCTTTTGACGAAGATTCCCATGTAAACTGTTTAGCTTTTCATCGTGCAAAAGAAATTGTGTGCAAAAATATTACTTTAGACGATAATTATTGTGGCCGTCCAATTGAACTTAATGGAGGAAATGCCTATTTTGAAAACCTGAAAATTACTAACACACATGCTGTAAATGAATTTGCTGTTGGAGGAGGTGTTCGTGTAACAAATTATGTTGATGATATCGTAGCAGAGCCGAATATATTTGTGAATATGGAACTATCTAATAATGAAAACAACCAGTGGGATTGGGGTAACTCAGCTATTTTTGAAGTTTATGCAGGTAATAAAGCAATTGTCTCAAATGCTACAATTGTAGATAATAATTGCACATTTGGAATTGGTGGTGCAATACTGGTTTATGGTAGTGAGCTAATTTTATTAAATTCAATAGTTCATAATAATTATCCATATCCAGCTCAACTTCGTGATGATAGCCAAACTGGTATTTCAAATATGACTGTAAAAAACTGTTTTTTTTCAGCAGGTGAAAACAATATTCATATTAATGGCTATAGTCAATTACATTGGCTAGATAACAATATTTCGGGGAATCCATTATTTTCTGGATTTACAGAATATCCTTACTCCTTATCTGAAAACTCTACCTGTATTAATGCTGGCACAACTGATCTTCATGAATATTTCGGGGAAGATTTTGTTTTACCAGAATTTGATATTATAGGAAATCCACGTATATACGGTGATGGAATTGATATGGGTGCTTATGAGTGGAACCCGGGTGTTTCAAATGTTTCGGAAGAAATAATTGTATCAAATGTTATTGAACTATCAAATTATCCTAATCCGTTTAATCCAACCACAACTATCAGCTTTAACTTGCCATCAGATTCAGATGTATTGGTAGAAGTTTATAATGTGAAAGGTCAGAAAGTGAAAACACTACTAAACGAGAAAATGGTTGCAGGCAGCAATAGTGTTTTCTGGAATGGTGAAGATAACAACGGTAGCAAAGTTTCATCAGGCGTTTATCTCTATCGGGTAAAAACAGATGATTTTGTAAGCAAAACTGCCAGAATGCTGATATTGAAGTAGAGAAAAATTGATTTTTAACCAATGTTCAAATCTAATAAGATACTTTTCTTATTTTTAATCACCCTATTATTTACCTGTAATCTGTTTTCAGAGCAAGTCTGGTGCTCATTTAATGATGACGGAATCTCAGAACCGCTGGAAATCATAAATAAATCTGAGCAGAAACAAAATTGACAAAGCTTGATAGAAAATAAAGTTTAGCAGGAGATTTTTTTTGAAAGGTGATTTTTTTAAATGATTAAGGTAATTGGGAGATAAAATTTGGATATAAAAACTTGGGCTTGTAGAGTGCCGGATGAGCAGAGAATTGCAACGCATTTGCTGAAGCAGGTAGAAGATTTAAGATACATTCAGGAACTGTTGGGACATAAAAGCAGTAAAACTACTGAAATTTATACACATGTTACTCGTGTGGCAAAGAATCGGATTGTAAGTCCTTTAGATAATTTAAAATCTAGAAGATATTGAAAAAAATAAAAAGTAATCTAAATGGAATATCCACGACAATTTGTCTTATACACACCCAAATCAGGGGGTGTTCGAGACAAAATATGCAGAATATGTCGTGGAGCGAATCATTAGCTGCCTAATAGTTATAAAAATTGTGAAATATTTAAACTCACTTTTATTTTGATATTGTTTTATTTGGCAAGGTCCTTGCCATCGAAGACTAATTATTTAATTTAGCAGTGAAATTTATTTTAAGATGTAATATTTGTTAAAAGGTGTACAATAAAACTGGAGGAAATTATGAAAAAGATGATTGTGATTTTTTTATTGTTTGTAAATTGTTTACTGCAAGCCCAAATTCTAACAAGAGAGGAATTTGAAGCTAAACTGGAGCCAACACAGAAGCACTTTGATGGTTTAGTTAAAACTAGAATTGAATATTCGAAAAAAGAATATTCTGTTGGTGATGATATTGATATCGTAATACATTTTGAAGTTAATACTGAAAAAAACTTGGAAAATTATCAATTTGTTCTTCTTGATTATAAGAAAAACGCTATACACACTTTGTTCACCAATCGTTTTAATAAACTTAGTGAAGAGCAAATAGAATCTTTGATTAATGCAATAACGAAAGATGAAGAACCATTAAAATTTATTGAATCAGATCCTGATTTAGTTATTAATAATGAAAACCCGAAAGGTAAATATCATTTAAAATTTAAATTAACTGATAAGATTCCTAGGGCTAGACGTTATGATAAAGATTATTCATTTATAACCAGGGAACTTTTATTAAAGGTATTTACTGTTTACAAGGTATACAATAATTTAACCGATTATTTTGGATATTATAGTGATTTTAAGCTTCGAATAGAGATTAATGAAAATTCAACCATGAGTTTAAGTGATTATAAAGAATATCAGAGAAATAAGAATAAAAATAAGAGGATACCCCGTCTCAAAAAAAAAGCAATAGACTATGATAGTATGAACAATAATAAGAACGAAGCAAGAGATGAAGCGCAATGGGATTATACAGTACTCGCTGGTCAAACAACTCAAGTCGATGTCCCCAACTATATAACTGGAGTCGATTATTATCATGAAGATTATTTCGATTCGGTAACTTTTCACACAAACTCTACTAGTCAAAAT
>JAWOEN010000188.1:0-6853 GCA_046482725.1 Cloacimonadales bacterium (SeqCode)
CTTGATCCACAGTGATAAGATTGGGATCTTTGATTTGATCTCTGTTGGCGCGATAGATGATCGGCCATTTGGTAGTATCATCGTAGATAAAGCTATAACCGGAGATTTTTGAAAGTGCATCGCCCTTGACTACAGTATATTCATCTTCGTAGTATTTGGGTTTGGCAGCTTGTAGGTTTGCTTCCAAATTGGCAATTTTGTTATCCAGATCAGAGAAATCATTTCTGAAATCAGGAGCTTTGGCTGCATTAGTCTCTTTTAGCTCATTGTACTCTGTTACCAGAGAGCGTACAGATTTTTTAGCACTCCAAAGTTCTTTATCAGAAAGATTTTCCCAATTTTTTATAGTTCGATTATAGTAATTGATCTTATTTGCTATATTAGCAATGTCAGATTTGTTAATCCCGAGAAATTCGATGATCTCATTGTAAACAGCATCATATTCGGAAGTTGAGTTGTTAAGCTCAGCTTTTAGTTCAGTAATGCGCTTGTCATATTTGGAAGAGTCAGCAACTGCATCAGCTTTGCGTTGTTGCAAAGTAGCCAATTCAGTTTCCAATCTATCCCAGTAGTTCATTCTTTCGGCCTTTTTCAAGTCCTTGTATTCTTCCTCACCCAGATATTCTACGCTTGCTTGCAAAAACGCCGGAATAGCTAGGAGTGCGATGAGTGTGATAAGTATATACTTTTTCATTATTTCCTCCTAGTTTCCTGCTTCTAATTCTGCCTGATATTTCTTCAAGCTTTCCAATTCTGCATTTTTGGTCTCTACTTTTTCTTCCAATTGATTCATTTCTGCTTCTAATTCTGCAGCTGCTTCTTCTGCTTGCATAGCCGAGATCTCAGCGTTTTCCAGCTGATCTTTTGAGACCGGTGGTGGCGGAGGTGCACAGGCAGAGAGCAAGAATGTAGCAATAATTACTACTGCAAATAATAGTCGTAAACTGTTTTTCATAATTTCTCCTTTTCATTGATAATCGATTTTAAAAAAAATTCTTAACTCTTTTTAGGTTTCTTCATATATCTGTCAAGCAGAAAGCTACTGGCAATAATAATCTGCACTGCATTGACGAGTTCTAAATTGTAAACACTCAATTACTTATTTTGAATTGGTATAAAGCTAAAATATTTTGTTTGTTTTGAGCTGAATATATTTTTACCAGACGCAGTTTGCTTGATCTTTGCTGATCAGATCATAAACTAAAAAACAAACTGAGCGGTAAGATAATTGAGATTGACGAATTTGGGTGAATTTATAATTTCTTGATAAAATTTTGGAGGCAAGATGGAGAGAATAATATTTTTTGATATCAATGGTACCATAATCCAACGCGATGCTCGCACTGATCTTCCCTATGAGTTGGCGATCGATGACTATTTGCAGCTAGAAAATGGGATGAAGGGAGTCGATACTTCAGCCCGCAGTGACAAAGATGTTTTTCGGGAAGTCTTACAAAACTGTGGTAAAGAATTTTCAGAGCCATTGTGGCAGGGATTTTTGGCTGTTTATCAAGCATATTTGGAGAAATATAGTAAGACAGATATTTGGCGCGCCAATGTAGATGTGAAAGAGTGGTTGGCAGAGATCTCGAGCTCTGAGTTCAAATTGGCTTTGATCTCGGGTGAGCTGAGCTTGGGTGCAGAATACAAATTGCGTAAATTGGGAGTTTGGCACTATTTTGCTTGTGGTGGTTTTGGCGAAGACGGTTTGCAGCGCTTTCAGATAGCCGATGCGGCTCTAGCACGGGCAGAGAAGCTTTATCAATGCAAGTTTGAGCAGATAATTGTAATCGGTGATACAATTTTGGATATCAAAACAGCTCGGCATCTGCAGGGCAAAATTATCTCAATCGCTACCGGCTCCAATAGCTATGAGGAATTGGCAGAGCAGAAGCCTGATCTCTTGGTTCGGAATTTTTCTGAAATTGATCTCTCTGCTATTCTGACCTAGTTGACTACAAGTATTATGCTTAAAGACAATTTTCCGACTCATATCTTTTTGGATTTTGATGGCACGATTACCAATTTGGCAGGTGAAATCTCTGCGCCAGCAGTGGAGATGCTGACAAAATTGGCAGGCAAATGTCTGCGGGTGATTGCTACCGGCAGAACAGTCAGCTCTTTCTGCAGTAGAGTAAAAGCCGATTTTCCCATCGATTATCTCATCTTTTCGACTGGGGCCGGGATTATGGATTGGCAGCAGAAAAAGATTATCAATTATCATAGCTTTGATGCTGCCCAGACAAAGCAAATTACCGAACTTCTGCAAGATTTGAAATTTTCATTTTCGCGGCATCATCCCATTCCCGATAATCATAAATTTGAATATTTTCAAGGCGAGCATGATGTAGAAGATTTTAGACGCTATCTGCAATTGCATGCCAAAGATAAAATATTGGAAAGTAGTGAAATAGCTAATAGTACCCAATTTCTGATCATCACAGATGATAAAGATTATCCTTTGGGAAATTTTGCCGAGCTGCATGAATTTGCCAATATTTTCAAGATTTCATCACCCATTGATCATCAAACTACCTGGATCGAGATCTTGCCAAAAAATGTTTCCAAAAGCAGAGCTGCCCAGCACCTCTTAACAATTTTGGATCAACAACCGCGATTTACTGTGGCAGTGGGCAATGATTATAATGATACTGATTTGATCGTTTGGGCCGATCAGGGCTTTATTGTCAGCACGGCAGATTCTGATTTACTTGCCAATTATCCGATCTTGGAAAATGCCCAAAATGATGGCGTTGCCCGCTTGCTGAGAAATATTATTTACCAGCTTCCAGCGTCTTATAGAGAGTGACAGTAATTATAGATAATTATTTGAAATAAAAAAACTTGACGGCTGCCAAAACTTTCACTTTCTCTGTATTGTGTTTTACCCACTGAACCAAACAACCTAGGAGGAGTGATGGTACAACAAACAAAAGCTAGGAATTATTCCAAAAAAAGTGGAAATGAAAAAAAAGTGAAGCTGAAAGATAAGTTGCGCTTAAAAAGAGCTCGGAAATTACATAGAACACATTAACACATTTTTTTTAGATCTATTTCAGGTATCGCAAAAAAAAAAGGCAGATGCAAGCATCTGCCTTTTTAGTTTGTTTGCTTATTTGGCTAGGCCATTGTGCAAAATATCGATTGATTGCTTGATTACATTTTTTATACTGAGTTTCAGCTCTCCGGTTGCCCATCTTACCAAAGTATATTCCAATGTACCATAGAGGATATTTGACATCACTTCTGGAGATACTTTTCTGATAGCACCACTATCTATCGCATCTTTGCAAAGATTGTAGAGATATCTTTTGTATTTTGCAAAAGGATTGAAGTCGGGATATCTTTCATAAAATTGGGGACTTTGTCTTGCTTCGATAGCAAAAAAGCGCAATTCTTCAGGATGATCTTTGTAGATATCTGCGTGCAGTTCGAAGTATTTGTGAATTTTTTCCACCTTGTCTTCGATCGGATCGATTTGCTCTTTCAGCTGAGCCAATCTCTCTGCCAAAGTTTCCTGAAAAACTTTGATCAAAACATCATCTTTATTTTCGAAATAAAGATAGATCGTTCCATCTGCTACATCTGCTTCCCGAGCGATATCGATGATCTTGGTTTTGTTAAAACCCTTTTGCCCGAAAGCTACGATTGCGCCGCGAATAATTGCTGCTCTTCTTCTCTGTTTTCTGGGGTTCAGTTTACTTTTGTCGTATGCCATAATACTCTCCTTTTTTTATATAGTAGAGAATTTATGAATCTTTATTTTTTTTGTCAAATAATTTTTTGCTATGCTATTCAAAAAAAATACAGGTACTTCTGAGAAGTACCTGTATAACTGAATTACAGGGCTATAATTTTTTATGATTATTTATTTTCCAGAGCTGCTTGAGCTGCAGCTAATCTGGCGATGGGAACTCTAAATGGTGAGCAGCTGACATAATTCATGCCGACTGTATCACAAAATTTCACCGAGCTGGGCTCGCCACCGTGTTCGCCACAAATACCAACTTTTAGTCCGGGATTTGTGCTGCGACCGCGTTCAGTACCCATTTTTACCAATTGTCCCACACCTTCTTGATCCAGGACTTGGAAAGGATCCTCTTTCAGCAAACCTTTTTCCAGGTAAACTGGTAAGAACTTGCCGGCATCATCACGGCTGTAACCAAATGTCATCTGGGTCAGGTCGTTGGTTCCAAAGCTAAAGAATTCTGCTTCAGCACCGATAAGATCGGCAGTGAGAGCTGCTCTTGGAATCTCGATCATGGTTCCTACCAGATATTCGATTTTATCGTTCATCTCAGCAAAAACTTTTTCTGCTGTGGCACGCACGATCTCTGCTTGCATTTTAAATTCGGCCACAGTTCCGATCAGCGGAATCATGATCTCCGGCTTGGGATCAAAGCCTTTGGCTTTCACATTGAGAGCAGCTTCGATAATAGCACGAGCTTGCATCTCGGTGATCTCCGGATATGTATTGCCCAGACGGCAACCACGGTGTCCTAACATCGGATTAAATTCATGCAGAGAATCTACTTTGGCTTGAATTTCTTCCACGCTAATTCCCAGCTCATCACTCATGATTTTTTGGTTTTTCTCTTCGTGAGGCACAAACTCGTGTAGTGGTGGATCCAAAAGACGAACTGTCACGCCAAATCCACTCATCGCTTCAAAGATGCCTTCAAAGTCTTTTCTTTGGTAAGGTAAGATTTTGGCAAGTGCTTCTACGCGGCCCTTTAGATCATCAGCCAAAATCATTTCGCGCATCGCCTTGATTCGCTCGCCTTCGAAGAACATATGCTCGGTACGGCAAAGTCCGATGCCCTGAGCACCAAATTCTTTGGCTACGATAGCATCTTTGGGAGTGTCAGCATTGGTGCGCACATACATTCTGGTATACTGTTCGCAAAGTTCCATCAATTTTCCAAAGTTGCCGCTCAATTCCGGCTCGGTAGTAGCAATTTTGCCTTCATAAACTTCGCCGGTAGAACCATTGAGAGAGACCCAGTCTCCTTCTTTATATTCTACACCATCGATTGTCATGATGCAGGTACGATAATTGATTTTTACTTTTCCGGCTCCGGAAACACAGCATTTTCCCATACCGCGGGCTACCACAGCTGCATGAGATGTCATGCCGCCGCGAGCTGTCAGGATGCCGTTTGCTACATTCATTCCTTCCAGATCTTCAGGAGAAGTTTCGATTCTGGCCAAGATAGAATTTTCATATTTATGAGCTTCGTCAGCAAAGAAAACTAATTGTCCGGTAGCAGCTCCGGGAGAAGCAGGCAAACCTTTGGCAATAGTTTTGGCGTCAGAGATGGCAGATTTTTGGAAAACAGGATGCAGCAATTCGTCCAATTTGTTGGGATCAACTCTCTGCACTGCTGTTTCAGCATCGATAAAGCCTTCTTCCAGCATTTCGATTGCCATGCGAACCATCGCAGCTCCGGTTCTTTTACCAGTACGAGTTTGCAAAAGCCACATTTTGCCATCTTGGATGGTAAATTCCAAATCTTGCATGTCGCGATAATGGTTTTCCAATTTTTCTTCAATATCGGCCAACTCTTTGTATAGTGGAGGCATTGCTTCTTCCAAAGAGGGGAAATTATTCTTTCTCTCTGCTTCTGATACACCTGCCAATTTTGCCCATCTGCGGCTGCCTTCCAAAGTGATCTCCTGAGGAGTTCTGATTCCGGCAACTACATCTTCACCTTGCGCGTTGATCAGATATTCGCCATTGAAAATATTTTCGCCAGTTCCGGCATCGCGAGTAAAGGCTACACCAGTAGCAGAATTTTGCCCCATATTACCATAAACCATCGATTGTACGTTGACGGCAGTGCCCCATTCGCCGGGGATTTTGTGCATGTTGCGATAGTAGATCGCGCGCGGATTATTCCAAGAACCAAATACAGCTCCGATCGCTCCCCAAAGCTGATCCCAAGGATTTTCCGGGAACTCTTTGCCAGCTACATCTTTGACTGCTTTCTTGAATTTTTGCACTAAAACCTTCAGATCGTCAGCTGATAATTCAGTATCATTTTCCACACCTTTGGCTTCTTTCATCTCTTCGATGATCTCTTCAAAAGGATCGATATCTTGTTTGGATTTTGGTTTCATCTCCAAAACCACATCACCATACATCTGTACAAAGCGACGATAGGAATCCCAGGCAAAACGTGCATTGCCGGATTTCTTGGCCAATCCTTCCACAGCTGCATCGTTCATTCCCAAGTTCAAAACTGTATCCATCATACCCGGCATAGAAACGCGGGCTCCTGATCTTACAGAGAGCAGTAGAGGATTGGTGTTGTCGCCAAATTTGGCGCCCATGATCTCTTCACAATTTTTGATGCCAGCTTCCACATCTGCTTGCAGCAATTTGATAGTTTCCTCTGCGCCGATCTCATTCCATTCGGTGCAGACATCTGTGGTGATAGTAAAACCAGCCGGAACCGGTACACCGATCAGATTCATCTCTGCCAGATTGGCACCTTTGCCACCCAGAAGATTTTTCATCGAAGTTTTACCTTCTGCCTGACCATTTCCAAAAGTATAAACTCTTTTTACACTCATAATAATACTCCTTAATTTATTTCTTTTCAATAGGTTAAATACACAATTTTTGCTCAATTTTCAGTTTTAGTAAAACATCAGAGCCGAGTAATTTTGTCAAACTAAAATATCAATTAAGGCTAAGGTAAACGGTAAGATTAAGGTTAAGGTTTATGCGCCGACTGGCGCATTGAGGTAAAGGGTAAGATTAAGGTTAAGGCTTGTGCGCCGAATGCGAGCTGGCGAGCTACAGGCGTAATGAGGTTAAGGCTAAGGCTAAGGTTAAGGTTTATGCGCC
>JAWOEN010000053.1:0-4275 GCA_046482725.1 Cloacimonadales bacterium (SeqCode)
ATAAAACAGATAGAGGAGATTAGATGAAATTTCTTATAATATTTTTGGTATTATTTATGCTAATTAGCTGTGGAGAACCAGCTCCTGAAAAAACTGAACCAGTAGCTGCTGAAGCCGATAGTACCGAAGGAAGCAGGCCCAAGATGAGTGGTGAGATCTCTGAGGCAGAAACTACAGCAGCAAAACCCGAAGCGCCTGAAGCAATTTCTGTGCAGGAACCCCCAAAGAGTAAGCCAATAGTAGCTTCTAAAGCTCAGCAAAAAGAAAAATCTAAGACTCAAAATAAAGCGGTGTTGTGGCGCTCCTATCGTCAGGTAAAGAGCGATGTGAAAAAAGCAGAAGCCGCAGGTGATTATCAGAAACAGGTTAAGCTGTTATTACAAGCAGCAGATTTGGCCAATCAATTGGAAAGAAAAGATATCGAAGCTTGGCAATATAATAATGCCGGCTACGCCCTGATCAATGACTTTAAGCAGAAAACTGATTATTACAAAAATATGAGCGAGCTGAACAATTTGGTCTACAAGAGCGAAATCGAAGCCAGCAGAAAAAGGATCAAAGCAGTTTTTTCTCGGCAGCAAGATCTGCTGGAACGGGCAAAACTCTATCTTCTGCGGGCAGAAAAGGTCGATAGCTCTCTAGAAGAATCACCTCGTACCAATACTATCCAAAGTAATCTGCTCTTCGTAAATGATGTAATGAAATTTGTGGGCGAACAACAATAAAAAGCGGGAGCATCAATGATCAAACGAATCTTTTTCATGAGCAGTTTACTGATCTTTTCACTTTTTTGCCTGGCACAAAATTTTAGCGCAGCTGACTACCAGATCTATTCTGCTGCCGGTGCTAAGTATACTCTGGCTGAGATGACAGCAGAGCTGGCAGAATATGACGTGATATTTTTTGGAGAGTGGCATGATGATCTTTTATTGCACCAAATAGAAGCTGAGATTTTGCCTTTGTTGTCGTCCCAACGGGATCTGGCAATCTCGCTGGAGATGTTCGAGCGCGATGTTCAGCCGGTTCTAGATAAATTTCTCTCAGCTGAAATTTCTGAAACGGAATTTCTGAAAAATTCTCGCCCCTGGGGCAACTATCTGGCTGACTATAAACCATTGGTAGATTTTGCAGTGCACAATGAGCTCGATGTAATAGCAGCCAATGTACCGCGCCGTTATGCTGCGGCAGTGCATAAAAAGGGGCCAGAAGCACTAGATACTTTGCCCAAAGCTGAGCAAAAATTTGTAGCTCGTAAATTACAGATTTTGGATAATAAGTACAAAGAGAAATTTTTGCAAACTATCAGCGGACATATGAATGCAGGAAATGCAATGGGCAGTAAGATGAGGCTGGAAAATATTTACGCTGCTCAGTGTCTGAAAGATGACACCATGGCAGAAAGCATCGTTGATTATCTGCTGGATAATCCGCAAAAACAGCTGATCCATTATAACGGCAATTTTCACAGTGAAGAATTTCTGGGAACTGCCAACAGAGTGAAATTATTGCAGCCAGAGCTTAAGATCGCCGTGATTACTCCCGTGGTGGTCAGCTTGGAATCATTGAAAAATTTTGATAAAACAAAAGCAGATTTGGGCACATTTTTGATCTTTGCACCGCGTTATATTGATTCAGACAAGTAATCAGTCAGCTAAATTTTGCTAGGAAAAAAATAAATATCTTGCTAGAACCATCTACGCAGGAAATGTTTAGAACGGCTTATATAGTACTTATAGGGAAAATTGTCATAGTTGCCAGCATAAATAAATGGCACTTTAGAAAGATTTAAATTGACCGATAAATGAGAAACAAATTACTTACCCCTATAATGCATTTTTCAGAAATGAAATTATGCCTTGGACGATAATTTCGGAAGTTTGGTAATATTCTCTGCAATATGAGAATCAAGAAAAAGCAGAAGTCTAATTATTTTTATTTGTCAGATTTATCTGACATCCCGAGCAGGAAACTTGAGCGTTAAGTCCCTGTTAGGCAAGACAAAACAAAAAACACGCTCATATCGAGGAAAGAATGAATATTTACGTAGGAAATTTGTCATATCAGATGACAGACGAAGCTCTTCAAGAGTTATTCGAACAGTTTGGCGCAGTTACAAGAGTTAACGTTATCAAAGATCGTGAGACAGGAAGATCAAAAGGTTTTGGTTTCGTAGAGATGGAAGATGAAGCTGCAGGCGACAAAGCTATTGAAGCATTAGACGGAGAAGAATCAAACGGCCGCAATCTCAGAGTTAATAAAGCTCGTCCAAGAGAAGACAGACCACAAAGAAAAAGCTGGTAACAAATTTATTTGTTCTAGCAGATTCTATTGATAGACTCTACTCAAAGGCATTATTTCGATAATGCCTTTTTTTTGCGTCCAAAATTATTGCGGCCTCAGCGCCAAGCTTATTTCCTACTTTATCTCCCTCCCATAAAAAAAAGAATTTACAGCATCTGAAGCAGATCATATTTTACACATCAAAATTTATGTTGTACGAAAAGTAGCATAAACTAAAATTAAGGCAATATTCCCCCTAGGAGCAGAAATGGATATACAGGAATTAAATTATTATTATAACAAGTTCAAATTTGGTGAGGACAATTTTCACAATCTGATGAAGAGGCGCGTGCGCGAGATTTTATTGATCTCTACATTTTACGACGCTTTTATTTTCGAGCAGGATGGCAGGCTCTCCGAGCAGATCTTTGGTGAATATCGGCAATTGAACCTGAGTACAGCGCCGCGGATTACCAGCGTGCCTACCGGCGAACAAGCTTTGGAGTTGCTGGAAGAGAAAGAGTACGATCTGGTAATCACCATGATGCGCATCGGCTCGATCAGCCCTTTCGAGCTCAGCAAAAGAGTGAAGCAGAAACATCCCGAGTTGCCGGTATTGTTGCTGCTAAATATTTCTAACGATCTTGGCCTGGTAAATAAGCAGAGCCCGGAGATGAAGTATATCGACAATGTTTTTATCTGGAATGGTGACAGCAAAATATTTTTGGCAATGGTGAAATCAGTGGAAGATCGCTGGAATGTGGCCAATGATACCAAGCAAGGTCTGGTGCGGGTGATCTTGATGGTGGAAGATTCGGTGCTCTACTATTCGCGCTTTAGTCCGCTGCTCTATAGCGAGATCATGAAGCAAACTCAGCGCTTGATTTCGGAAGAGATCGATGATTTGAACAAACGGCAGCGCATGCGGGCGCGTCCCAAAGTTTTGATGTGCCACTCGTTTGAAGATGCGATCGATCTTTATAAAAAGTATCAGAAATATGTGATTGCCGTGATTTCGGATATTCGCTATGAATATCGGGGCAAAGAGGATGCTGCGGCCGGATTCAAATTGGTGAAGCGTTTGCAGGAGATGCAGGTAAAGTGCCCTCTGCTTTTGCAATCTTCCGAGCTGGAAAATAAAAAAAGAGCAGCCGAGCTCAATGTTTCATTTTTGCATAAAAATTCTATCTCACTACTACACGACTTGCGGAAATTTATCGTCAATAAATTGGGCTTTGGTGATTTTATATTCCGCAATTCAGATGGCTATGAGATTACTCGCGCCAGCACCTTCAACGATTTGAAAGCACTGATCAAAGTGATTCCGGAAGATTCGCTGATTCATCACGGCAAGATGAATAGCTTTTCTGCCTGGCTGACAGCTCACGGTGAATTTCAGGTGGCTCGGCGGCTGCGCGACGTCTATGTTTCCGATTTCAAGACAACTTCCGAGCTGCGTAAATATCTGATCAAAGTGATCGATGAGGTCAGTGTTTTGCGCAATCGAGGCAAGATCATTAATTATAATCCCGATTATTTTGATGTGGATGAAGGCATTATGCGCTTTAGCGGTGGATCTTTTGGTGGCAAGGGCAGAGGTTTGGCTTTTCTCAATTCTCTCTTTGTGGCGATGGAATTTGAAAAAAAATATCAAGATGTGAAGATTCGTATTCCCAAAACCTTTATCATCGGTACCAACGAATTTGATTATTTTATCGAGCATAATGATATCGATTCTTCTATCACACTGAAGAGCGATCAGGAGATTCGCGACATTTTTTGCCAAGGCAAGCTTTCCGATGAGCTGATGAAGATTTTGACGACTTTTGTGGAGAAAGTTCGCTATCCGATCGCGGTACGGTCGTCCGGGCTGCTAGAAGATTCTCAATCTCAACCTTTTGCCGGAATCTATGAAACTTATATGTTGCCCAATAATTGTCAGGACGATCATCTGCGCTTGCTAAAGATCTCCACGGCGATCAAATTGGTCTTTTC
>JAWOEN010000085.1:0-5345 GCA_046482725.1 Cloacimonadales bacterium (SeqCode)
GGGCAATTACGTCGACCACGACAAGCTCTTCTCCGGCGAGTACGCCGACCTGCCCGGTTTCACCCACGATCGCCGCTGGCTGATCAGCGAGTACATCTTCGACGCCAAGTTCAACCGCATCCTTGAACACACGCCACGCCGCGATATCGACGGCAAGCGTCACGAGGGGCAGTATTGGTTTTGTATTCATCACTATTAGCATATACCACAGGTTTGATTTCTGGATTATACATCTCTCGCATCTTATATCCACCATAACTAAAAGCTCTGGCAATTCCGATAGCACCCATTGCATCCAATCTATCTGCGTCTTGCACAATTTGCAGTTCCAGAATTTGAGGGGCCGGCGCACCAAACTCATGCCGAAACGAGACATTTTTAATAATATCCAAGATCTGATCTATCAACTCATTTTCTAAGCCCAGCTTTTGCAAGAATCGGCCTGAGATTTGTGGTGCCAATTGTTCATTGCCAGCATGAAATTTGGCATCGGCAATATCATGTAGTAGAGCAGCTAATTCCACGACCAGTAAATTGGCATCTGGTTCATTTTGTGCAATCGTGGTTGCCAGCTGCTGAACTCGGTGGATATGCCACCAGTCATGACCACTTTCGCTCTGGGCTAAACTAGTTTGCACAAAATTAATCGTGCGCCGGATCATCTCGGCGCTGGTCATTTGTTTTGCCGGCGCAATTGGCTTACCTGCAGCATCAAATTTTGCAGGCGTTGCGGATCAATAGCATTTTCCCAATAGCCCGCAGTTTTGAAATAAGATCCGATAATAAAGCCATCAGCCTCGTTCCAATACTCCTGAATATTTTGGTCAGTGAGTCCGCTGCCAATCAATACCGGATTTTTGGAAGCATTTTTTACATCTTGCACATCAGCGAGCTTAGCTGCAGCAGCTGTGGAGCTGCCTGTGACGATCAAACCATCTGCCAAAAAGAAATCGGCAGCTGCGGCAAATTCACTAATTTTCAGATCATTGGTCAGCGCATGTGAGGAATGTTTTTTCTTGATATCGCAGAAGATTTTTACCGCTTCGGCTCCGATCATACGCCGATAGCGCAGCAGTTCGGCAGCATCAGAATCCATCAGCCCCTCGTCTGCGACATGGCTAAAGACAAAGCCTTCGGCTCGAATAAAATCTAAATCAGCTGCCAGGGCTACCGCCATAGCCTGCCGGTTTGCACCTGCCAAGATCTGCAAGCCCACCGGCAGGCGAACTGCTGCCTTGATAGCCAGCGCTACTGCGGTGAGTGTGCTGACTACTTCTGGGCCCACTGCGCGCCTCTGATAGGGGACATCGTGCATGTTCTCGATAATAATCGCATCTAGACCAGCTTCAGCATAAATCTTAGCTTCCTGCACAGCTCGCTGCACAATCTCTGGAACCGAGCAATTGTTTTTCGGTGCTCCTGGCGAAGCCAAGGTGTGCACCATACCGATTACCATTTTTTGTTGCTTTATCAGATCATAAAATTTCATAAGAATCACTCCTTTTTCTGGTCGGACTTGTTTAGACTAGAGCCAGCCCCAAGCCCAGATATTTTTTGTAAACAACGATCAAACAGATGATTTGTAGTAGATTAATCAGTAAAACCAACCAATCTATGCCTTGCCACTGTTGCTGTTCGCAATAAGTTTTTTTATTATGCAGACCTTTGCTTTCTAATGATAATCCCGCATAATGCGCGTAGCGACTAGCACTCACCAAGATCGGGATCAGTAATTTCAGGGGAAAAATCTGCTTTTGGAAGCGCATGCGGTAAGCCAATCTGATGCGCAGAAATTCATCTTTCATATAGATAAAAGCGTTGAAAGTAGCCAGTAAAGCGTAACCGATATTAACCGGAAGCTTGAGATTTTGCATCAGTGAAAAAACCAAAGCATCGCTGCGGATCGCCAATAAAAATGTAAATGAAATTAGTGTCAGCGAGCCAGCTCGGACTGTGAGGAAAATGGCTGTCTCCCAAGCTTGTTGATAGATAGGAAATCCCAGCCAGGTAGCAATTTGCGGAGTTTGGCTAGCGCCTTTGGTATAGAGCAGCACCGTGATAAAAACAGAAGCTAAGGGAATAGCCAGAAAGCCGCTCATCAGTAGTAGATGCTTCAGATTTATCCGACGCCAAATCAGCAAATTTACCAGCGCCAAGGCCAGACTGAGTAGGCAAAGTAGTGCACTATCAGCCAGCAGAACTGGCAAAAGATAGAGCATTGCCAAAATCAGGTAGAGCAGGTCATTAGTTTTGGGCATTGATCTGCTCCTGCAAACTGCCATTTTTTAGGATGAAAACACGGTCGGCTACTGCTTGGATAAAAGGCAGATCATGGCTGACGATCAGAAAAGTTTTTCCAGCTTGGCGCATATCGGAGATTAGCCGAATCAAATTGGCTTTATTGGCGCTATCTTGTCCGAAAGTGGGCTCATCCAAGAGTAGCAGATTACTGCGCAAAGACCATAAGATTGCCAGGGAAAGTCGCCGCTTTTCGCCTTCCGAAAGTGTAAAAGGATTGCGCTGCTCGTAGCCTGCTAAATTTGCCAATTGCAAAATATCTCTGTTCTGGCTTACCTCGGTGATCACGCGATCGAAGATAAAATGATTTTCCGGATTTTGCATCAATAAGCTTACTTCCCGATAATATTGCTGATACTTGAGCTGGCGTATCTCATGCTCAGCATAAAATATTTTCCCACTATACTTTTTATTCACCCCGGAGATCAGCTTTAGAAGTGTAGTTTTGCCGGCTCCATTATCACCTATGATTGCCACTATTTCACCTTTTTTCACTTGCAGATCCACTCTCTTCAGCAAGGGTCGATCGTAGGCAAAGCTTAGGTTTTCTAGGCTCAATATGGTTTTGCCCGGCGCTTGGGTTGCAAGGGGCTGAAAGCTGGGCTGCCAATTGATCTGCTCTAAACTTTGCTCGGTGATATCGCCGCGACGGGTGATGAAAACTGAGCGATTGACATGCGGTTTGAGATAATCCAAATTGTGCTCGACCGTGATGATTGTCTTATTCTGGGCAATTTTATGAAAGAGATCGACAAAATGTTTGGCACTGCCGGGATCAAGAAAGGCGGTGGGTTCGTCGAAAAGCAAGACTTGCGGATCCATCAATAAAATAGAGAGCAGAGCCACTTTCTGCTTTTCGCCGCCCGACAGAGTGGAAATCTCGCGCGGTAAAAGCTCGCTTATCTCAAATTCTCTGGCAAATTCTTGGATTCTGTTATTGATTTTGGGAACCGGAACACAGAGATTTTCCATACCAAAAGCCAATTCCTGACGCACAGTGCGCTGAATCATTTGGGAAGAGGGATTTTGGAAAAGAAAGCCGATTTTGGCACGATCGGCACTGCTGAGTTTATTCAACTCTTTACCCCGAAAGAGAACTTGCCCGCTCATCTTACCAAAAATAGTGTCTGGGATAAAACCTTTCAGTGCATAAAGTAAAGTAGATTTTCCTGCACCCGATTCTCCGCCGATCAATAAGATGTCGCCTTCTTGGATCGAGAAAGTGCCGGGCCACTGCACGGAAGAATCTCCAAATGGATAACGAAAGTGAAAATCGTGCAGTTGATATAAATTTGCCAAAACTAGTTCATCTCATCTTTGGTGATTTGAAATTGATTGAGTACGCCGGTCGCTTTCAGTTTATCGGCTAGCCACTTGGAGAGCCAACCTGCCAAAAAGATAGCGCTGATAATGGCGGTTCCCAACTGGATAAAATTGAAGTTCCAACTGAGTAGATAATTTTTGTCCCAAAAAAAAGTTAGCAGATATCCGCCGCTAGCAGAGAGAATAGAGGCTATAATCAGATATTTCAGGCTCCACTTTTTATAAGCCAAAAGTAGGAAAAAAATCTCTACCGGCAAGGCCTGAGCCAAACCCCACAACAAAGAGGTGATGCCCCAGCGCGCGATGAAACCTTGCACAAAGGCTGCGATTAGTTCACCCAGTAGGGCAGAGCCCGGTTTGCGGATAATATAGGGGAAAAATATTGCGCCCATCAACCAGATTCCACTCATCAAATTTTCCATAGCCAAAGGCTTGAGTAATGGCTTAAGCAGGTCGTAGGCAAAAGTATAACCCCACCAAAATACACCCATCGCCGCCGAAACTACTGCGATGAAAACAATTTCCGAAATTTTTAATTTTCTCATAATATCCTTATTTCTTTCTTAGATTCTTTTTTCTCATCAATTTTTCTCGCTTTGATTCGTCAAATTATTTCTCCCTGGGAGGGTAAGCTTCCAGCTTACATCTCAGTAGCCAAGATGGTTACTGACCCGAGTTTTGCGGCCTACTTATCAGTAGCCAAGAGGGCTACTTACCAGAGGCTTCCGGTTTACATATCAGTTGCCAAGATGGCTACTTTTCAGAGGAGCATTGTTTCTAATATAATTCACCACTGCTTGATAATGATTATCATTGCGAATATAGCGATCAAAATAATCACGCATCCAGAATTTGCCTGTTCGCTGCAGTATTTTGTTTGCCTTATTGGCAGTAAAAGATTTCCAACTATGTATAATATCAGGTAAACTATTATTTTTTCTGGGCTTGATTAGAACATGAACATGATTGGGCATAATGCACCATTCATATAAATCATAGCGCTCTCCATCAAAATAAAACAAAGCATCTGCAACTACCTGTGCAATTTTTTTATCTTTTAAAAAACATTCACCATATCCATTATCTTCATATTTTAGTATTTTCATCTGTAACTCTATCGCTTCTTTTGAATCGGCTTCTGTATTATCAATAATTCTGAGTTCGTCTTTCCATTTTTGGATAACATCTGCCGGAACTGAATCATACAAACGAAATGTGATGAATTGATATACTTCAGCGCAATCGCAATGTGGTAAAAAATTCGATTTATACCAACCTTTTATTTTACTCATAATTCCCCCTGGGAGAGTATGCATCCAGTTTATATATCAGTAGCACAGATGGCTACTTACCCGAGACTCCCGTTTTACTTATCAGTAGCCAAGATGGCTACTGACCCGATAGCTACTTACCTGATGGCTAGCTTACCCGAGGCTTCCGTTTTACTTACCAGTAGCCAAGATGGCTACTTACCTGATGGCTACTGACCCGATGGCTAGTTTACCCGAGGCTTCCGTTTTACTTATCAGTAGCCAAGATGGCTACTGACCCATAATAACAGCAGCTTGAAATTGGTTTAGAGGTTGATTTCTATAATCTAAGGCTACGAAGATCTGGTTGCTGTCGGCATGCTGCATCACCAAGTTGCCATCCACTATCTGAGTGCTGACATCTGTGCTGATATCTTCACCTTTGTAATAAAGCTTGAATTTGTTCGCTTCCGG
>JAWOEN010000127.1:0-3880 GCA_046482725.1 Cloacimonadales bacterium (SeqCode)
TTTGCCTTTGCCGTTTCCTGTGTAGATATGGATCATAACTATTTCTCCTAAACAAAAATTTATTTTTGAAGAGATAAAACTGCCTCGAAAATGTCAACAACTCTTTTATAAAAAGGGTTTCTGACCCTTTTTATAAACGAGCCTTCCCCCTACTCTTTTATAAAAAGGGTTTCCGACCATTTAAATAAACGAGCCTTCCTCCCAACTCTTTTATAAAAAGGGTTTCTGACCTTTTTTGGTAAACAAGCCTCTCCAGCTCTTTTACTAAACGCGCCCTTCTTTCTCTATAGATCCTTTGTCACTGCCTGAGATTCTGCCACAAGGGAAAAATCTAACAGAATAGCCCGAAGGTGAACCGTTAAAACGGATACAGTAAATTCTTTGTCAGGCTGATCAAACATTAGGCTAAAGTCTGGTCTTATGCCGAACAACATATACGATTAGCGACCTCAATGCCCCAAGAATCAGGTGCTAGCAGTTTACGCTGATATTTTAGATTTGGATTCTTTATCTGAAACAATTCATCAGATTGCAAAAGCGATCTGCGGACAGCGAAATAAGAATTTGGCTAGAGCTAATAATAGCGTTATAGAAAGCAAAAATCTGCTGTAAAAAATTGGTTGTGGCAAAATAATTTGACATAATTGAGAGTATTAGGATGTTTGATAATCCAAAACAAAATAATGAGGAAATAATGAACAAGAAAAAGAAATTAGATTTCTGGCCGTTTGTATATATTTTGCCGGCTGCAGCTGTGATTTTTGTTTTCCGGCTGATTCCGATAATTCTCTCTTTTATCGTTAGCTTTTTCGATTGGTCGGTAACAGGTGTTGGCGATTTTATCGGATTTGATAATTATATCAAGATGATGAGCGATATGGAATTTTGGCAATCGATGTCCAATACTTTTTGGTTGGTGATATTGGTAGTTCCTGCCAGCTTGATCATGTCACTAATCTTTGCCAGTTTATTGAATAATGTGAAGAAGTTCACCGGATTTTTTCGCTCCCTCTATTTCATACCGACCGTTACCTCGATGGTGGCGATTTCGATTGTCTGGAAGATTATGTTCAATCAGCAGACAGGTTTGATCAACTATCTTTTGGGTAAGATTGGCATCGAGCCTCTGGGTTGGTTGGCCGAAAGCACTGGTATTTTTCAGCTGATGTTTGCCAAGATAGGCATCGAAATTCCGGCTGCTCTGGGCGGACCATCTTTAGCTCTCTTTTCCATCATCATCATGACGGTTTGGAAAGGTCTGGGCTACAATACTATTATCTATCTGGCCGGTTTGCAGAATATCCCCAAAGTTTACTACGAAGCTGCTGATATTGATGGAGCCAGCAAGATCAAACAGTTTTTCAAAATTACCTGGCCCCTGATTTCTCCCACCACCTATTATGTTTTGATGATGACTACGATTGTCACTTTTCAGGTTTTTTCTCAGATCTATCTGATGACCGGACCTCCGATTGGTGGACCTTTGGGTACTACCAAAGTGATAGTCTATTTCTTGTATGAAAAAGGTTTTGGCGAAAGTAACGATTTGAGCTATGCTAGCGCGATTGCCCTGGTTCTATTCTTTATTATTTTGGGACTGACACTGCTGCAAAAGCGACTTGAAAAGAAAGTACATTATTAGGAGATGGGCAAGTTATGAGAAAAGCATTAATTTATTTTGTATTGATAGTTTGTGGTTTGAGCATGGTAATTCCCTTTGTTTGGATGCTTTCTACCTCGGTAAAATCACAGCTGGAGATCAATAAAGGCAATACCGGATTTATTCCCACCGAAACTTTTGTGGGCTATGATGACGGAGAAAATATTTATAAGATCAAGCAGGTGAAAACAGAAGGTGAGCTCAGCTATATTCACATATTTGATGAGAACGGTGATATTATCAAGGGCTATCAAGGTCAGTATACTGCTGATGGTCAATTGATCGAAGAGTATATGCTGGTTCCCACCAGTGCGATTGAAGAAAAAACCCGCCTCATCTTTCGCTTTAGAAACTTTATAGAAGCTTGGAACAAAGTGCCTTTTGCCCGCTATTTTCTCAATACTATTCTGGTTTCATCTTTGGTAGTATTGGGGGTAATTGTTACCGGCGCTTTAGCAGCATATGCTTTTGCTCGCATGGAATTTTATGGCAAAGATTTTATCTTTTATCTGTTTATTAGTATGATGATGGTACCGCAGCCGGTCTATCTGATTCCGTCTTATATCTTGCTGCACAATATCGGCTGGCTCAACACTTACCAAGCCTTGATTATTCCCTGGATGGCAAATATATTCACGATCTTCCTGCTGCGTCAGCAATTTAAGACCATTCCCCAAGAACTCTTTGATGCGGCTGCTATTGATGGCTGTTCGCGCTTTGGGATCTTGCGCCGAATCGTCTTGCCCTTATCCAAATCCGTCATCTCCACAGCGGCAATTTTTGGCTTTATCGGAAGCTGGAATAGCTTTATGTGGCCTTTGGTTATGATCGATGATCCCAAATTGCGAGTACTACAAGTTGGTCTTAGTTACTTCAGTCAGGAAGCGTCATCGCAAACCACGCTGCTGATGGCTGCCTCTACTTTTAGTATCTTGCCCTTGCTGATACTCTTCCTCTTTGCTCAGAAACAGATCATTGCCAGCTTTGCTTCCAGTGGTTTGAAAGGATAACTATTAGCGATTAGTGTGAAAATATTTGAGGCTCTTCCTGCGAGGAGCCTCTCTTTTTATAATTTTTTACCGTAATAAAGATGAGCTAATTTCTTGCCGGAAAAATCAGCGATTCCCGGTAGATATCCCCAGTGTTGAAAACCATTTTTTTCCAATAGTTTGATACTAACCAGATTGCTCTCGATCAGCAGAGCTACAACAGTTTCGTATTTTAGTTCAGTAGCTTTTGCCAAAATGCTAGCTAGCAATTGCGAGCCGATTCCCCTTTGCTGAAATTCATTATGGATATAATAGCTAACCTCCACAGTTTGTCGGAAAGCGCGACGCCCGGGCCGATAAGCACTGAGCGAAGCATAGCCTACCACCTTATCCTTCAGCCCTGCTACCAAGATCGGATAGCTCTGCGCTTGATGCTCATTGAGCCAGCTGCGGCGACTCTCCAGACTGAAGAGATCGAGGTCGGCTGTTTTTTCTCCAGCTAAAATGGCCTGATTGTAGATCTGGACCAAACTGGGCAGATCTCTCGCTTGGGCGGCTCGAATTGTAAATTGCTTATTTTGTTGCATTGATTGGCTTTCTATTACTGTGCTAGATATTTTGCAAGCGGCTGATTTCATGTTCGGCCGGAGTAAGCTTGCTGATTTCACAGTCGAAATTTTGCAGTAGATTCTCCAGAACTTCCAAGACAGGATATTCTGTATAAAAATGTCCGGCATCGATCAGAGGAATCTTGCTATCTAAAATAGTATGATAGGTAAAATCGGCTGAGACAAAGATATCGGCCTGCCCCGAAAGCTGTGATAATAGGCTACTGCCACTGCCTCCGCAAACTGCCACGCGTGAGATCAATTTATCGTCGGAATATTTTGCCGGCCATAAATTCAGGGCAGGAACTGCCAACTCACGTTTTACACGCTGCGCGAAATCACTCATCTTCTCAGGTGCTGCCAAATTACCGAGCAAACCAAGGCCAAAATTTTTGCTTCGCTCTTGAGGATAAAGTGCATAGACAGGAGTTTCGTAAGGATGGCTGCGCTGCAAAGCTTTGATGATAGCAGGCAAGCTGATAGATTCGGCAAAAAATTCCAGCTTGATCTCTTGAACTTTTTCCAGTTTATCCTGAGCTCCCAAATGTGGATTGCTCGCTGGCGAGGGTCTGAATTGTCCTTCTACCGGCAGGCTGTTGAGGCAATCGGAATAATTACCGATC
>JAWOEN010000154.1:0-16119 GCA_046482725.1 Cloacimonadales bacterium (SeqCode)
CCGCATCATAGGTTCCTTTCCTTTTGCTCCCGTATCCCATATTATATCTGGTACTCTACCTAATTCATTTACTGTGTTTTTAATTAGCCTACATCGTTTAATTTAATGGCAAAGCTAATGAAATTCGGCTACATTATATTAATTTTTTTGAACGCAACCAAAAGATACAAGCACCCGTCTTTAAATTAACATTAAAAAAATTAACCATGAGGATACTTACCTGCATTTTAATCTTACTACCTTTAACAATGTCATGTCAAAAAGATGAAGGTATGGATTTTCCAACAGAAGAGAAGGTAATAGAACTATCACCTGAATCAAAGTCAATGGTATCAACCGATAATCAGTTCGGCATTGATCTGTTTCAGCGAATGATTATCGAAGAATCCGACAAAAACCTGATGATTTCTCCTTTAAGTATTTCACAGGCATTATTAATGACATACAATGGCTCTGCAGGCGAAACCAAAAATGCATTTGAAGAAACATTGTTTCTGGGCGGTCTCACAACCGAAGAGATTAACCAGGCACAGAAAGAATTAATAAAAGCATTACTAGAAGTCGATCCGGCTGTTACCATTAGTATTGCAAATTCCATCTGGCATCGCCAAGGGTTTCCTGTGAAACCTGAATTTGTTAAGGTTAATCAGGATTTTTATGATGCCGAAGTAAGAGAAGCTGCTTTTGATCAAACAACGGTTGAGCTAATTAATAGCTGGGTAGAAAATAAAACCAATGGTAAAATAGATCAGATTGTAGATGAAATTGATCCTTCACTGGTAATGTTTTTGATCAATGCCATCTATTTTAACGGAAACTGGAAGTATAAATTTGAAGAATCGAATACCACAAACAACGATTTTAATTTAAGCAACGGAAGTAAAGTAAACGTTCCGTTCATGAATCAGGAAGTTACTGCGAAACTCATGCTTCATGATGATTTTACAATCCTTGATTTACCATACGGAAGAGGAAATTTTAGTATGTTAATATTTTTGCCTGACGAAGATAAAACCATTGATGATGTTATGGCTGCATGGAATACGGAAAGTTATAATGAGTGGTTGGAAAATTTTCAAGAGATGAATGTTGAAGTTAGTATTCCTAAATTTAAGTTTGGATATGAAAAAGTACTGAATGACCTTTTGCAATCAATGGGGCTGTCTATTGCTTTTGACAAGGATAATGCCGATTTTTCGAATATTACAGAAGCAATGCAATTGTATATTGATTTTGTAAAGCATAAGTCATTTATTGATGTGAATGAAAAAGGTACCGAAGCAGCAGCAGTTACAGTTGTAGGTATTGGATATGGTAGTGTAGGCCCTTCATATCCAAAATTTATTGCTGACAAGCCATTTTTATTTGCCATACGCGAGAAATATACCAACGCTATTTTGTTTATAGGACAGGTAACAAATCCTGCAGAAGAAGATTTGTGATAAATAATAAGGTATTCAAGATTATTAAAAGTTAAAGAGTTTTATTCTAATCGATAGTTCTTATTCCAAAAACCCCATCCACACCAAAGTCTTCTGAATGGACAAATTAGGGACCCTCCATGAAAGACTCTCCAAGGGGTGCTATAACATTCTTTTTGAGTTATATCTTTACCTTTATAATTTTTACAATAATGGAAAAGAGAGCATTTAGTTTTATATCCTTGTAAGACTCTATAAACATCGTTAATCACTTGAAAAATTAATAAGCTGTTTGGAGGTTGTTTTAGATCTTTAGGATAATGAAAAATAAATTCATTTTTATTATTTATCATAACAGGTGTGCCTAAATTAATATATAACTCTTTTAATTTAACAAGTAGTTTTTTTCCCACAAGGTCTGAAAAAGTAAAATCATCACTTTTTAGATGTCGAATTATTTTAAAAATATGGTTAATCCATGGAATAATATCTTTAAATTTTGGATCATCCTTGAAATAGAAATATAATGCTTGCTCTGCTTGAATTGAGCATCTTATAAATATTTTGTAATTATTAAGTGGTTTATTCATAACAAGATGTCCAAACTGATTAGTATACTCTTTTAGTTTTATTAAAGAATTAAATTTTAATTTATTTGTACTGATATATTTTAATAATTTGACGAAAGTAGCACCAGGGTTACTCGAATTCAATGCATTTTCACAAAGAAATACTTTTTGCTCTATACTAAAATGATTTGGATAATAATGATCAATTATTTTTTCTGCGATTTTATAAGGAAAAACAGGAGCATTACTTTTTATATAAGATGATTCAATTAAATCGGCCATGCTTTCTAGAATACATAATGAACCAAATTGAAAATTTTTTATTGAATTTGTTTCTTTGTTAAAGTAATATATGGTGACTTCTTCAACATTTTCTTTGTTTTTAATTAAACCATTTGGACTAATTTCAATGTTAGTAATCTTATCGATCTTATATTTTATAGTGCTATGCCCGATATAGAGACTGAAAAGATCTCTATTTGTCATAACTACACTATCACTATCAAGTATAATTGGTAAATCAATTATAGTTTTGGTTGAATTTTTTACATAAAGATTATATTCATTTATAAATTGTTGATAGTGTTCAATATTTTTCAATCCAAAAGGAGTTAATATATCTTGTAAGAAATGAATATATTCATGTACAAAAATTGTAAATTCTTTTGTTGGTAACTGAAATGGGTCTTGAAGTTTTTTATCGGTATTAATAAAAATTTTAAAAAAAGATGGGACATAATAACCTAAGGAAGCAACAATGTTTAGCATAATTTTATGATTCTAAAGCAAAATTAGTCAAAATTTTATCAAAACATAGGCTCAATTTCAAATCATCAATCATCAATCATCAATCATCAATCGAAAACCTGTTTTATATCATCTTGCGTATTCAAATTAATCTTCTTACCTTTGTTAACAAATTAACAGTAAAAACTATTTACTCTTTCTGAGAAACGGAATCGTCTCTGTTTCAAGGCTAAAGAATAAATCTAATCCGGAGGAAATCTGATGGAAAAGAGAATTGGAACCGCACTTATTTTAATCGAAGACAAAGAAGCTGTTCATCAAATGAACGCGATTGCTTCGAATCATTCCGAAATAATTATTGGCAGACAAGGCTTGCCCCGTAGTAACGGGCAAAGCATTATTTCTCTTGTTCTTGAAGGTACTACTGACGAGATTGGTTCTTTAACCGGCCAGCTTGGACGATTAACCGGAATCCAGGTTAAGTCAGTGCTTTTAAAGAACAGATAAGATGAAAAAAACAGTCTATTTATTCGTATTTCTTTTTTTATCAATGGTTGGTAAAAGTCAAACGTACCATATTAAAGGTACCGTATTTGATGCTGAAAACAATGAAAAATTAAGTGGGGTGCATATTAATCTCCAGTCTCTGAAGAATTCACAAAATTATTTTACTACAACAAAGCTAAATGGCGATTTCTCTCTTTTACAGGTTAATGCTGGCCAGTACAAGCTTTCTGTATCTTATCTTGGTTACGCCCATTATGACCAAGAAATTGCTGTTGATTCCGATTTAGAGATTAATATTGGCATCGACAGGGAGTTAATTACTTTAGGCGAGGTGATTGTAAGTAGTTTAAAACAGGATAAAAAGATTAAAGATGTTTCTGTACCTATGGAAATTACAGATCATGATCAAATAGAACTTGCTTCATCCATTACTTTATCTGATATTTTGCAGGAAGAACCTGGTGTAAATCTAGGCCGTGACGGAATGTGGGCAACCAGTGTTAGCATTCGTGGTTTAGGCGAGCAGCGAATTGTAACACTGGTTGATGGAAACAGAATTGAAACGGCTACTGATTTAATGGCTTCCATGTCATTTTTTGATGTTGATGAAATTGAAAGGGTTGAGATTATTAAAGGTGCTTCATCATCGCTTTACGGAACCGGAGCAATGGGAGGAATTGTTAACTTTATTACCAAAGATGGATATTTTAGCTCCGAGCCTTATTTTAAAGGTAGTTTTAACTCCGGTTTTAGTAGTGTAAACGAATTGTTTACCAGAAAATTAACTTTTAATTCAGGCGCTGAAAAGTGGTATGCACACGTTAGTGGTTCATTAAGAGATGCAACTAATGTTAATACTCCCGAAGGTAAAATAAGTAATAGCCAGTTTAATGATAAAAGTATTTCTGCTACGGCTGGTTATAAAATAAATAATAACCAAACTTTTAAATTTAAATATCAATATTTTGATGCTGATGATGTTGGGATTCCTGGTGGTTCAGCATTCCCCGGCCCTGCAACAGCAACTTATACAGATGCCAAACGTGCTTTAATATCAGCTAATTATGAGATTAAGGATATTTCTGAATCATTTAAGTTGTTGAATATTAAATATTTTCATCAATCCATTGTAAGAGATGTGAAGTTAGAACCTAATGTGGTAAGTTATAATCAGGATAGTACTATAAAAACAACACCAGAATATTTTACTCCAACCGGACTTCATATTACCGATGGAATACAGATACAGAGTGACTGGAGTTTAGGCCCGAATAATAATTTTATTGCCGGTATTGATGTTTGGCGCCGTAAACTCGAAACCAGCCGTGATAAATATATCCTTATGGAAGTGTTTGACGGATCAGGAAATTTAATGGCAACCAATAATATTGTTCGAGGCGAAACACCTATACCAAACGCCTGTTTTGGAACAGCAGGATTATTCTTTCAGGATGAACAAAATTTTATTAATGATAAATTGAAAGTTACACTGGGAGCCCGGATTGATGGCATTCGCATTGCTAATGATGAGGGCTATGATGTTGACTATTTAATTGTGAATGGCGTTTTAAACGAAACTCCGCCCAATCAGCGAATAACTTTTGAAGAAAACGAGGAATACAAATTCTCTTGGAGTGCCAATTTAGGGCTTTTATATGCGCTTACCGATGAGATGGACTTGAGTTTAAGCGGCGGCAGATCGTTCCGTGCACCATCGCTTGAAGAAAGTTTTAAATACATTGATTTGGGTAATTTAGTTCGATTGGGCGATCCTGCGCTGGATCCTGAAAAAGGCTACTCGTTGGATTTAGGATGGAGAATTTGGAAACCCAGGTTTCAGTTTAAAATCAATGGATTTGCCAATTGGTTAACCGATATGATTGTTGAAAAACCCGGTGAGTTTATTTATGCTTATACTACCGGTGTTGTAGATACTTTGCCGGCCTTAATTAATTCTAATGTCGATAATGCCAGGCTATATGGTGTAGACCTTAATTTTCAATATAATTTTTATGGAAATTTTGTTATTCAGCACAATTTTATCGACATCATCAGCTTGCAGTTTTTGGTAAAATATGCCTTGAGGTTGAATAACGGCGATGGGACCAACCGCACAAAATCCGTTACAGCCTGTAGCCACTGCTACCCAATCTTCAGCTAGATCATATTTTTGCAGAGCTTGGTCAAACAGGTCTTTGATGGTAAATCCGCCCGAAGATACACAGCCGGTTCCGGTACAAACCATGATCATGCCTTTGTAGCCGGCCTGTTTCTCTTGCTCTTTTTGGGCGATTTTTTCTAGATCTTGCATTGCTAATTTATTCATTTTCGCTCTCCTTTGCCTCTGCTACAAGTTTTTTCAAGTCTGTGGATTTTACATTGCCATACACCTGATCGCCTATTTTCATGACCGGAGCAATACTACAAGCGCCCAAGCAAGCTACATCTTCCAAGCTGTATTTGCCATCAGCAGTAGTTTCTCCGGATTTAATGCCCAAAATTCTTTCCAAATTTTCCAAGATTTTTCCCGAGCCTTTTACATGGCAAGCAGTACCCATGCAGACTTGGATGATCTTTTCGCCTTTTTGTTCTAAGCTAAATGATTTGTAGAAGGTGGCAATATGGTAGAGGTGAGCTTTGGGGGTGCCGGTTTTTTCCTGAATAATGTCTATGGCATTTTCCGGAATGCAGCGATATTGCAATTGAATATCTTGCAGCATCTCGATCACAAACTCAGGATTGTTTTGCCATTTCTGGCAAATATCAGCAATTTTACTGCCGCAATCGCATTTGGGTAAATTTTTGGGAGTAACGGAGCTGGCTACTTTGCTCTCTTGTACACTCCAAGCTGGGCTGATGCCATGGCTCTTGATCAAGATCGCCTTGATCTTTTTGTCCATTAGTACTGTACCTATGCCGCCGCGACCGGCTTGTTTCAGCCTGGCAACTTTGCGCCGCCAATCGTAAAATGAAAAATTCAGAACGCCCATTCTGGTATGACGTGCTCCTTCTCCGGCCGAGACTACCGCGATATTGCGTTTGCCGATCTCATCATCAGCATACATCTCGGTGAGCTCTTCTGCTAATATGTGACTATTTAAGCCTTCGAGCGGAGCTGCATAAATCTGAACTTTATTCTGGGTAGAATCGATCATCACAATAACCTCTTTCTCAGATTTGCCGATCAAAGTTAGTGCATCAAATCCTGAAAACTTCAAGAATGGTCCGAAATACCCGCCCACATTACTATCCATGATACCATCAGTCAGCGGGGAAATTGCTGTAACAATAGTTTTACCTGAACCGGGGAAACTGGTGGTTCCGCCCAAAGGTCCGCTAGAAAAGCAGATCGGATTTTCCGGGCTGTCCCATTTTGTGTTCTCATTGATCTCCTGCAGGGTCAACCAAAGGTCAAAGCCTTTGCCACCTGTCCAAAGTTCTTTCATTTCAGAAGTAATCGGCTGGGTAGAGATATCGCCATTTGAGAGATCGATTCGCAGAGATCTGTTGGCGTAGCCTTTCTCCAGATCCTGGGGCTCAAAAGCAAATTCTGCCAGCAGCTGATGCGCTTCTTTCATTTTCATGATATGCTTGTTCATGCACTATCCTCCATTTGTTTATTTGTATAAAAAATTATGCTTTTATAGTCGGTAAGAATATGCTGGCAATGAGCAAAAAGTGTAAATTCATGGATCTTACCTTTCCTCGTTCCAATCACGGGGGGTCAGCTAGTTGCCCAGCTTACCCATTGGTTAGATTAGCTTAGAGTTTTTCTTAGCCGCAAAATCTCGAGGTATGGGGAAAAAAATAAAGCTCAGATGCTAGAGTCAAGAGATTTTCATCTAATTATATAGTAGCTTAGGTTTTTCTGGAAAAGCAAGCATATTATCCTTTGTCTGCTGCTGGATGCCGGAAAAATATCTCGTATCTAACTCTGCGCAGATAAGAGAATTATTGCGCTCAAATTTGCTAAGATTTGAAAACAAATTGACATAAAAGATTTTCTAAGATTTTTAATCTTTTTGTAAATCTTAGCAAAAACAAAGCATGTTATGGGAGAAATTATGCAGAGAAAAATTTTATTGATTTTGGTATTTGGTATTTCGGCTCTGATTTGGGCCGAGCCAATCACAACACCTGACTGGGTAGAGTACTATTTGCAATATGGAACGATCGAGAATCAAAATGAGTACTATTTTGGATTGGGAGTTTCAGACAAATCGCAGAAAGTTGCCGATAATGAGGCATTGGAACAATTTGCCCGCAATATCGAGACCAGAGTAAAAGGTGAGATCAGCAGTTCACTGCAAGAGAAAAACGGCAAAGTAGATGATGAATTTTCTGCCTCTTTGCAAATTAGCAGTGATGTGGGCTTGAAGGGAATTTCGATCACAAATCGTTTTGAGTATGAAGGCAAGTACTATTCATTAATTCAATATTTGAAAGTAGATTATAATAAAATTTTGGCAGAAGAGATCAAGCGAGATATTGCCAGAAAACGACTGATGTTTGCCGAGGAGAAAGAAGAAACCCGTTTGGCTGAAGAAAGACAAGAAGAGCTGCTACGCAAAAAAACAGAAAGAAGTGAGATGCAGAAGAAATTTGCTTCGATGCGGGATCAATATAAGCGGGATTTGAAAAATCGGCATTATGAATTCTTCCAAATGGTACCACCCAGCGAAGCTATCAGTTTTAGAAACGGGCTAATTATTCCCTGGAATATGCAATTTGAGGTGAAAGGGATGATCAATCAGCTTTCCATCGAAGATGCTGCTTTTATCTATCGAAAGTGGTTGTTGGAATTCAGCCTCGATGCCAAGTTCAGAGATAACCATTATCAGCAGCAGGAGGCTCGCCTCAAGTATCAGGTATTGCCTCTGACCGGAGATTTTTATAAATTTGCGGCAGCTTTTGGCGCAGTTTACTATCTTAGCGACCTCAGACAGAGTAAGTTTATCGAAGCTGCTGAAATTATCTCACCTTTTATCGCGGCAAACTTGACAGTGCCAGACCTAAAACTTTCTGTGATTTCACTTTATGCAGATTCTGCTCAATTGAATTTGGGATTGCATAATTATATTTTCTATTCGCAATTTCAAGATCGTTTGAGCTTTATAATGGAGTTCAATATTATCTATGAGGAGGCGATAAGAAATTGTTACGATGATCTTTTGGTTTTTCAGCCCGGGATCAGTTTCAAGACCACAGAGCAGAGTACAGTAACCTTTAGTTATGAAGAAAACAACGAATGGAATGCTAAACTAACTGTCGGATTTTAATCAACAAGCTGCCAAGCAGCAGGAGGAAAAAATGAAAAAGATTTTAGTTTTTGTTTTGTTATCACTCTTCATCGCTACCATGTTTACAGGTTGCGGAGATGATGATAACGACACGACAGCCCCCACACCCAATGATCTGGAGGATCTAAACTTTGTGATGAGCATCGCCAATGTGGAAGATGATTATAATTCCAGAACTGAAGAGCTCTGGGTAATGGTCTATCCGCTGGATTATAGCACGACAATCAACGAGATTTCTCTTACTATCAATGGGCAAACAATAGAGCTGGAATTTGAAGAATATGGCGGGAATAGCTATTTTGGATACCTAGATGCTGAAGCAGGAGATGCACTAAACTGTCAGCTGATTATCAATGGGACTACAGCCGATCTGCAATTGCAAGTTCCGGCCTATCCAGAGGTAGATTGGCCAGAGGTTTATGATCCTGCCAGTGTGCATGATATCACTTGGGAGCTAGAACTCGACAGCCAATATCAATTCCTCAGCGGTTATGCTGAAACCTATGATTGGGATAACTGGGAAACAATCGATGAAGATGAGAACATGCTGGATTTATCACCCTCAGCTCGGTTTGCCAATCTTCCAGCCAATTGGCTGAAACCCGGTTTGGAAGATTATGACTTAAGTCTGGAAGAGATATTTTTCGACTATGATGGTAAAATGGCTGGAGTGGCTGTAGCTATCAATAGCGAATATTACTGGGAATACAGAGCTGGTAATCAAGATCGGGATGATCTGCTGCAGCATTATCAGCAAAGAGCTATTGAAATTGCCAGGACTTTACGAAAATAGTTTTCTTTTAGATCTGATAATTCTGAGGGTTACCAAATTGGTAGCCCTCTTTTTTTCAGAGAAAAAATCAGCTAGAAACATTGCACAAAATATTCTTGACCAGACAGCAGGCTCTCAATATTAGACTATGTTACTGTAATCATCTGAAAGAAAGAGATTTAAAAGAAAAAATTAAGACTAAAAAGAAGGATTATTATGAAAGAAAAGAACATGGAAAAAGTAATAAAAGATATCGTTAGATTTATCCAAAACTATGTAGAAGAATCTGGTTTGAATATGCTGGTGGTTGGTCTATCGGGCGGCATCGATAGCGCCGTGACAGCTGCTCTTTGTGTGGAAGCTGTGGGCGCCGAAAATGTCTTGGCCGTAATGATGCCTTATAAATCCAGTCATCCCGACAGCTTGCGACATGCTAAAGAAGTTGCCAAAAAGCTGCAGATCAAATCCGAAATTATCAATATTTCACCTATGGTGGATAGTTATTTTGATACTTATGCTGAGGACGCAGATGATATGCGCCGTGGCAATAGAATGGCGCGCGAGCGCATGTGCGTCTTGTACGATCTGGCAGCAAAGCATGAAGCCTTGGTCGCCGGTACAGGCAATCGCAGTGAAATCTTGGTGGGATATTGCACTCAATATGGCGACAACGCTTGCGCTTTTGAACCAATCGGGCACCTCTATAAAACAGAGATATATCAGCTGGCAGAAACTATGGAATTACCTGCATCCGTTATCAAGAAAGCTCCGACTGCCGATTTGTGGCAAGGACAAACAGATGAAGCAGAATTGGGAATTGCTTATCAAAAATTGGATGAAATTTTGCATCTGGTTTATGATCAGGAATTGGAAGCGGAAGATCTGGCTGAGCTGGGCTACACAGTTGACGAGATTGATAAAGTGGTAAGTTTGGTCGAAAAAACTGAGTTCAAACGTCAATTACCACCAATTCCCTTTTTATAGAGAGCAGAGATAAGACGCAATCGAGGAGAAAATTATCAAATTATTCAAAAGTAATAGATGTAAAATATGCAAGGATCACCGTGGAAACCGTTTTTGTTTGAGAGTCGGAAAGGATATTTGCTGGCACGATTGCAATCTGCTGCGAGTCGATATGGATTGTAATGAAAATTGCCGCTACGCTTTGAAAAAGCAAGTAGAATCAGATATCTTCAGCTTGAAAACCAATGCAGATTCCAATGCGGAATATAGCGATCTCATGAAGAAACAGATCGAGCGTTGGCTGATGTTGCCTCAGGAAATCTTTGCCGACCAGATACCGCAGGAAATGGCTGAGAGTAAAACAGGACGAGAAGAATTGCAGCAGTTTTTTTCTCAGTTCAAACCCAATGAACTAGTCCCTTTGAACTATCTCTATCAGAAATTGAGCTTGGCTTATCCGCCCGAATGGGATCAGCCCCGCCCAGATCAGGAATTTGTAGCTATAGCTTTTTTGGAGAAGCTGATCGCTCAAGATTGGAGCGATACCATCGAGCTGCTTTTTCTCAACGAACAATATTCCGATCCTGCTTACCGAAAAAATTACCTGGATAGATTGGCTACACATAAAATTATCAAAAAAATGACCGAATACGATCTGATCTCCTCCGCTCTCAATCAAGAGCAAAATCAGGCTTTGGTATTTTTTGAAATCAATGGTAAATATGATCTGACTCTGTTGATGCGCAAACGTGGGGAAGAGTGGAAGGTGGGAGCCAAAATCTTTGGTCAGCCCGAAATCTACACTCGCGAAAATGAAGCGATCAAACAGGTAGCAACTTTGCTTTCCAAAAACCAGTTGGCCCACGCTTATGAAACCTTGAAGAAATTTTCGAATATCTTTGTGGATTCTGCCGATTTCCAATATTATTGGGGTTTTTATTATTTGATGAGTAAGATGGAGCAAAAAGCGCAAAAATTTCTCTTCAATGCCATTGTGATCGAGCCGGCTTTTTTCGATGCCAAAGCGCTCTATGCGACTAGCCTGATCGGCGAAAAGCGTTATGATGAGGCCAAAAAACTCTATGAAGAGATTTTGCAGATCTATCCCGAAGAGATAAAATCGATGAACAATCTGGCCTCAATTCATATCGAACAGAAAAATTATCAGCAGGCTGAGAAACTGCTAAAACGCTGTCTGGAGATCGATAAAGATTTTGAATATGCTCAAAAAAATCTAGATAAACTTCAGGAGCTAAAAAACAAATAAGCTTGCTTAAGGAGCAAATAATAGATGCAAAATAGAGAAAAATACTTAGTTACCAGTGCTTTGCCCTATGCCAACGGACCGCTGCATATCGGGCACGTAGCCGGAGCTTATCTGCCGGCAGATATTTTTGTACGTTTCCAAAAATCATTGGGAAATGATGTAATCTACATCTGTGGTTCCGATCAACACGGAGCGCCCATTTCGATCAAGGCAGAAGCCGAAGGCGTTTCTCCGCGCGAGATTGCAGAATTTTATCACAACAGCATCAAGCAGAGTTTTGCTGGACTCTTAATCGAATTTGATAATTTTAGCGGCACAGCTCGAGCTGCTCACACCAAGCTTTCACAAGATTTTTTCACAAATCTTTTTCAACGCGGATTTATCGTGGAAAAAACTACCAAACAGTGGTATGATCAAAAGCAAAATCGCTTTTTGGCAGATCGCTATGTGGAAGGTGTGTGTCCCTATTGCTCGGCTGAAGGTGCTCGCGGCGATCAATGCGATGCTTGCGGAAAATTGATCGATGCGGTGGAACTGATAAATCCGATCAGCAAAATCAGCGGCACAACTCCCATCCTGAAAGAGACCACCCATTGGTATTTGGAATTGCAAAAATTCGAAGCTGAATTGAAGGAGTGGTTATCTTCAAAAACATATTGGAAAGAAAATGTGCACAATTTCATCAGCAATTTTTTGGAAAGCGGCTTGCTCGAAAGAGCGATAACCCGCGATATCGATTGGGGCGTGCCGGTGCCACTTGAAAATGCCGAAGGTAAAGTGCTTTATGTCTGGTTTGATGCACCTATCGGCTATATCTCATCTACCAAAGAATGGGCAGAAAAGATCGGGAAACCCGAACGTTGGAAAGATTATTGGTTGGATCAAGAGACCAAACTGATTCACTTTATCGGCAAAGATAATATTATTTTTCACACGATCTTTTTTCCCAGCTTTATGATGGAACAACCCGAGCCTTACGTATTACCACATGATGTACCAGCCAATGAATTTCTGAACTTGGAAGGAAGAAAGATGAGCACCAGCAAAAATTGGACAGTTTGGGTAAATGATTATCTGGAAAATTTTGAGGGAGAATATCTGCGCTACTATTTGGCGGCAAATGCCCCCGAAAATAAAGACAGCGATTTTTATTGGAAAGAATTTCAGCAGCAGATCAATAATGACTTGGCCAATGTTTTGGGTAATCTGGCAAATCGCGTTTTTGCCTTCACCAAAAAATCTTTTGCCGGCAAAATAAACAAACCAACAGAGCTTTCTCAACTTTCTGCCAGCACCTTAAATAGTGCCAAAATTCTAACAGCTGAAATCAAGCAAAATTACTCTGAATACAAAGTGCGGCGGGCTGTGAAAAATTGTATCGAAATCGCTCGCATCGGCAATCGCTATTTTGATGAAACCAAGCCCTGGGCTGAAGTGAAAGCCCAAAATATGAGCGCAGCTAATGAAACTCTCTATGTCTGCGCTGAAATCCTGCGCTTGGTTTCGATCACTTTGGCGCCGGTTATTCCACAAAAAATGAGCCAACTGCGCACGATGATGAATCTGCAGCCTCAACCTTTGTGGAGCCAGCTCGATCAGATCATTTCTGATCTGGAAATTGCTGAAATAAAGCCTCTGTTCAAAAAAATAGAAGATGCCGAAATCCAGAAACAACTGGATAAATTGGCTGCCGCTACCAAAGCTTTGCAAGTGCCAGAACTCGAACATAAAGCTGAGATGGAATTTGATGATTTCATGAAACTGGAATTGCGAATCGGGCTTTTGGAAAAGGTGGAGAAGATCAAAAAAGCCAATAAACTACTGCGTGTAACTGCCGACTTTGGTGGGGAGAAACGTCAGGTGGTGGCTGGCTTGGCCAAAGCTTATCAGCCAGAAGAGCTGGTGGGCAAGAAAGTGGCGATGCTCTTGAACCTGAAGCCGCGCAAAGTGATGGGCGTGCTCTCCAATGCTATGATCTTGGCTGCCTCTGATGAAGAGGGCAAACTTTCGGTTCTCACTCTGGATCGAGATCTAGCACCTGGTTCTGAGATCAGCTAAGAAAAGGAAATTATGAAAGTATTTATCGAAACATATGGTTGTCAGATGAATGTCTCTGACAGTGAACTGGTGCAATCTATTTTGGAACAAAAAAATCACACGATTACGGCCGAGATTGATGAAGCCGATGTGATAATCTTTAATACGTGTTCGGTACGCCAACGAGCTGAAGATCGCGTCATGGGTAGGATTAGTAACGAAATGGCACGCAAGAAAGAGCACAAAAATCTCAAGATTGGCGTGATTGGTTGTATGGCGCAAAGATTGGGTGAAGAGCTGAAAAAATCTAATAGTGCGATCGATTTTGTAATCGGCGTCGATCAGTATAAAAAATTACCGGAAATCTTGGATCAATTTTCTCAGAATGCTAGTTTCAAAGCTGCGGTCGATGTCAATAACAGTGAAGTTTACGAAGAGCTCTATCCGCATCATCAAGGCGAGCAGAATGCTTTTGTTACCATCATGCGTGGCTGCAACAATTTCTGCAGCTACTGCATCGTGCCCTACACCCGAGGACGAGAACGCAGCCGACCAATCGACGATATTCTCAACGAGATTCGGCAAGTCGGCAAAGCAGGATTCAAAGATGTTACACTTTTGGGACAAAATGTAAATTCCTATAATTATCAGGAAACAAATTTTGCCGAATTATTACGTCGGGCTAATCAGATCTCAGAGATCAAACGCCTGCGCTTTGTTACCTCGCATCCCAAAGATCTTTCGGATGAAGTGATCGCTGTGATGGCAGAATCAGAAAAAATCTGTGAACATCTGCATCTGGCACTGCAGAGTGGTGATAATGACATTTTAGCTGCCATGAACCGCGGCTATACAGCCCAGCATTATGAAAAGATCGTGCAGAAATTGCGCGCTGCCATGCCTGAGATTGCCATCACTACCGATATTATTGCCGGCTTTCCCGGAGAGAGCGCTGAGCAATTTCAAAAAACTTATGATCTGATGCAGAGAATTGAGTTTGATTATGCTTTTACCTTCAAATATTCGCCTCGGGCCGGTACCAAAGCGGCAGCTTTTAGCAATCAAATCCCGGAAAATATCCGCTTACAGCGCCTGCAAAAGCTGATTCGTCTGCAAGAGCAGATTACTCTGAAGAAATATCAGGAACAGATCGGGAAAATAAAAGAAGTATATGTTTCGCAGCTTAGCAAAAAAGATAAAAATGAGCTAGCTGGGAAAACTCGGGATTTCAAGATTACTGTTTTCCCGGGAAAAGCCGAACTGATCGGACAGTTTGTGCGAGTAAAAATAGTCGATGCGGTAGGGTGGACGCTAAAAGGTGAGTTGATCTAAACTCTAAGCATATTAAATATTAGCGGTGATCTCAAGACAATAAATATCAAGCTATAAAGCTGCTCTGATAACACGATCAGGGCAGCTTTAATCATTGGTATCTATCAATTCTATCTACTATTCAATTCTTCGATTGACACAAACTACAAATTTTCCAAAACTAGTTTATAGCTTGGGAGGATAAATGTCAAAATTGAAAAAAGAATTAAAGTTATATGAGCTTTTTAGTATAGCCGCCGGGGCTATGATAAGTTCAGGCTTATTTATTTTGCCCGGTTTGGCTTATGCCAAAAGCGGGACATTGGTGATTGTAGCATATTTTTTGGCGGGAATTTTGGTAATACCCACCATTTTTAGCAAAGCTGAACTTTCCACTGCCATGCCACGTTCAGGCGGAACTTATTATTTCGTGGGAAGAAGCTTGGGACAGGCCATGGGCAGCTTGGGTGGAATGTCTGCCTGGTTCTCTCTTAGTTTCAAAAGTGCTTTTGCGCTTTTGGGTATCGGTGCCTTTGCCGGGATTATTTTTCCCGAAATACATATGTGGGAGATAAAATTAGTAGCGCTTTTTTTCTGTCTCTTTTTCACAGCGGTTAATCTTTTTAGTGTCAGCCACTCGGGAAAAATCCAATCGATCATGGTGGGCTCACTTATCCTGTTGCTGCTTCTCTTCACCGCTTTTGGCCTAAAATCGATCGTTCTGGAAAATTATACATTACGCAGTGATGTCAATATCAATACTGTGTTTATTACAGCCGGTATGATTTTTATCTCTTTCGGAGGCGTTACCAAAATAGCTGATGTGGCCGAAGAAGCCAAAAATCCCAATCGCGATATTCCGCTCTCAATGCTGCTGGCTTTTTTTGTGGTTACTACATTATATATAGCTGTCATTTTTGTGACCGTAGGCGTTCTAGGCACTGAGCTCGGTACTTTGGAAAAATACTCTCTCACTCCGATCTCAGATGCGGCAAATGTATTCTGGGGATTTCCCGGCAGAATTATTTTGGGAATAGCTGCTTTATTGGCCTTCATCTCTACTGCCAATGCTGGAATTATGGCTGCTTCTCCCCCTCCCTTGGGAATGAGTCGTGCCAAAGTTCTACGTAAATTTTTTAGCAAGATTCAACCCAAATATCAGACGCCACAAAATTCCATCTATTTTACCTCTACTTTTATGATTTTAGTGATTTTATTGCCTTTG
>JAWOEN010000028.1:0-6029 GCA_046482725.1 Cloacimonadales bacterium (SeqCode)
GCAAAAGAGATTATATTATCTCTTTTGCCATATGGCACAAATATGGGCGCACAAGCCTCAGCCTTAACCTTAACCTTAATCTTTACCTCATTTTATCCTTGACCTATTTTCCTATTATGCCAAATAGCTCTTTATCTAAAAATGGAGAATTATATGACTAAAGAAGAAAAAGAACGTTTCGAAGAGCTAACCAAGATTAGCAAGGCATTGGCTCACGCCACTCGCCTCTTTATTATTTTCAAGTTGGAAGAGCAGGAGTATTGTGTAAATGAGCTGACAGAGATGATCGACGCAGATGTCTCTACAGTATCAAAACATCTCTCTGTCCTGCGAAATGCTGCTATCATCTCTTCAGAAAAACGGGGAAATTGCGTCTATTATAGACTCAAAAATCGTTGTGTATTAGCTATGTTCAATTGTCTTGTCGATGCTAAAGAATCAGGCAGTATCAGCTCTTAAGGTTTTTTTATGAGTCACCATCATCAACATTCACCTGATGTCTCCCAGCTCTCGGGACGTAAAATCTTTTGGGTCACCCTGCTTAATGCTGTGATTACGATCGCAGAATTTATCGGAGGGCTAATCTCAGGGAGCTTGGCGCTACTTTCTGATAGCTTGCATAATCTCAGTGATACAGTAGCTATTGCCTTGAGTTATTTCGCCCATAAAATCGCTCAGAAACCTCAAAACTATCGAAAGACTTTTGGCTATAAACGAGCTGAAATCATCGCGGCTTTTATCAATTCTTCCCTACTTCTGGTAATCTCATCCTTCTTGATCATAGAAGCGATAAAACGTTTCTACAACCCGGAGCCGATTGACGGAAACCTGATGATTGCAGTGGCGCTGATTGGTTTACTTGCCAATCTCTTCTCTGTCTACTTACTGCAAAAAGATGCGCACAGCAATATCAATATCAAATCCAGCTATCTGCATCTTATCGGAGATACTGTCTCTTCTGTCGGCGTCGTAGGCGGTGGCTTGGCTATCAAGTTCTGGCAGATAACCTGGATCGACCCGCTAGTAACTTTATTGATCGCTTTCTATATCATCAAAGAAGGTTGGAAAATATTGAAGCAAACTATCGATGTCTTGATGCAATCTGCTCCCCACTTAGATTATGAAAAAATTAAATCAAGCGTGGAAAATATTTCCGGAGTAAAAAACATCCACCATGTACATGCTTGGACAATAGATGAAAATCTCATCCATTTTGAAGCTCATATTGACCTGAATGATATGCTACTCTCTGAAGCTGAAAAAATCTATGAGCAAATTACCCATATCTTGCAAACAGAACACAAAATAGATCATGTTACCCTGCAGGCTGAAGTCGATAGTTGCCAAGATAAACAGATGATCAATCCTGGTAAAACCATATCCTAAGCGGTTTTTCGAGTAGTAATAATAAATCATCGCACTCAGCAAAAAAAAACTTGACCCTATTTGCACATTTTGCCAAATAGGCAATAAAAAACTTGGAGGATGATGATGAGTTGGAAAGATGAATGGAAAAAATTGCTGCTCATGGTTGCTGTCTTTCTGGGCGCTTTCTACCTGCCGGTAAGCTCTCCACGCTTACAAAACGCTCTGGTGGAAGCTCTCTATATGACCAAAGAGTATGCCCAAGAACATGTGATTTTCTGTTTGTTACCAGCCTTTTTTATTGCTGGTGCGATCAGTGTGTTTATCAGTCAGGCTGCGGTAATCAAATATCTGGGAGCCAATGCCAAGAAAGTTACAGCTTATGCAGTAGCTTCTATTTCAGGCGCTATCTTGGCAGTTTGTTCCTGTACAATTTTGCCGCTGTTTAGCGGAATTTACAAGCGAGGAGCCGGTCTGGGTCCGGCCGTGACTTTCCTCTATTCGGGTCCGGCCATCAATGTGTTGGCCATAATTTTGACAGCCAGAATTTTGGGTGTGGAGCTGGGAATAGCTCGTGCCGTCGCTGCGATCGTTTTTAGTGTGATTATTGGTCTGCTTATGGCTTGGTTTTTTCGTAAAGAGGAGATTGCCAAAGCTGAACAGCAATTGGCGATGCCGGAACCTGAAGCAACTCGCCCTCTTTGGCAAGAGGCTGTGCATTTTGGGATTATGGTACTAATCTTGATCTTTGCCAATTGGGGAGCTCCCAAAGAGGATAGCGGCTTATGGTTTGCCATCTACAATGCCAAGTGGATAATCACGGCTGTTTTGGCGATTTTATTTAGCTGGGCTTTGAACTATATCTTTAAGATGAAGCTATGGAAAATCGCTGTAATCGCAGCAGCTGTAATTGCTGTGCATCTGCTTTTTGCCGGCAATGTGATGCTAACATTTGTCACTGGTATTATCGGACTTTCTTATTTCACCAGCAAAGATGAAGGTGAATTGGGCGAGTGGTTTGAATCTACTTGGGGTTTTGCCAAGCAGATCTTACCACTACTCTTTATCGGAGTTCTGATCGCCGGCTCGCTATTGGGTCGCCCCGGCAATGAAGGCCTTATTCCATCTAATTGGATAGAGACATTGGTGGGTGGCAATTCGCTCTGGGCAAATTTCTTTGCAGCTGTCTCAGGAGCTTTTATGTATTTTGCCACGCTGACAGAAGTTCCTATTTTGCAAGGTTTGATGGGAAATGGCATGGGCAAAGGTCCCGCTTTGGCTTTGCTTTTAGCCGGTCCGGCACTTTCACTGCCCAATATGCTGGTAATTCGCAGTGTGATGGGAACTAAGAAAACAGTAATATTCGTTTCATTAGTTGTCGTGATGGCAACATTTTCAGGTATGATCTTTGGCATATTTTATGCCTAAAACAAACTAAAGGAGATATCAATAATGGTAATCAAAATATTGGGCACAGGCTGCCCCAAATGCAAAAAATTGGAAGAAGAAGCTCGTAAAGCTTTGGCAGAATCGGGAATCGAGGCAACAGTGGAAAAAGTTACTGAGCTCAACGATATCATGGGTTATGGCGTGATGATGACTCCGGCGCTGGTAATCGATGAAAAAGTAGTTTCTGCCGGTAAAGTATTAAAATCACAAAAAATAATTTCTTTACTGCAAAAGCAGTAGAAGGAGCAGAAGATGAGCAAATGTTGTTGTGGAAGTAATGATGAGATAAATCTCCTCTTTCCTTGTTCGGGAGGAGCAGATTTGGGAGAATTGGCCGATCGGGTAGCGCGTCGAATGGCGGCAGCCGGCTTAGCCAGGATTAGCTGTTTGGCAGGTGTCGGCGCCGATATTTCCGGCTTCGTAGTTTCGGCCAGAGATGCTGATCAGGTGATTACTATCGATGGTTGCCCGCTACGTTGTGCAGCCAAAAATCTACAAAACCGCGATATCGCAACCAAATCTTTTGTGCTCAGCGATCTGGGCTATGAAAAAGGCTTAACCGCTGTGACTGAAGAGACTGTGGAAGCTGCTTTTCAGATCCTAGCTGCAGAGCTAAAAAAATCGTCTGAAAAAGCTGATAAATCTCCCACCAAGAAAAATAGTAAGGATAGCGGCTGTGGCTGTGGTAGCTGCTAAATCATTCTAAAGCTTATGAAGGTACACCAACTATGACGAATAAAAGAAGCAAAATTATTACTGCGGCAGTAATCCTAGTGATTACTGCAGCAGTAATTGGGCTAAAAATCTCTAGCCAACAATCTTCCCCATCCCAAACTCAACCAGAAATATTAGATCAAGCAATAGTGGCAGAAACTGTGGAAGAGGCAGATTCATCGCCAACTGCAGAAGTGCTCGAAGCTACTCCTCAGCCTACCAAGAGCGCGCCCCAATCTCAAATGGAACCCGGCAAAGCGCAAGCTAGCTCAACTGCCAAGGCTAAACCCCAAAGCCAGCCGCAAGCCAAGCCGAATCCTGATATTTTGGCTACCGTCAATGGCAAAAATCTGGATAAAGAATTTCTAGATGCTAGTTTCGCCGAACTACCTGCTCAGCTCAAAGCAAATTTCAAAGCTAATTTGGATGGTTTTTTGCAGCAACTGATCTTGCGCGAGATTCTTTTGCAAAGTGCAGAAAAAGCAGAGTTGCTAACTCGTCCCGCCTCCAAGCAACAAGAAGATGAAGCTATCCAAAAATTGCTAGCTCGCCAAATGGAAAATATCGAAGTGTCAGAATCTGAAATTAGAGATTTCTTTGCAGCCAACAAAGCTCAAATGCCAACAGCCAATTTTGCTGAAGTGCAAACTGAGATCAAAAATCATCTTATCCAACAAAAGCAAAATAGCCTGCTGGAGGCCTTTATCGCTCAGCAACAAGCAAGTGCCGAGATCGAGATGAATGAACGCTGGCTAGAAGCTCAGATAGCGGCCCGACCTGAAAATCCTCTCACCAAGGCTCTAAAAAACGGCTTGCCAACCATCGTAAAATTGGGCTCTGATTCTTGCGTTCCCTGCAAAATGATGAAACCAATACTGGCGGAATTGGAGGCAGAATACGGGGAGCGCGCCAACATCCTCGATCTGGAAACAGCTGATCATCAAGATCTTACCAGTCAATACAAGGTCAGGATTATTCCCACCTCGATCTTCTTCGATCAAAATGGTCAGCAATATGAGCGGCAGGAAGGATTTTTGGAGAAAGCCAAAATATTGGAAATACTAAAAGCAGGAGGTATGCAATAATGTTACAAGCAATCTTTATCTGGCTCTCACAAGCGATGCAAGGCACAGCTTTTCTGGCTTTGACAGCTGCCTTTGTCTGGGGCGTATTCAGCATCATTCTCAGTCCCTGCCACCTAGCCAGCATTCCACTGATCATCGGCTTTGTCGATGCCCAAGGTAAGATTTCCACCAAACGCGCTTTTATCATTTCCACTCTCTTCTCGGTGGGAATTCTCATCACGATCGGCTTGGTGGGAGTTATCACAGCCGCTATGGGCCGGATGTTTGGTGATGTGGGAACTTGGGGAAACTATCTGGTTGCGCTGATATTTTTTGTAGTCGGCTTGCATCTGCTGGATATTTTACCACTTCCCTTTTTGGGCAAAGCCGGTCAGCCTTCTTTTCAAAGAAAAGGCTTATTGGGTGCCTTTATCCTGGGCTTGCTCTTCGGCATAGCTTTGGGTCCCTGCACCTTTGCCTTTATGGCGCCCGTGCTGACAGTTAGCTTTCAGCTGGCTTCCACCCAATTTGTCTTCGCAGCGCTACTAATACTGGTCTATGGAATCGGACATTGCTCGATCATTATCCTAGCCGGAACCTTTACCGAAGTGGTGCAAAAATATCTAAATTGGAACGAAAAATCAAAAGGCGCTATTATCTTACGCAAAGTTTGCGGTGGTTTGGTGATACTCGGCGGTCTCTACATGATCTGGAGCGCCTGATGCCAATTGAACTGAAAATCGTCAACCCGCAGCTGATTGCTTACCTAGATAAACAGGGCAATGTGATTTCTATCGGAGATTATTTTCAGGTAACCAACTGATGAAGCGCTGTGAAAATGCCATCCGGGCGGTTGGTCTCACCCCAAAATATGTTCAAGCCAGAAGCCTTGACAGATTATTATCATTGGCAATTCCAAAATATCGATATTTATCTCGAAAAGAAATTATCGAAGAGCAATGCTGAGTTTGATTTTCTGATCGCTAATTTTGGTAGATTTTATCTAGAGCAATTTGCCGATAAGATCATTATCAGCTGAAATATTCAGCACCTCAAATTAGTTTTTGGGGTGCTTTTTTTGGGAGCTGGGAAAAAGCCAACTGCTAATGTGCAGAAAATTGTATAAAAAATATTTGGCTCTGAGGCTTATCTTACTTCAGCAAGCGTATTCGCGATTGAAGAAAGGGAAAAGAATCCACCTACGCAAAGAAGAACAAGTAGAACCTTGCTCCGGCGGACAAGAATTAATAATGTAAAATGTAAAATGAAAAGAATGTATCTCATAAAACCTCAATTGCTGTTTTAGAATTTCCTTTTATGTTCTCAAGGCTCACCGGCTGTCCGGCAACTGTGTTATTAGTAATTGTCAGATAGATCACCGGAATATTCTCACGCCCCTTCTCCTTGAGAAAGGCTTCCAGACGCTCAATATCCATA
>JAWOEN010000062.1:0-26662 GCA_046482725.1 Cloacimonadales bacterium (SeqCode)
AATAATTAAAAAAAACAGGGGAATTATGGAAGATAAAATATATAATGATTTAGAAGAACAAGAGATAAACCTGAGTGATTATCTAAATATATTAATCCGTTATAAATGGCTGGTGTTGTCAGTATTTATTGCGGTAATAGTCGTTTCAGCAATCTATACAGCTCGGGCACCGAGGATATATAAAGCTACGGCCAAAATTCTGATCGAAGAGAATATGTCAGAGAGTATGATCTTTGGTTCATTGGGCAAATCTCAATCTTCGATCAACAATAAAATCCAGATCTTGAAAAGTCGTCCGGTTCTGCAAGCCGTAAATACACTACTAGAACGCAATGAAAATTATAATACTTATCCCATCTCGCAGCTAAAAGGCTCTCCTTCCGGTTATCTGAAAAGAAATTTGGAAGTGGAAACAGAGCGCGAAACCGACGTACTGATTATCAGCTACAACTCGGTAAACCCCAGCGAAGCCAGTGCTGCAGCCAACGCTACAGCCTATGCTTTACAAGAGCAGGATAATACTTACGCTCGGACATCTTTCCGCACGGCGCGAGAATTTTTGGAAGCTCAATTGGAAGAGGCGGATCGCCGCTTGCGTGTGGCCGAAGAAGATCTCAGAGTCTATAAAATCGAGCAGGGCATTTCATTGCTTTCTGCCGAGACTGAGGAACTGATCACAAAATCTTCTGACATGGAAGCACAGCTGGCCTCGGCTATTGCCGATTATCAAGTCGCCAGAAAACATCTGGATTTCTTGCAAACAGAGCTCAATAAGCAAGATATAGTAATCTCAGATGTAAATACTATTTTATCTACTCCGCTGATGGAACAGCTGAAAACTGAGATCGTAGAAAACCAACGCATGTATGTCAACTTTCTGACAAAATCTGGCTACTCTGAAGATCATCCTCAGTTGGTAGATCTAAATAATTCGATCGAAAGCGCAAAGCAGAAACTTTCAAAAGAGATTGCCAGAATCACCAATATTCGGGCCGGCTCTTCTGATCCTCTAGCATATCGCGCCGATTTGATCGGTAAAATTTCCTTGGCTCAAATTGAAGAAAACATTGCCGAATCAAAAGTAAACAGCTTGCGTGAGGCAGTAGAAGATTATAACGAATCGATGGCGCGCCTACCTGATACAGAAGTGGAATTAGCTCGTTTGACCCGTAATTTTACGATCAACGAGAAGATCTACTCGATGATGATAGAAAAATTCGAAGATGCCAAAATTGTAGAAAAATCCAAGATTGGTAATGTCCGCATCATCGAAGAAGCGCTTACTCCCGATGATCCGATCAAACCGAATAAAAAAATGAATATGCTAATCGCTATTGTTTTGGGAGCTGGTTTAGGCTTTGGTGCTGCTCTCTTATTGCACTCTTTGGATTCCAAAATCAGAACATTCGACGATGTACGTAAATTTGTGGGATTCAAAATCTTGGGCACCATACCTTTTATCCATACTACAGATTATGATATTGATGAAATAGACAAAAAGCTAAAAACTTGTAAAACAGAAGAGCGCGAGCAATTGCTGGATGCCAAACGTCAGATTGGGGCACGCCTTGTAACAAACTATGCGCCCAAATCTTCTCCGGCAGAAGCTTTTAGAATTTTGCGTACCAATATTCTGGCACAACAAAAGCCCGATCAAGCCAATACTATATTGATTACCAGCTCGGGTCCCAAAGAAGGTAAATCTACTACCCAAGCCAATCTGGCTTCAGCGTTAGCTCAGATGGAATCGAAAGTGATCCTGCTCGATTTGGATTTACGACGTCCTGTCGTGCATAAGATTTTTGGCTTTGAAAAAGATAATGGTATGAGTGATTTCCTGATGCAAAAAGATGCTGATATTGATAAGTTTATCAAACACACCAAGATAAATAATCTGGATATTATCACCAGTGGTCATGTTCCACCCAATCCTTCCGAGCTGATCTCTTCCAAAAAAATGGATGATGCTCTGAAACAATTGAAAGAAAAATATGATTATATCCTGATAGATGCTCCTCCCGTCATTGCTGTTACCGACTCGATGATATTGGCCAAGAAAGTAGATACAGTTACTTTGGCCGTGCGAATCGGGCAAGCTGATAAGAAAGTTATCAAGCGAACCAAAGAGTTGCTGGAGAATATCGGAGTTACCTATACTGGCGCTATCATCAATGGTATAAATCCACAAAAATATTATAGTAGTTATGAATACAATTACTACTATTATTACTACTACGGGAATGAAAATGAAGGCGTTAAAGGTAAGAAGTCACGCAAAAATTAATTTATTTCTGGATATACTCAAAAAGCGAGATGACGGATATCATGATATTCGAACAATTTTCAGTGAAATAGAGTTGTCTGACAAAATTAGTTTTACTTTGACAAAAAAGGATAATGTTTCGATTTTGACGAACAAATACTTTGTAAGTACGAAAGATAATTTAATTTACAAAGTAGCGCTCTTTATAAAAGATAGATATAATGTAGCTTCAGGCGCAGCGATAGAGCTGGAAAAAAACATTCCGGTAGCAGCCGGTTTGGGTGGTGGCAGCAGTAATTGCGCAGCCACGATCAAAGCTCTTTCTAGGCTCTGGGATTTAGCACTTTCTCCGGAAGAAATGCATGAAATTGCTGCCCATTTTGGTAGTGATATAAATTTCTTTTTGGAAGGTGGCTGTAAATTGGGAACAGGGCGAGGCGAGATACTTTCTGACTTGCCGGCTATGGATATTGACCATATCTTCTTGGTCAATCCTGGGTTTCCAGTATCCAGTGGTGAAGCGTATAAGGCGCTGAAACTTGCAGACAAGCCCAACGAAAATTGGCGCAAACTGCTGCAAACTTCTGACCTAAAATACTGCTTCAATGCTTTGCAAAGTGCTGTTTGCCAACGCTATCCTGAACTAGCAGAGATTATCTACTACCTAGAATCCCATGGTGCAACAAAGACAATTTTGTCTGGCAGCGGAGCCACGGTTATTGCTTTTTGTCCCGATGATAAAACAGCGAATAAATTTGCTGATTTCTACAGAAAAAAGAATTATTGGAATTACATTACCAAAACCAAAAGGAGTACAAAATGAACATTACAGATGTAAAAGTTTTTATCAGAGAAAATAATCAGCTGAAGGCTTTCGTAAACATTGTAATTGATGATGCTTTTATTATCCGCAATATCAAAGTTATTGAAGGTGAAAAGGGCCTGTTTGTGGCAATGCCAAGTCGCCGGGTTAGTAATGGAGAATACCGAGATATCGCTCATCCAATAAATACTGAAACAAGAAAACGGGTGGAAAAGCTGATTTTAGAAAAGTATAAAGATGCTTTGGAAGACGCACTTTCTGCCGCCGATATAGATGAAGAATCAGGAGACTTTCCAGAATAAATGTACTCTAGATTAAAAATTTTTACAGGGAATTCTAATCTTCCCCTGGCCTCAGAAGTAGCAAAATTAGCCGGCATCCCACTTGGCGATGTTGAAGTATTTAAGTTTTCTAACGATAATACTTTCGTGAAGCTCAACGAAAATGTGCGCGGTGCCGATACTTTTATAGTTCAGCCCACCTGCCGCCCCGTCAACGACAACCTGATGGAACTGTTGATTATGATCGATTCTTTGCGCAGATCCTCAGCTCAACGTATCACCTGTGTTATGCCTTATTTCGGCTATGCCAGATCAGACAAAAAAGATCAAAACGGCGTTCCGATCTCAGCCAAGCTAGTAGCTAATCTGCTCTCTACGGCCGGTGCAGATCGGGTGATAGCCATGGATTTGCATTCAGATCAAATTCAGGGTTTTTTTGATATCCCGGTAGATCATCTCTACTCGATGCCCATTTTTTCCAGATTTTTCCAAGCCAATCTGGATCTTTCCAATACTGTAATTGTATCTCCCGATACCGGCGGAACAGCCCGAGCCAGAGCTTTGGCTCAACGCCTAAAGTGCAGCTTGGCGATCGGAGATAAACGCCGTAGCGGCAACGACGGCAATGCTGAGATTCTCAACATAATCGGAGATGTGAAAGGTAAAGATGCAATTTTGTATGATGATATCATTGACTCTGGTGGCAGCTTGACAAAAATGGCGCAAGTTCTGAAAAAGAATGGAGCTTCCAGTGTCTATGCAGCATGTTGTCATGGTGTTTTATCGGGAAAAGCAATCGAAAATATAGAAAATTCTTCGATCGAGAAACTATATATTTCCAATTCTATTCCCTTGTCGGAGCAGAGCGCTAAATGCAAAAAAATAGTTCAGTTATCAGTGGCAGAGCTGATGGCTTTAGCAATAAAAAAAATACATATAGAGGAATCGCTTAGCACCTTATTCCGCTAAGTAAAGAAGATTCCACGGAGGATATAATGAATATAAAACTAGAAGCGAAATTACGTACGACAGGCAGAAAGTCTTTAAACAAACAAGCTCGTAAAGATGGACTGATCCCGGCTATTATCTATAGTGCCGGCAAAGAAGGAGTCTTGATTAATCTTGATCGGGCAGTTTTCAAACAACAATATAAAAAATCTATTGGTGAAGTTGCTTTTTTTGAGATTGATGTAGATAATAAAAAATTTACTACAATCATGAAAGATCGTCAGATCCATCCGGTTAGCCGGGAATTTGTTCATATCGATTTTCTCGAGCTGCATGCAGGACAGGAGATCACCCTGAACATTCCGATCACATACGTGGGAGATTCACCGGGCGTAGCAGCTGGTGGTAACCTTGATGTCTTACATCGTGAGATGGAGATTACTTGTCTACCCAAAGATATCCCGGAAGAAATTGTTGTCAGCCTAGAAAAACTTACTTTGGGTGAAGCTATTCACTTTGGCGATATCGAGATTCCACAAAACATCACAACTTCTTTCTCAGATGAGACTGCTCTGATAACGGTAAACTTGCCACGGGCTGAAGAAGAAGAGGAAGCTGAAGAAGAAGAAACTGAGATCGGTGTACTGGAAACAGAAAAGCCAGCCGAATAATCTCTGCCGATGAAATTGGTAGTAGGACTGGGAAACCCTGGCACAAAATATCGTAAAACCAGGCATAACATTGGTTTCCTAGCTTTGGAAAAATATTTTTCTGTGCATGATCTTAGCTTTAAGAAGCAGAAGAATTTTGATTATGCCGAACATAAGGGTACGATTTTTATCAAGCCCAAGACTTATATGAATTTGAGTGGCAATGCTATTACAGCTGCCAAAACCAAATTCAATATTGATGAAGTGTTGGTGATCGTGGATGACATCTATCTGCCTTGGGGCGAGATTCGTCTTCGAAAGAATGGTGGATTGGCTGGCCATAATGGTCTCAAATCTATCGCTAATGCTTTGGGATCTAAAGACTTTTTTAGATTCCGCATCGGCATTGGTTCACCAGGTGAGAGAGAGCTATCTCAATATGTTTTGGCTCAGTTTTCTCAAAGTGAGCTAAAAAAGATGGATCTGGTTCTAGACTATGCTCAGCAACTGCTGCATAATTATGTAGAAGCAGATTTTGCTGAGCTGGTAAAATTTTATAGTAAAACAAAAAAATCCTATTCTGAGGATATCATACAAACTCAGGATCGTTCGGTAAAAAAACAATAGTACCGAGGATAAGACCAAAGGAGGAAAAATGGCAAAAAAGTATGAAAGTATGGTTGTAATCTCACCCAATATGAGTGAAGATGCGGCAAAGAAAGAGCTCGATAAAACACTCGATTTTATCAAGAAGAATGAAGGTGAAGTGATCAAACTAGATGAATTGGGCAAGAAAAAACTCGCTTATGAAATCAAACACCTGAAAGAGGGATATTATTACGTTATCTACTTTACCATGGATGAAAGTAAAACACGCGAATTTGAGATGATCTATCGTTTGAACGAAAAGATTATCAGACATAACCTGCTAACCAAATAATCCAGGAGATTTAACATGGCCGGAGAATTAAGATTTCCAAGAGTAAATTCAGTTATCATCAGTGGCAGATTAACCCGAGAAACAGAATTGCGCTACACAAGCAATGGCACAGCAGTTACGAAATTACCAATCGCTTTTGACCGTAGTTATCAACGCGGTGGTGAATGGATTCAAGAAACCAGTTATATGGATGTAGTAGTCTGGGACAAACTGGCGGAACGCTGTGCAGAAGAGCTCGACAAAGGCAGCGCTGTTTTGGTGGAAGGATATCTGAAAACACATACATATCAGGATAAAAATAACCAAAATCGCAAAGTCACAGAAATTGTTGCTTTCAAAGTCAGCTTCTTGGAAAAATCTCCTAATTCGCGAACAGCAGATGTTCATTCGGCTAAACCGGATCAGGCAGAACCTGAATCTAACATCACAGATGATGATGTGCCATTCTAAGCAATAATAGGAGAATTATAAGATGGAAGAAAGAAAAAATAATACAGAAGAGCAGGGAAAACGCCCTGAGAAAAGAGAATACAAGCCGCGCGCTCGTAGCAATAAGAAATTCACCAAAAAGAAATTTCAGTTTAAAAAGAAAGTATGCTTCTTTTGCAAAAATGAAGACGTTGATATCGATTATAAAGATGTAGGTTTGATGAAAAGATTTGTCGCTGAAAGTGGAAAGATCTCCCCGCGTCGCTTTACCGGCACTTGTGCCAAGCACCAAAGAAAACTCTCAGCTGAAATCAAAAAAGCCAGACAAATGGCTCTAATCAAATATACAGATAAGCATTAGGCAAGTGATTCTATTTGCTGTCTTGGCTGCTTTGATCGCAGCTCTCTCCCCTTTTGCGGGAATGATCTTTACAATTTATTTTGGCTGGAAATTCCAATCTAAATTATACGTGTTTTTGAGTGTATTTATCGGAAGCTCAGCTCTCTTTTACTTTGCCAATATCTTGGATCCTATTCGGATTTTAGATATTATTGTTGGCATCGGACTGGTCAGTTTCCTCTTTATCGAAAGATTGGCAACATCTGCCAATTATCTGCAAAGTTTGCTGCGCTCAGCAACTGCTGTGGTAATTTATGCGATTTCGCGACAAATTATCTTTTTTGAGCAATTGCAAAAAACAGCAGAAAATTTTGTGAGCGAATATGATAAGATTCTGGCCTCGACCTTCGAGAGTAATCCCGAGCAATTGCAGCTGCTCACCGACGCTACAGCCCAGGTAAAACCACTTTTTACCGATTATTATATTGGGGTGTGGAGCTTCATAATGATTAGCGGCATTGCCTTGGCTGCGCTGCTCGTTTCACGCAAGTCTGGCAAAAAATGGCACCTGAAAAAAGTTCAAATGCCTTTTCTGCTGATCTATCTGCTGATCGGCTCATTGCTGCTGCTTCTGATACCAAATACAGAAAAACATGGAGTTAACGGCGTGTTGATAGTTGCCCCCTTTTTCCTGATCGAAGGCGCTAGTATTTTGGCTTTTTATTGGGGAGATTATTTTCAGAAATCCAAATTTCTGCTGATAATCTTGATTCTGGCAATTTTGATCAACCCCTACCTGATGTTATTGATAATGCTGATAGGATTATTTGACATCTGGTTTAATTTTCGAAAAATAAACAACGGAGGATAGAAGATGAAAATCATCTTAGTAAAAGACATAAAAGGATTGGGTAATGGTGGCGAAATAGTCGATGTAAAAAACGGCTACGCTAGAAATTACCTTTTACCCCAAAAATTGGCAATCGTTGCCAACAAATACAATTTGTCCAAGATCGAAACTTTGGCCAAAGAAGCTGAAGCTGAAAGAGTGGCCTTGGAAAGTAAATACAAAGCTACTGCACTCAGCCTGAAAGATATGGAACTTACATTTATGCGTAAAGCAGATGAAAATGACCACCTTTTCGGTTCTGTTTCCGAGCAGGATATTTCTGAAGCTTTGGCTGCAAAAGAGATCGATGTGCACAAATCTTATATCCACATGGATAGTCATATCAAAGAAATTGGCAGTTTTGACGTGAAGATTCACTTCACAAATGAAATTTCAGCTGACATTAAAGTTAATGTCGAAAAGGAGTAGCACGAGGAGGCTATTTTGAGAAAAATCGTAAAAATTATTGGTTGGATGATTCTGCTTGCGACCTTTACTTCGTTAGGTTTTGCTACTGATAATCCTCAAGCCGGACTGATCGGGTATTTCATCTTTTTTAGTTTAGTCTTTGGTGGAACTTGGCTTTACATCAAAAAAAGCAATCGTAAAAATGAAATTAATCCCAAAATAACCAAAGCATTGCACAAAGTCTTAGGAACCATCCTACTCTTGGTCAGCGTGGTTGCACCGGTTATTTTATTCCAGAAATTTGTAGATCCCAATCTTTCAACAGCTGTTTATGCGGTAATTGTTGTTATTACGATTGTATTAATAGCCTTGGGAGCATTAGCTGTCTCGATCATTAATAATTCTCTGGGAAAGAAGCTTTTTGTCACTTTATTGGGCTACCTGTTCTTGATTTTATTAGCGGTAGTTCCAGCTTTGGGCATGAGCCAATATAGCAATAGTTATGCCAATTTGGGGATAGCATATTGGTCGGCAATTGTCAGCGCTACCCTTGCCTGGTGGGGAGTATCTCTCTTTTCCCAAAAAGGGTAATTAGAAGCTTATCATTAAGATATCATGAAATTCAATAAAGCCGGCAATGCTATCAGATCACTGGTCTATCGCATTGCCGGTTCTCAATATCAAGAGATTGTAGCAGTATCTTTTTGCTGGAAAAAAATCTTAGGCACGCTACTCAGCGAGCGTACTGAATTGAAAAAGATCGAGAAAAAAGTACTGTTTGTCGCTGTCAGCAACAATGTCTGGATGCAAGAATTAGTTCTTTCCAAGCAAGAGCTGATTCGTCAGATCCGGCAACATAGTGGAGTAGAATTGGACGATATTGTCTTTTTTTTGGAAGATGAGCTGGGTCAAAGACAGCCAAATTATTTGAAAAGGAAACATAAATGATAAAAATAGCACCTTCTTTGCTGGCTTCGGATTTCACCAATATAGTTGGTGAGATAAAGAAAATCGAGGCAGCCGGAGCCGACATTTTACATCTGGATGTGATGGATGGACATTTTGTCCCCAACCTCACTTTTGGACTGCCCATTATCAGTCAGATCAAAAAAATTTGCCGACTTCCACTGGACGTGCACTTGATGGTAACAAATCCTGAAGATTACCTAGAACCTCTAGCAGCAATGGGAATAGAATATATCTCCATTCATCAGGAGACTGTACTACATCTACATCGTCAGGTCAGCGTGATCAAAGCCAATGGCTGCAAAGCTGGCATTGCCCTCAATCCAGCTACTCCGGTAGAGACTATCTATCCCCTGCTACCAGATCTGGATTTTGTCTTGCTGATGAGTGTGAACCCCGGGTTTGGTGGTCAAAAATTTTTACCACTGGTCTACGATAAAATCAAAAAAATCCGTGAATTTGCCCGACACAATCAATTAAACTTAGAGATCGAAGTCGATGGTGGTGTAAATGAATTAATAGCACCCAAACTGATAGCAGCCGGAGCCGACATTTTAGTTGCCGGTTCCTATATCTTCCGGCAGGTTGATTACCAGGCGCAAATCGATAGCTTAAGACAGTAAATATACAGGAAATAAAATGTTTAATAATTTATCCGACAAATTTGATGGAATTTTCAAAAAGCTAAAAGGCCAAGGCAAGCTGACTGAGCAAAATATTCAGGATTCGATGCGCGCTGTGAAAAGAGCTCTTTTGGAAGCTGATGTAAATTTCAAGATCGTCAAAAATTTTACCAATGAAGTGGCAAAGCGAGCTGTGGGACAGGAGGTGATGAAAAGCCTTACTCCCGGTGATCAGGTAGTAAAAATTGTTCACGAGCAATTGATCAAACTGATGGGCTCAGAAAACTTTGAGATCAAGCTTCATGATAATAAACAAAACAGGATAATGTTGGTAGGACTGCAAGGCTCCGGTAAAACCACCACCTGTTCCAAACTGGCAGTAAAACACCGCAAAGGAAAGATATCTCCAGCAATGGTTGCCTGCGATGTTTACCGTCCAGCCGCTATTCATCAATTACAGTTTTTGGGAAAACAGCTAAATTTACCCGTTTATGCTGAAGAGAAAAGTAAAAATGTCCTGAAAATTGCTAAAAACGCCCTCAAGAAATCGAGCAAAGATGATCATAATTTGCTGATCTTCGATACAGCGGGACGTCTACATATTGATGAAAAACTGATGAAGGAATTACGAAACCTAAAGAAATTGATCGATCCCGATTATATCTTTTTTGTAGCCGATGCCATGACCGGACAAGATGCCGTGAATGTAGCCAAAGAGTTTAATGATCAGCTGGAATTTGACGGTGTGATCTTAACTAAAATGGATAGTGACGCTCGCGGTGGTGCTGCCCTCTCGATCAAAGCGGTTACCGGCAAGCCGGTAGTCTATCTGGGCAGCGGCGAAAAAAGCTCTGATCTGGATGAATTTCATCCCAAACGCATGGCCGATAGAATCTTGGGCATGGGCGATGTGCTGAGTTTGATCGAAAAAGCCGAGCAATCGATAGATCTGGAAGAAGCTGAAAAAATGGCACAAAAACTGAAAAAAAATCAGTTTACTTTCAGTGATTTTTTAGCTCAATTGCAGCAAATCAAGAAGATGGGACCGTTGGATCAATTGATGGGAATGATGCCTGGAATGAATTCCAAAGCGCTGAAAGGTATGAAGGTAGATGATAATGATCTAAAGCATATTGAAGCGATCATTTACTCGATGACCCCGCGCGAACGAACCAAGCCGGTTCTGATCAATGGCAGCCGCCGAGCCAGAATCGCCACAGGCAGTGGCACCAGTGTGCAAGAGGTAAACAGGCTGCTCAAACAGTTTGAGCAAATGAAGAAAATGATGAAGAAAATGAACAACCCCAAGTTTATGAAAGGAATGGGATTACCTTCCTAAAATTACTTGACGGAAAAACAGTAGTGAAAGATTTAATTCTTTTTGAAAATAATATAAATAATGTAAAGTTATAAGGAGTTGAAATGGTAAAGCTTAGGCTGAAGAGAATGGGTAAGATAAATACACCCTTTTACAGAATAGTAGCAGTAGATCAGCGCAGAAAAAGAGACGGAGCTTATTTGGAAGCTATGGGACATTATGATCCCACCACAGATCCTGCCACTATCAAAGTGGATATAGAAACAGCAATCAAATGGCTGGGCAAAGGCGCTCAACCTTCCGATACAGTAAGATCCTTGTTCAAAAAAGCGGGCGTGATGGAACGCTGGCACAACGAAAAAATCGAAGCAAAAAAGGAAGTCGCAGCAGAAAAGTCAGAATAATGACAAAGGAGTTCAGAAATGAAAGAACTTGTAGAATTTATTGTTAAAGCACTTGTTGATGATCCCGGAGCAATCGAAGTAACAGAAGTTGCAGGCGATAAGGTAACGATCTTTGAGCTGAGAGCAGCCAAAGAAGATATCGGGAAAGTTATCGGAAAACGCGGGCGCACTGCCGGCGCTATTCGTACTATCCTCAGTGCTGTCTCTGCGCGCGAAGGAAAACGGACAGTCCTTGAAATTATCGAGTAGATGAAGATTTCGGACTTAGTAAAAATTGGTACTCTGGGCAATGCGCTCGATAAGGCTGGTTTCATCAGATTCAAGCTCTATCCTGAGTTCAATGAAATTGTTCTGGATAACCTTTTTTTGATCTTTAAAAATAATAAAGTGAGATATGTGAGTGTGGTTCAGGAAGATAATGATCGTGGTTCACGATTTTTGCTGGACGACACAGAAGTAATGACCGAAGCAGCTGAAGAGAAAAATGTGTTTATAGCCTTAACTGCTGAGGAGATAGCTCGCTACACCACTCAGCTGGGAATTCCTGATCTTATAGGTTTCCAAGTTCTGTCAGCAGGACAAATGGTGGGTGAAGTAATCGAGCTCTTGGATAATAGTGCGCAGAAATTGCTGGTGGTAAAAAGTAGCGAGGGTCATGAATTTATGATACCTTTGGTAGAACGCTACATCGTGGAAATCGATCAGCTTCAAAAGCAGATCATGACCGCTGATATCGAGCAATTGATAGATTTATGAAAATCGATATCCTGACCCTATTCCCCGAGATGTTTACCGCTTTTTTACGTGAGAGCATGGTTGGCATCGCCATTGATAAAGCTCATCTGCAAGTAAAGATTAGCAATATCCGCGATTTTGCGACCGATAAACATCATACAACTGATGATTATCCTTATGGCGGTGGAGCCGGAATGGTGATGAAGCCAGAGCCTCTTTATCATGCGATTAATTCGGTGCTGGAACCAGATGTTCCGGTAATCTATTTTACTCCGCAGGGTAAGCTCTTAGATCAAGCGATCGTAAATCGCTACAGCAAGCTAAAACATTTTGTGATAGTGTGTGGTCATTACAAAGAGATAGATCAGAGAATACGCGATAGTTTGATCACTGAAGAATTATCTATCGGAGATTATGTGGTTTCCGGCGGCGAATTGCCAGCCATGATAATGGTGGATGCAGTTGCCAGATTACAACCCGGAGTTTTGGGAGATATCAATTCAGCCTTAACAGATTCACATCAAGATGTTTTGTTGGGTGCTCCTCATTATACCAGACCACCTGAATTTCTGAAGATGAAAGTTCCGGAAGTCTTGCTTTCGGGAAATCATAAAAAGATAGATGAATGGCGACTGAAGAAAGCCGAAGAGAAAACTAAAGCGCAACGCCCTGATCTCTGGGAAATATATCAAAAAGGAAATAATGAATAATCTATATCTGGGATTAGTCCACTATCCGATAAATAATAAGTTTAACCAACTGGTTACAACCTCTATTACCAATCTGGATGTTCACGATATTGCCAGAAGCTGCACGACTTTTGGCGTCAGCAAATATTTCATTATCAACCGCTTGGAATCCCAGAAAGAGATGCTGATGCGGATACTGAAATTTTGGCATTCAGAGCTAGCAGAAAAATTCAATCCTGATAGAGTAACAGCTTTATCTTTGGTAGAATATGCTGCAGATATTTCGGCCGCAAAAGAGATGATAAAATACCAGGAAGGAGAATATCCTTTAGTAATAACAACTACTGCTGCAAAATTGGATAATCAGATCGATTTTGCAGAATTTAGTAAACTTACACGACCTGTTTTGCTACTGTTTGGAACCGGTAACGGTCTGGCAAAAGAGGTACATGAATTTGCTGATTTTATACTAAAACCCATTGTTGGATATGGTGAATACAATCACCTTTCTGTCCGCAGTGCAGTTGCTATTATTTTGGATAGGATTCGTTCCGAAAAATAAAAGGAGGGACAACATGGATGTTGTACAATTAGTAGGAAAAGAACAGATGAGAACTGATCACCCCGTTTTTAGCGTAGGTGACACAGTCAAAGTGCATTATAAAATCAAAGAAGGTGCCAAGGAAAGAATTCAAGTTTTCCAAGGGATCGTGATTCAAAAACGTGGTTCGAAAGTCTCCGAGACCTTTACTGTTCGCAAGATTAGTCAAGGTGTTGGGGTGGAAAGAATTTTCCCGACCCATACTCCCAATATCGACAAAATCGAAGTAGTTCGTTTTGGTCGAGTCAGAAGAGCAAAACTCTTTTATCTACGCGAAGCCAAAGGTAAGGCTGCTAGAATTAAAGAGAAAAAAAGATATTAAGATACAAAAAAAGGGAGCTGAAAATTTTCAGCTCCCTTTTTTTTTTGATTTCAGTTATGCTTTCAGATCAGCTTCTACTTCAGCTTTTGCCCTTTGCTGCTCGTGCTTACCAATTTTCAGCAATCTGCTGAGCTCATCTATTCTCTCCTCTTCCAAAGGATCCAAGCTACCATCACTGTAAGCACAATAATAGCACAATCTCACTAAATAGATGCGTTTGGCCGGATTATTAGCATACACCATATCAATAACTCGCACAATCTTTTCGATATCTGTTTTTCCTGCTTGCAAATCTTTCACCATTTTATCGTAAAGATTGGAGATAATCTCCTTCTCATAAGTTCCAAATTTTACTAATTTTTCTCGCTCATAGCTGCGCTGTCCTAGCTGAAAAATCAGATCACTGATTATCCTCTCTTTCTGCTCTTGCTGAATAATCCCATCAGCCAAAGCAATATAAACCAACAAGGCAGTGCTGCTGATTACCAATGAAAATTCTTCAAACTCGCGCTCTTCCTCTTCATTATGGGGAATATAAACCTTGGATTCAAAAAAAGCATCCAAAAAATCTTGCCTGTTGTGTTCTCGACTAGCAAGAGATATACTGTTCTCGATCTTCTGCGTCCATCTTGTCATTTGTTCCTCCTTACTTGAATCATGACACTCTATTCAATAAAGTTTCTTAGAAATTTGCTAAATAAAATAACTCTAAAAATTCTTGATCTTGCGCTGCATATCGCGCAATTGATCTTTCTTCTGCAAGTCGGCTCGCTTATCATAATTCCTTTTACCTTTGGCCACAGCCAGAGTAACCTTTACCAAACCTCTAGCGTTGATATAAAGATTTTTGGGAATCAGGGTCAGCCCTTTCTCATCAACTTTTTTTCTCATCTTCTCGATCTGTTTTTTGTGCAACAGCAATTTACGCTTTCTTTCCGGCAAATGGTTATTGTAGCTGGCCTGAGTAAAAATACTGATATGCAGATTATAAAGCCAGACCTCACCTGACTCGATACGAGCATAACTATCTTTGAAACTGAGCTTTCCGGCTCTGATCGATTTTATTTCCGAGCCATGCAGAACTATTCCTGCCTCCTGCTCATCCATCAAAAAATATTCTCTTAACGCTTTTTTATTTTTAAAAGTTTTCATTTTTACCTCACATAATAAGTTTCAGCTATTGAGCTTTCCTGTCAATCAGTTTTAACGCTTCCCTAGCATCGCTCTATAAAAGATTTGACAAATTTATCTTCTTAAAATAATCAAGATAATTCATAAGATAATATATAAGTAAATTTAACGAGGTTTTAATGAATATTGTATATGTGTGCATGACAGTTTTTTTGCTGTCTTTTCTATTGGTTTTTTCGTTAACGCCAATGGTAATAAATTTCGCTCTGAAGATAAATTTTGTCGATAACCCAAATGCCAGAAAAATCCACAAGAAAGCGATTCCGCTTTTGGGTGGAGTATCTGTCTTTGCCGGGTTTTTGGCTCTTTTTTTCTATCTGATCATCACCAAACAGCGAGCTGTGGATTTGCCGCTTTTGGGCTATCTAGGTGGCGCTTTTATTATCGTGTTGGTAGGTGTGATCGATGATAAAAAAGGAATGCAACCGCTGCTGAAACTGATAGGTCAACTGCTGGCTTGCTTTGCCTTCATCTTTACTCACGATCTCTTCACGCTCTTTGGTCCTGTCTACATCACTCTGCCCATTATCTTTATCTGGATGGTAGGCTTGATGAATGCCCTCAACTTTCTGGATAATATGGATGGCATTATTACGGGAATGTCGGGGATTCTGGCACTTGGTTTCTATGCAATAGGCTTTTTGAGCAAGACTCCCGAGCTGGCTCATCAGGCAGATTTCATCGCTTTACTTGCTCTCATTTTTGCCGGATCTGTCTTTGGCTTTTTACCCTACAATTTCAATCCGGCCAAAATATTTTTAGGTGACGCCGGTAGCATGTTTATCGGATATTTCCTCTCAACCATGGGAATTCTGGCAGGGCAACTTGCTACAAACAGTTTGCAAGGAAATAAGATTTTCTTCCTACTGCCCGTACTCTTACTTAGTTTTGCCATCTTTGATATTTCACTGGTAAGCTTCACCAGAAAGCGCGATGGTCGTCGCATCAGCCAAGGCGGCAAAGACCATTCGACCCACCGTATTGGCACGGCCATGGGTAGCGCCAAAATCACAGCAATTTTAGTCTACCTGATCAATATCATCCTAGTGCTCTCCACGATCATAGTATACAAAATGCAAAACAGCCAACTGCTGATTATTTCCACGATTATCTTTGCATTATCCTTTATCTTTTTTGGTCGAAAATTGGATGAAATTCCTATCATCGTTCCCGAAAATCAGCTCAGAACGAGGGAATAATGAAAAAGCTAATCCTCATCTTTATACTGACGCTCTCACTTTCTGCCTATGGCGCCAACTATTATCAAACTGGGCAAAAACTGCAGGCAACGAAAAATTATGTTTCGGCAATCGAACAATTTGATTTGGCGATCTCAAAAAACCTAAATGGGGCGCGAGCAACCAAGGCTGAACTAGCCCGAGGCGAATGCTACTACGCTCTGGGCCTGCGAGCTTTTGATCTGGAAAGTTGGGATTTGGCAGCCAAGCTATTTTTTTTGGCAAACTCTGCTGCTGCCGATCAGAAATTGGATCGTTGCTATTTCGAGCTGGCCCAGCAAGCTTCAGCAGCAAATGATTTGGCAACCACGCTAGATTACTATGAGAAAATTATCCGCTATCTTGAGCAATCCGAGCTGATCCCGGAAGTCTATTACAATCGAATTTTACTGCATTTGGATGCTGATCGGCAAACCGAGGCAATCGCAGATTTCAGCGCTTTATGGAAAAATTATCGCGAGCACAATTTCACGGCTAAAGCTCAGCCCAAAATAGATGCGATCATTCCTCAACAATTAGCTATGATCATCAACCAGCGCGATCAGACAGAGCTTGTAGACTCTCTAGAAGAGCTATTCTTGCTGGCTAAATATACCAAACAGCATACAGCTAGTATCAACAGTGAAATTGCTCAAACTTACACTCTGCTGGCTGAAGCAGAAATCGCGAAGCAACATTTCTCTGCTGCCTACGATTATTTTATGCAATCTTTTCAATATGATGCAGATTTAGCTGAAAAAAATCGAGATAGAATAGACCAGATTTGCACTGGATTTGTTACCAAAGGTGACCAATATCTGGCTGATTTTGAGTTTGATAATGCTATCGAAAGCTACAATAAATGTTTTCTGATCAAACCCCAATATTCTGTTGCACTGCAAAAAATTGAAGAAACTGAGCAGAAAGCACGCGAGTTTTCTCAAGCAAAAGAATTTTTTGCTGCAGCTCTACAACAAGAGCGTGACGATGAATATCAAGCTGCACTCAAGCTTTATCAAAAATCTCAAAATTTGATTAATGACCGAGAAGTACAACGCAAGGTTTTCGAGATGAAAAACTTGATTCGAGCTGAAAAAGAACCACGCATTTTTGCTCAGGAGATCGTCTTGCAATACGATAATGGGAAACTGGCAAACAGAGTATATGCGATCGAAGATTCCTTGGTTTCTGTCCACGGTAGTTCCACAGTTGAGATATCCGGTTGGAAAGTGCTCTTCACTTCCAATAACCTAAAATATGATGTTCGTTACGACATCATTTCACCTTCCCTGAATTTCTACTTTGTCTGGAAAGTAGATCTGCGAACCAGAAAACTAATTGCTATGAATAAACGCTCTGAAGAGTTATTGGATCCGAGGTAAAATGAGTAAACATAAAATTATTCTCATCATTATATTATTTGGTTGGGGCAGCTCGATCTGGGCTCAGTTCAATCTGGAAGAATTTTACAATCCGGCAAAATATGGCTGGGAAAATTTGCAAGAACGGGCAGATGCTCGACAAGAATTGATTAGCCGCCAGAAATTGTTGCAAATCTATGAAATGGAAAAACTACCAATTTGGCGAAATATGTTGCAGTCAGGTGTGATGCCAGGCTGGGGACAATTCAATAGCAAAAACTACTCCAAAGGTCAGATCTTTATGGGAATCGAGCTGGTTTTGCTCGGGACAAGTTATTATTATTATGATAAGTCGGAAGAGAAATATCAGCAATATCTCGATTCTACCTATATTGGCGATATCAAGCAAAACTATGAAGATGCCAGCAAACTTCGGGGCTACGCCCAAGGTTTTATAGCTGTAGCGGCTTTGGTCTGGGTTTATAATATTTATGATACGTATCGTAGCACAGAAGAGTATAACGCCCTTTTGTGGAATGACTTGATAAAAGAATATCATCAAACAAATTTCCAAATATCCTTGCATCCCTTAGGCTTTCAAGTGAGGTTCTAATGAAAAAAATATTTATACTCATCCTTCCCCTAATTTTATTGGCCTGTTCGCTAGCCAAAGATAATCCTCTGGATCCCGGCTCTGAAAACGGTGTCGAGCCGCCAATCCGTGTTAGTGGTATTGATGTCAGCAAGATTTCCAGTAGTGGTCCGATTCGCCTTACCTGGAACCAGTCACCCACTGCCGACGGCTACTATATCTACAGATCGCAATCATATTATGGTGAGTATATACTACATAAAACTATCGAAGCTGGTGAAACAACACTATATGACGATTTCACCTACGTTTCGGGCAATTTCTATTACTACATAATGTCTGCTTACCGCTTGGTGGGCGACCAAAAATTAGAAGGCTATCGCTCGGAAAAAAATACTTGGGGTAACTAATATCATTGCAAAATTAAATTCGGCCCAGCAAGAAGTGGTTACCACCACCGAAGGTCCACTCTTGGTTTTGGCAGGAGCCGGCAGCGGCAAAACGCGCTCGATCATCTATCGTACAGCCTACCTGATCAATGAATTGCGCGTAAATCCTTGGAATATCTTGGTGGTAACCTTCACCAATAAAGCCGCCCGGGAACTGCGTGACAGACTCTATTCCACTTTTCAGATTTCAGCTCATTCCCTCTGGGTGGGAACTTTTCACTCGATCTGTACCCGCATTTTGCGCCAGGAAGTACAATTTCTACCGATCAACTCCAATTTCTCGATCTATGATAGCGCAGATCAAAAAGCGCTGCTCAATCGCTGCTACAAAAAACTTGATATCGATAAAAAATATTTCCCGCTCAATAAGGTAAAATCTATTATTAGTGAGCAGAAAAACTCGCTGATTTTGCCCGAACATTTTTGGGAATTTAACGAAGAAAATCTTTTTACGGAAAATGCTCATAAAATCTATCGTGAATATCAGAAAAGTTTATTGGAAAATAACGCTTTGGATTTTGATGATCTTCTGCTCTACACAGCTTTGCTGCTGCATGACAATAAGTCGGTTTGCCGCAAATATCAAAACCTTTTTCGCTATATCATGATCGATGAATATCAAGATACAAATTATGCCCAATTCAAGATCGTCAATCTGATCGCTGCAGCGCATCAAAATCTCTGTGTGGTGGGCGATGATGATCAGGCGATCTATACTTGGCGCGGAGCTGACATAAAAAATATACTGGAATTTGAAAAAGATTATCGTGACGTGAAGACAATCAAATTGGAACAAAATTATCGCTCGCCGGCCGCCATCCTCAATTTGGCCAACAGCCTGATTCGGCACAATCTTCAGCGTCATGCCAAAGAGCTGTGGACCGAGCTGGAAAGTTCCGAGCTGCCCTTACGCTTCAAGCTCTTGAACGGTTCGGAAGAGGCTAAATTTGTGGCTGAGAAAATCATCGAGAAAAGACAAGACGCTACCCGTTTCGAAGATTTCGTAGTCTTGTATCGCACCAACGCTCAATCCCGCGCTTTCGAGAAAGCTTTCAATCTAAAAAATATCCCCTACCAAATTGTGGGTGGCATCAATTTTTATCAACGCAAAGAGGTAAAAGATATCTTGGCCTATCTGCGTTTTATCATCAATCCGGCAGATCTGGAGAGCTGGTCACGAATTATCAATTTTCCCAGCCGCAAAATTGGCAACGTTACTTTGGAGAAGATATCTCATAATGCAGCTCAGAGGCAACAAACCATCTGGCAAAGTCTGCTCAGCAAAAAAAATCCCTACCTGAATAATTCAACCCAAACCAAAGTTAATAAATTCACCGATCTGATCAAAAAGTTCATTGCTGCAGCCGCAGTAAAACCAGTAGCCGAATTGATCTCTGATTTGATTAAAAGTCTCGAGTTGATCGAGCTTTATAACAGCAGTGATGATCCTCAAGATATTGCCCGCTCTGAAAATGTGAAAGAATTTCTTTCCGCTGCGGAGGAGTTTTCTGATCTCTATGAAACTGAAACCGGCAAAAAACCTCTCTTGACAGAATATCTGCAAAATATCTCTCTTCAAACTGATCTGGATAATCTGGACGAGCAGGCCGATAGTGTGAAACTGATGACAATGCACAATGCCAAAGGTTTGGAATTTGAGCATGTATTTGTGGTGGGTTTGGAAGAGGAGCTTCTGCCCCACATTCGCTCGATGCAAGATGAGCGCAAGCTAGAAGAAGAACGGCGCCTGCTTTATGTAGCTATCACCAGAGCCAAAAAATCGGTAATGCTGACCTACGCAGAATCTCGGCGCGTTTTTGGTCAGATTCGTTATTTTTTGCCCAGCCGTTATTTGTCCGAATTGGATGAGAAATATATCCAATACGGTAACAGTAATTTTTATGAGCGTTTCCAGCCGCGCAAAGATTTTAAAGCGCAAACGCCTCGAGTAGATATCGTAACAGAAAGCCAAAAATTTTATCGGATCGGTCAAGAAGTATTGCATCCCAAGTTTGGCGTCGGTAAGATTTTGTGCGTGGATGGCAAAGATGAAAAAGCCAAATTGACCATCTCTTTTGCCAGTGGTGAATTGAAAAAAATATTGGGTAATTTTGTGGAAATAATCTAAGCTATCTTTTAGATAAAAGGAAGTTCAAATGAAAAAAAATTTACTAGTAATCATCCTGCTTATTCTCAGCTACAGTTTTTTATCAGCCGAAAAATATGCTGGAGAGATTTTCCGGATGGGAGCCGGGGTAGAAAATTTTGCCCTCGGCAACAGCGGCCTCACCAATTCACATACAGCTGCTTTGGCTTACTGGAATGCAGCTTTGCTGGCTGAAAACCAGCAGACCAGATTCGAGCTGATGCACGCTGAAGAGTATCATGGCCTGCTGCAATATGATGTTTTTTCAGCAGTCTACGCCAACAAATTTTCCCTCGTTATCACTCGCATCGGTATCGACGATATACCGCTGACTGCTTGGGATGACGACGCTAATCGCCCTTATGTCTATAAAAATGTCAACACTTCTGATCTGGCGCTCTTCTTGGGTTTTCAGCGCAAAATTCTAGGTCTTAATCTGGGCATCTCACCCAAAATGGCTTACCGAAATTTAGCTGATGAAAGCGCTTTCGGCTTCGGACTGGATCTATCCTCTTACTACCGAATTTCACCGGATTGGATGATTGCTGCCAAGATCCGAGATCTCTTTACCACGCAGATTTTCTGGAGCACTGACACGCGCGAAACTGTATTACCCGGTCTGGATTTGGAAAGCTCTTATCAATTTCAAATTCCCTGGTTGGACAAATCTGCCCGCCTGATAGCTGCTATAGAGATGTTAAGCGAAGATCGTGATTTTGCTGCTACACATTCTTTGGGAATTTTTAGTACAGATTATCATCTGGGGCTGGCTACCAAAGTTCACCAGCGGGCTGAGCTTCTGCTGGGTTATGATGTGGAAAATCTCACCTCCGGCCTGAGAATAAATCTCTATAACTGGCACGTAAACTACGCTTTCAAATATAATACAGAGCTTGATAATTCACATCGAATCTCTCTGGAGTATAAATTATAATAATATGAATAGAAAGAAAAAAATCGCGATTTTGGGAGCTACCGGCTCGATCGGAAATTCTACTTTGCAAGTAATTCGGCAGCATGCCGATCTCTTTGAAATAGTCTATGCGGTAGCTCATAGCAGCTATCGTCAGCTGGTAAAGATAGCTGCGGAATTTCAGATTCCTCGCCTCAATCTCTGTAATGATCAGCTGCGAAAAGAACAAATTTCCAGCCCTGCTTGCGTCGAGCAGATAAGCTTTGGCTCCGACCAGATGCTGCAAGATCTGGAAGAGATCGAGTGTGATATCATCTTGAATGCGATCTCGGGTTCAGCCGGTCTTTCAGCTTCCATCCTCAGCATCCGCCGCGGAATCGATCTGGCGCTGGCCAACAAAGAATCTCTGGTGATGGCCGGACATATTATCAATGAGGAGCTGAAAATATCTCCCTCCAAATTACTGCCGGTAGATAGCGAACACAGTGCTATTTTTCAGGCGATCGGAGAAACTTCATTTTCCCAAGTAAGCAAGATTATCCTCACAGCTTCCGGCGGACCTTTTCTCAATCTGCCGCTAGATCAATTTGATAAAATCACTCTGGCCCAAACCCTCAAACATCCTACTTGGAAAATGGGCAGAAAGATCACTGTGGATTCTGCGACAATGATGAACAAAGGCTTGGAAGTGATCGAGGCCAAATGGCTTTTCCTAAAAGATTTTCCCGATATTTCAGCAGTGATTCATCCCCAATCTATCGTGCACTCGTTCATTCAATACCTCGATGGCTCACTTCTGGCTCAAATGAGTTTCCCCTCGATGCAATTGCCCATCTTATACGCTCTTACCCATCCTCATCATATTAGATCAGAGATCTTACAAACAAATATTCTGGATCTGCCCGATCTCTCTTTTCAAAAATTAGATAAAAATCGTTACCCCCTCTACTATTTGGCACGCCAAGTTGGTAAAACCGGGGGCTTGTTACCCACAATTATGAATTCAGCCAATGAAGCTGCCATCGATCTTTTTCTGGCTGAAAAAATTAGCTTTAACCAGATTCATCAGTTGATCGAACAATATCTGCAACATAGCGAAAACCTACGACGACCAACTCTGAATGATATAATACTTGCCAACAATCTTACTTTTAAAAAGGTGAAAAAGGATTATAAGAATTATCTGAACTTTTAGATTTTATTGATCTGTAATTTTCTGGGGGGGAAGTAATGCAGAAGAATATCGCGCCTTTATTGTGGCCTACTCTATTTTGGATTTTGGGAATTATAGTGGCGAAATATTTGCAGCCCCAGCCGCTGATCATCATCTTTGCCACCTTTTTATCTTTGGTCGCCGCCCTCCTGCTGGCAGCCTACCGCCCTGCTCTGATTTTACTGCTATTTTTTCTCTGTTCAATGCTAAATTACCACCTGAAAACAGCTCTTCCCAGCAATCATCTCTATTTCATATTAGAAAATCAGGCTCAGATAACTCAGCCGCTTACCGGAAAAATCGTCTCGGAAGTAAAGCAGAAAGATGATAAATATTTTGCTGATATTGCTTTGCTATCTATCGCCCGGCAAGCAGTTTCCGGCAAGTTTCGACTCTATACCAAGCAAGATAGCCTGCGCTATGGAGATACTATTTCTCTGGTCGTCAATCTTACTGAAATCTCGGAAGTATCCAATCCGGGTGGCTTCGATCTGCAAGAATATTTTCAGACCAAAGAGATATATGCTTTTGGTTTTGCCAAAACTGCTGCCGATATCCTCAGTCATAAACCGGCTTTCATCACAAATCAGGTGATCAAAGCTCGCCAATTTATCCGGCAGCGCATCGAAGAGCGCTTTGCCAAGTACGGTGGCTTTATCAAGGCTATCGTCATCGCTGATCGCTCAGATCTGGATGCTGAGCGCTCGCTCTTGAGCAATGCCGGACTTAGCCATCTGCTGGCTGTGAGTGGCTTACATGTAGCCATTATCGCGCTTATCCTCTACTCTCTGCTCAATACGCTGCTACCCAATCGTCTGCTCAGCCGTCTCGTTACTATCGGCATCCTGCTCTTTTATGCTGCAATCTGCGATTTTTCTCCCAGCGTAAGCCGAGCAGTGATCATGATCTCGATCTTTTTAACTGCCAAAATACTCTGTCGAAAAACCGATATCATCAATACTCTGGCTCTCAGTTTACTTCTGATCACAGCTCTGAAACCGGCTCAGCTCTTCTCGATCGGTTTGCAAATGTCTTTTGTAGCTGTAGCTACTTTGGTGCTCTTTATTCCCAAGCTCAAACTCATCCCATATCGCCCAAAGCTGCCGCTAATCAATAAATTGATCGCTTTGAGCAACGGCATCATCTTGATCATGATTTCATCCTTTGTGCTTTCACTTTTTTTAGCACCACTCACTATTTTCAATTTTTATCAATTCAATTTGAACGGAATTATCGCCAATATTGTCGGCATCCCCATCATCTCTGTTATTCTCAGTCTAAGCCTCATCGTGATCTTCTTGCCTGAACTGGGAGGAATATTACAGCTCTATCAACTAAGTTTGGATTTTGTCCTAAAAATATTTTACGGCTGGAGTGAATTCGCGGCGCAACTTCCTCTAAATTGGCGTTTTGTCTCGATCAATCTGCTGCAATGTATTTTGCTCTATCTGGTTTTGGTTATGATCTTTCATCCCAAAAATAAACTTTGGCTGAGAGCTTGTTCCCTACTTTTTCTGGTAATTATTTTTTCCTGCAATCTAGGCGAAGAAGCGCTGGAAATAACTTTCTTCGATTGTGGCTTGGGCGATCTTTTTTTGATCAAGAGCCCTGCCGGGGTAAATATTATGATCGATACCGGACCCTCGGAATCTTCCGGAGCTCATTTCAAAAACTCGGTATTACCTTACTTGCGGCAACAAGGCATAGCGAGTTTGGATTATCTGATCGTTACCCACGCTCACAATGATCATTATGGCGGCTTAAAATCTGTCTTGGAGGAGCTGCAAGTGCAGAGATTGTTGGTAACTGACGAATTTATGGCACGCAATATTTGGCGATTTTTCGAGCCAACTATTGCCCAGAGAGCAGTAGAGGTTGTTGCCATCACAGATACGATTAGTTTTCATTTTGCAGATTTTTCTCTGCAGATTTTGCATCCAGACAAAGATTTTTCCGATCCCAACAAAAATAATCTCTCGATCGTAGCTCGCGCCGTAATAGACTCTCTCACTGTACTCTTTCCGGGAGATTTGGAAGCAGAGGGCGAGCACTATCTTTTGGAAAAATATCCTCAATTTTTATCAGCCGATATCTTAAAGATCGGGCATCATGGCAGCAAAACAGCCAGCTCTTCGGAAATGCTAAAAATTGTAAAACCTCAGTTTGGGATAATCCCAACAGCTGTCCAAAATCGCTTTGATTTTCCGCACGAAGTCACTTTAGAGCGTTTGGCTTTTTTGGAGGATAAACTCTTCATTACCGGAAAAGATGGCGCCATCACTTTGCAATACAGAGATCAGAAAGCTTATATTTCTACCTATAAAACTCAGAAAGAATTCATTCTGCAAAAATAAAAACCTTGGCTCTGAAATCGCAAAAAGCCCCGTCCGAAGACGGGGCCATATTTTTGCTTAGCAATACTTGAAAAAGTCTACTTGATCAGCATCATTTTGTGAGTAGAGCTAAAGCCTTTTGTGCTCATTCGGTAGAAATAAACTCCGGATGAAACAGATTTACCGTTGTTGTCATCTCCGTTCCAAACCACAGTATGATTATCTGCATTCATTTCACCTGCTACCAGAGTTTTCACGACTTGACCTTTAGCATTGTAAACTTTCAGGTCTACATTTGCTGTCTCAGCCAAGGAGAAACTAATAGTGGTAGTGGGATTGAATGGATTGGGATAGTTACCATTCAAAGCAGTAGTCAGAACCAAATCTCCTTCCGAGAATGTTCCGCTATAAGTGAAAGTAATTTCTGTCATTTCACTATCACCGCTTTCAAAGATAGCCACTACACCAGCAGTATATTCTTCACCGTTGGTCAGCTCTTCCAGCATATAAGTGGTTTCGGTAGTATTTCCCACCAAAGTATCGTCCAGATATACATCATAAGACAATACAGGTCGGTCTGTCACCTTGAAGATACTTACATCATCAAAGTAGAAGTTTGGTGTTTGGCCTGATATTGCACCAGAGTAGATATTGATTCCACCCAACTGGTTGATACCGGGTTCACCTTGAGCTGTGAGACCAAAGTCCCAGCTAGCTACTTCTGTACCATCTACCAAGAATGTACCTTCAGCAGCATCCAGATCGATTACGTTTTTCACTTCAAACCACTCGCCGGTAGGATGTGTAAACGGTTGTGCTTCAGGATAACCGGCGCTATATTCGCCATTGCCATCATCTCCAAAGTAGAATTCAGCGCCCCATTCTTCACCAGGTGTTTGGTAGTGTTGGATATTGTAATATCCACCATTGCCCGGCTCCAGGTACATCATCATAGAGAATTCATAAGTTCCGCTGGTTTTGTTACCGAGTGGTAATACCAGATCGGAAGTTCCTTCGATATGAACTGAATTTGTTCCACTGTTGGCTACAGCATCAGAGATCATAGCATCATCGCTGCCCCCGGGATTTTGAGCCCAGGTTGTCCACATATCAGATACTTCTGCCAGATAATCGCCTGCTGTATAGGCATCAAAATCATCTGAGTAGTCGATAGCGGGAGCAGGTTCGTTCCATGACAGTTCACCACTGTTCTCATATACAGCCAGATCATCAACAGGCAGGATTTGCTCTCCACCCAAGAAGATGAAAGTAGTCTCTGCTGCTGCAGATTCACCAGCATCATGGATAGCTGTAACACCTACAGTGTATTCAGAGCCCACCAGAAGTGCGGTGAGTTGGAAGTTTTGCTCTGTGATATTTTCACCTACCAATACGCCATTTTTATAGACATTGTAAGCGCCGGTGAAATCACGTGAATCAGCACCAGTTACTGTTACATCATCAATATTCATGGCAAACATATCTGTTACTTCTGCATGATTGAAAGCGATATAAACTGATTCTCCAGCATAAGCTGAAAGATCTACAGTTACTTGGCGCCAATCTCCAGCACCAACAACTTCTTCAAATATAGTTTCAAAATCGGCAACATCAGTGC
>JAWOEN010000109.1:0-9182 GCA_046482725.1 Cloacimonadales bacterium (SeqCode)
GGCAGTTTTTACTCAGTCACGAATTCATGCGTAGAGCTAAAGAGCGCGGATATGATAAATATTCTGACATGGCGGTCAATGGCTGGCAATCTATTATGGCTCTTAAGTCATTGCGACCAGATTTATTGTCTGTTGTAATCGCGCATAGTGAGTTAGATGTGACGGGATTTGCTCGTTTGAAGACCATAGGAAAACTTTTATCGGAAAAGATGGATTTTGAAGGTGAGTTTGAAATGTGTTTGCATGCAAGAGTTGAAGATGGGCAATATTTTTTTCAAACACAACAAGATGGTGAATATATGGCTCGATCTCCCATGGAAATGTTTGATGAATCATTAATCCCTAATGATTTAGCAGTAGTAATTGACAAAGTTAAAGAATATTTTTTTGAAGGAGACGCCTAATGAATTGGAGGCACGAATTTGATGAGTGGCTAACCAAGAGAATTGACTTTTATGAAGGGCGAGGATTAAACAATCCAGCCTTAGATGGCATACGAGATTGTGGAATAAGCGCGGGTTTACAAATGGCTCGCCAATACTTGCGTGAAAATTACGTTGGAGAGTCTGCACACCAATGCAATCATTACTGGGTAAAAGCACTTCCATTGGATGAAATAAATCAAGCATATTTGTGTTTGAATTGTGATTTACTAAAAAAAGGATAAATATTATGTCATTTTGGCAATCAGAGTTGGGGCAATTATCAGGTGAAGCGGCTGACGCTTTTACACAAACATTTAAAATTATACCAGATGACACTATGGCTATATCCAAAATAGCTAAGTTTACGCTACAAGAAAATAATGGTAAAAAATATTATGAAGTTGAATGGGAATTGTGCGATGGTGATTTCAAAGGACGACACGTCTTTCAAAAGATTCATGCGTTTGCCGTCTTTCCGCTTTGGGACCCGGAGGTCTGACTCGTGAAAGAGCTGGTTTTGAAGTGCGTGATGTTCACTATTCTCACTATGGACGTGTTTGCCCGATCGAGACTCCGGAAGGCCCCAATATTGGTTTGATCAATTCACCGGCTATGTATTCCAGAATCAATGATTTTGGTTTTTTGGAAACTCCTTACATCAAAGTGGAAAATGGACAAATTTCCGATACCATAGAATATCTTGACGCTTTCAATGAAGATAAATTCACGATTGCCCAAGCCAATGTCAATTATAACAGCAGCAAGAAGATTACTGATAAGCTGGTTTTTGCGCGTCAAAAAGGTGAATTTATTCAGGTTCCCCCCGAAGATGTGCAATATATGGATGTTTCACCGCAACAGATCGTATCTGTCTCAGCCTCTTTGATTCCATTTTTGGAGCATGATGATGCCAACCGCGCCTTGATGGGCTCGAACATGCAACGTCAGGCTGTGCCGCTAATTAGTCCTGAAGTTCCTCTGATCGGAACCGGTATGGAAAGAATCGTAGCGGAAGATAGTGGTGTGGTAGCTTTGGCGCCTTTTGCCGGCAAAGTAACCAATGTCACCAGTTCTTATGTAGAGATCGAACGCGAAACTATCGATAACAACATTTTAGATTTGGAATCGCGCAAACGCATCTATCTGAAGAAATTCCAGCGTAGTAATCAGGATACGTCCACCAATCAGCGTCCAACCGTAAAGAAAGGCGATCTGGTCAAAAAAGGATCTATCCTTTCCGATGGACCTGCGATCGATCGTGGTAGATTATCATTGGGTCGCAATATGTTGGTGGCATTCATGCCTTGGTATGGCTACAATTTTGAGGATGCGATTATCCTCAGTGAAAACGTAGCACGCGAAGACATGCTAACCAGTGTTTATATCGAAGAGCACCAAGTAATGGTGCGGAATATGAAAAATGGTAAGGAAGAGCTGGCTTACGATATTCCCAATGTACCGACCAAATCTCTGCGCAACCTGGATAAAGCCGGCGTGATCAGAGTAGGTTCTGTATTGGTTGCTGGCGATATTATCGTGGGTAAGATTACTCCCAAAAATGTAGATATTGACCCCTCCCCGGAAGAGAACCTGATGCGAGCCCTTTTTGGTGACCGAGCAGGTGATTTTACCAACAGTTCCCTCAAAGCCAAGCCTGGTATGGAAGGCGTAGTAGTAGACGTAAAAGTTTTCTCACGTCTGGAAGATAATCAGGAATTGGAAGATCAGGAAGCAAAGCAAGAAAATCTGCAGCGCATCAAAGAAGAGAGAGCCGAACGTACAGTTCGAATCGAAGCCTTCTTAGAGCGCAAGCTTTCGGAAGTATTGCTGGGAGAAGTAGCCAAAAATATAGTTGATGAGAAAACTAACCGTTTCTATATTGCGGCCAATAAAAAGATAACCAAGGCAGATCTGAAGAAGATCAATTTCGCAAAATTGAATCTGGATTATGATCTGATCGAAAATACTGAAAAAAACCTGGAGATATATACCAATATCATCCTCAAGGTAAAAGCAGCTCAAGATGAAAGTATCAACATCTATAAGAAAGAGCAAGAACGCCTGAAACATGGAGACGAGCTGCCTTATGGTGTTCGCAAAATGGTAAAAGTCTATATCGCCAAAAAGCGTAAGATTCAGGTTGGTGACAAAATGGCTGGACGCCACGGTAACAAAGGTGTTATCTCGCGCATCAGTCCCATCGCCGATATGCCATTTATGGAAAACGGTGAAGCAGTGGATATCATTCTGAATCCACTTGGTGTGCCTTCCCGTATGAATATCGGGCAGATCATGGAAACACATCTGGGCATGGCAGCCAAAGCTTTGGGCTTCTACGTAGAGACACCTGTTTTTGATGGTGCTACTCTAAAAGATATCGATACTGAAATGAAAGCTGCGAAGCTGCCTACTGATGGCAAGCAAGTGTTGTATGACGGCAAAACAGGAGCCCCCTTCGAAGAGAGAGTGACGGTGGGTATCATGTATATGCTAAAATTGAATCACCTGGCAGCCGACAAGATGCATGCTCGTTCGACCGGGCCTTACTCACTGATTACTCAGCAACCGTTGGGTGGAAAAGCTCAGCACGGTGGTCAGCGCTTGGGCGAGATGGAAGTTTGGGCTTTGGAAGCTTATGGTGCTTCGCGCTTGCTGGAAGAGATGCTAACGATAAAATCTGATGATGTAGAAGGTAGAACCAATGCATTTAAAGCTATTACCAGCGGCAATAACCCACCCAAGCCCGGAATCCCCGAATCTTTCAACGTGCTTGTGAGTGAATTGAAATCTCTCTGTTTTGATGTTGAATTCATTGCAGATAAGAAATCTTAATGCAGCGAATAGTAAACTGGAGGATCTAAGGTGCTTAGAGAAATTAAAAAAGATACAAAAGTAGAAAATTACGATAAGGTCAGAATCAAGATTGCTTCTCCTGATTCTATTCGTGAATGGTCTTATGGTGAAGTTGTCAAGCCGGATACTTTGAATTACAGAACTTTGAAGCCGGAAAAAGGCGGACTGTTTTGCGAAAGAATTTTCGGACCTGAAAAAGATTATGAATGTTCTTGCGGCAAGTATAAGAAAAAGCGTTTTCAAAATACTGTCTGCGACCGTTGTGGAGTGGAGATTACTACTTCTCGCGTGCGTCGCCGCCGAATGGGACATATCGAATTGGCAGTACCGGTAGCGCATATCTGGTTTGTAAAAAGTATGCCCAGCGTTTTGGGAACCCTTTTGGGTATCTCAGTCAACAAACTGGAGCGCATCTTATATTATGAATCATTTGTGATTTTGGAGCCGGGCGATAGTGACTATGAAGTTCAGGATCTGATCGACGTTGATGAATATTATGAAATCCGCGATCGAGTCGGCCCTGAATTCGAAGCAGTGATGGGAGCAGAAGCGATCAAGGCTTTGTTGAATGAGATCAATCTGGAAGATGAAGCGATGAATCTGCGTACGATCATCAAAATGGAAACCAGCAAGCAGAAAAAGCAGAAAGCTATCAAACGCCTCAAAGTGGTAGATGCTTTCCGTAAATCGGGCAATGATCCCAGCTGGATGATTTTGGAAGTACTACCGGTTCTCCCTCCCACTTTGCGCCCTTTGGTACAATTGGACGGCGGCAGATTTGCCACAGCCGATTTCAATGAACTTTACCGTCGCGTAATTACCAGGAACAATCGTCTCAGCGGCTTGATCGATATCAATGCACCTGAAGTGATCTTGCGTAACGAAAAACGTATGCTGCAAGAAGCTGTAGATGCACTTTTGGATAATTCCAGAAAAACCCGCCCGGTAAAGGGACGTGGTAATCGCCCGCTCAAAGCTCTGGCTGATCAGCTGAAAGGCAAGAGTGGACGTTTCCGTCAAAACTTGCTGGGTAAACGTGTAGATTATTCAGGTCGTTCGGTGATTATCGTGGGACCAAGCCTGAAATTGCATCAATGTGGTATTCCCAAAGATATGGCTCTGGAGCTTTTCAAACCATTTTTGATCGAAAGATTGGAAAAAATGGGACAGGCTGAAAAAGCTAAAACAGCCAAGAAATTGATCGAAAAGAAGCGACCGGAAATCTGGAAAATCTTGGAAGATGTAATCAAAGATTATCCTGTATTATTGAACCGAGCGCCCACTTTGCACAAGCATGGTATGCAAGCTTTCATGCCGGTGCTGACTGAAGGAAGAGCTATCGAGCTGCATCCTTTGGTTTGTATTCCCTACAATGCTGACTTTGACGGCGACCAAATGGCTGTGCACGTGCCCCTCTCGCAAGAGGCCAGAATGGAAGCCAGAATTCTGATGCTCTCATCGCGTAACTTACTGTTGCCGGCGAGTGGTAAATTGGCGATGGCGACCAACCAAGATATTGTTTTGGGTAACTACTACCTGACAGTCTTGCGCCAGCACACAGCTCCACCCGTAGAAGAGCTGAAACACTTCGGTTCGTTGGACGAGGTAGTTTATGCTTACGAGCAAGACGATTTCATGATCCGCAAAGGCAAAGTGCAGATAGAAAAATATCAGAAAAACAGTCTAAAAATTCATAGCTGGATCCGGGTATTGATCAAGGGCAAGATGATCACCACGACTGTAGGTCGAGTAATCTTCAACCAGATTCTGCCTCAAGAGATTCCTTTCCAAAATGATACATTTACCAAAAGGAAACTGAATGACATTGCCATGACTTGTTACGAAACAGTAGGACAATATCGCACAGCAGCATTTTTGGATGATCTCAAAGATTTGGGCTTCAAATATGCTACCAAAGCTGGTATTACTTTCAGCTCCAGTGATGTTATTTCACCCAAATCCAAAGATAAAACAATCAAGAAAACCGAGCGCGAAGTTGCGAAGATCATCACCAGTTTTATGAATGGTGAGATCACTGAAACTGAACGTGCTAACCGTGTAATAGATAAATGGAAATTGACGACTGAGAAGGTGACAAACGTTCTGATGAAAGAGCTGGAAACCGATCAGGATGGTTTCAACTCGATCAATATGATGTACAACTCAGGTGCTCGTGGTGGTAAAGACCAGATCAAGCAGCTGGGTGCGATGCGTGGTTTGATGGACAAACCATCCAAAGGTACTTCTGATAGTGGCGCTGAAGTAATCGAGACTCCGATCAAATCCAATTTCAAAGAGGGTTTGACAGTTTTGGAATACTTCATCTCTACTCACGGTGCCCGTAAAGGTTTGGCCGATACAGCTCTGAAAACTGCTGATGCGGGATATCTGACCAGAAGATTGGTCGATGTAGCGCAAAATGCTGTGATCACCGAGCACGACTGCGGCACGATCGAAGGCTTTGAAGTAGCTGCCCTAAAAGAAGGTTTGGAAGTGGTAGAGCCACTCTCAGACAGAATTCAGGGTAGAACCGCAGCAGAAGATATTTATGATCCTGTCACAGATAAACTTATCTGCCGTTCCAATGAACCTATCACCAACGAAATTGCCAAGACAATCCAAAATCATGGTATCAATAAAGTAAAAATCAGAACAGTGCTGACTTGTGAAAGCAAGCGCGGTATTTGCGCTAAGTGCTATGGCAGAAACCTGGGTACCAACAAACCGGTGACCATTGGTGAGCCCGTGGGCGTAATTGCTGCTCAAAGTATCGGAGAACCTGGTACACAGCTTACTTTGCGTACTTTCCATATCGGGGGTACAGCTTCCACAGACGTTGATCTGGCCGAAGTTTCTTCCAATGCAGAAGGTATCGTCAAATTCGAAAAGATGAACACAGTGACCAACCGCAATGAGGAAACCATCTCGATTAGTCACTTGGGTAAAATCAAGATTCTCAGCAAAGAAGATGGCTCTACTTTGGAAACATATAAAGTAGAATATGCTGCTACAGTCTATGTAAGCGATGGTCAGCATGTGGTGGAAGATACCAAGCTCTTTAGTTGGGACCATTATAATAATCCTCTGATTGCAACCGCCAAAGGTACTTTGAAATTTGAACACTTTGAAAAAGATGTTACTTATAAAGAAGATTTCAATGATCTGACCGGTAGCCGTGAGATTACCACAATCCAATCTAAGGATCGTAAATTGCAAGCGCAATTTAAGATTATCCAAGACGACAAAACTGAGGTATTGGTACCAATTCCTTCCGGATTAAGCGTGGAAGCAGAGCCCGATACTATTGTTTATCCGGGTGATATTTTGGGTAAATCTTCCAGAATTACTGTGAAACAAAGTGATATCACAGGTGGTCTGCCCCGCATTCAGGATCTCTTCGAAGCACGCGTTCCCAAAGAAAAAGCAGTGCTAACAGAGATCGCAGGAACAGTAACAATTGGTGACTTAACCAAAAGTGGCAGAGCAATTTATATTGACGCCGGAGACGGGGTTGAAAAAAAATACATTATCTCACCAGGTAAACGTATCGTAGTGCATCAAGGTGATAAAGTGGAAAGTGGCGATGCTCTTTCAGATGGCCCTCTTAGCCCACACGATGTACTTACAGCCCGCGGTATTGTGCCGGCTCAGATGCTGATCTTAAATGAGATTCAGGAAGTTTACCGTAAACAGGGTGTGAAGATAGATGATAAACATATTGGTATTATCATCCGCCAGATGTTCAAAAAAGTAAAAATCCTTGATCCGGGACATACCATGTTCTTGCAAGGAGAGATCGTAGAAAGAAATCAAGTGATGCTCGAGAACAAGCGAATCGAAGAAGAGAGTGGCGAAGGAGCTACTTTTGAGCAGCTATTGTTAGGAATCACCAAAGCTTCATTAATGACCGAAAGTTGGCTTTCGGCTGCCTCTTTCCAAGAGACAACCAAAGTACTTACACAGTCCTCTATCGCAGGTAGAGTCGACAATCTGGAAGGCTTGAAAGAAAGTATTATTATTGGTCATAGAATTCCTATTGGTACAGGTACCAAGTTCTACAATGATGAAGTGAAGAAAGCGGTTGACGAAGGTAAATCGGTAGGTGAACTCATCCAACAATTCGCTCATCAAGAAGAGAAAGAAGAGCAAATCGACGAGATACTTGATTTCTAAAAAATAAAAGATAGATAAAACGGAGGAAAAAGTGCCTACAATTAATCAATTAGTGAGAAAAGGCCGTAAAACAATCGTCAAGAAGAAGAAGAACAGAGCTCTTTCTTCTTGTCCACAAAGACGTGGCGTATGTACTCGTGTATATACTACCACACCCAAGAAACCTAACTCAGCTCTCAGAAAGGTAGCCAGAGTTAGATTGACCAATGGATTCGAAGTAACTTCCTATATCCCCGGTGAAGGACACAACCTGCAGGAACACTCAATTGTGCTGGTTCGTGGTGGCCGAGTAAAAGATTTACCTGGTGTAAGATATCATATTGTACGTGGTGCTCTTGATACATCTGGCGTAGAAAGCAGAACTCAATCTCGTTCTAAATATGGAACAAAGAGACCAAAGAAGTAGGAGGATATAGATGTCAAGAAGACGCAAACAAATGGAAAGAGTGATTCTGCCAGATCCAAAATACAAAAACGTTACACTGAGTAAGTTCATCAACTCTGTAATGATGGAAGGCAAGAAATCTCTGGCTGAACAGATCGTATATGGTGCACTTGATATTATCGGCAAGAAAACCGATAAAGATCCTCTGGAAGTATTTTTGGAAGCTTTGGATAATGCCAAACCTCTGATCAAGATTGTCTCTCGCCGAATCGGTGGAGCCAATTATCAGGTTCCTACCGAAGTAACTCCCAAGAATGCTCAAGCTATGACATTCAGATGGATTATCGGTATCTCCAGAAAACGTAATGAAAAAACTATGACTGAAAGATTGGCAGCAGAAATTCTGGCTTGTTACAAGAAAGAAGGTTCTACCATGAAAAAACGTGAGGAAACTCATAAAATGGCCGAAGCTAACAAAGCTTTTGCTCATTTCAGATTCTAAGAATAGTATAGTTTTTTATAACTTAAAAAGAGCTTTTATCTGCAAGGATAAAGGCTCTTTTTTTAGGCTAAGGCTTGTGCGCCGAATGCGAGTTTGCGAGCTGTAGGCGTACTAAGGCTAAGGCTAAGGCTGAGATTGAGGTAGAGCTAGAGGTTTACCAGTCCTCCAGAGGCGGATAAACCTATGCCTGGTTTATGAAACCGCTGGCGCATTATGTTAAATTTCATACGAACTTCCCGCAGGAAATTACATACCTATTAGGGGAAGCAAAAAAATGCAGTTTTTACTGGGTGAAATGCGAGCTGGTTTCGAGAACCTCAACCACCGAATCATGATCTGTTGAGGAAAAGAAATCACCATAAAGGTGAACCGTAAATTCTGACAAGCCAGAAATTTCGCTGCTAACGCAGCTTAGTTCATCATTTTTCCCGCCTGAGAACGGCATACCATTCCACGGCGGGCAAGCTTTGTCTATGCCCACAAAAAACGATGTTTACCCGCCAAGGCGGGCAAAAAGAAAGGGCACCCTGCAGATTAGACTTTTTATTTGTTAGCTGCAAAATATCTGGTGATGCCAACTCCACCCCGATATTTTTATCAGAACAAATGAAAAAAAGTCATCTGGAAGGGTTAGAAAAATAAAAGTTTTCTGGGTCTGTCTTCCGTATTCCGTATTACTTAACTCTGAACTTTAAACTCTAAATACCAGAATTAACTCGTTCATCTCAAAAATCGGGGCAAAGTCTTTCACAACCTCGCCCCGTCCTAATTTTTTATTCGTTGCAATTCGGTGACTAATCTTCTGCAGTTTCCACCTTTACTTCCACAACTGGCTCTACAGTTT
>JAWOEN010000156.1:0-5925 GCA_046482725.1 Cloacimonadales bacterium (SeqCode)
CCAAAATCTCTCGGGCCTGCTCTGGAGTCGCCAAAGGGCGCCCGATCTCTTGAGCAATACGCGCGATTCTGGCGACCAACTGTTCGTTGGATTCTGCCAAAACTCTGCGATGATAGAAGATATTATCTTCGAAGCCCACTCTGATGTGTCCGCCCATGGTCATTGCCATCATAGCGCAGGGCAATTGCCATCTGCCGATTCCGGCTACACCCCAAGTCGCGGTAGGAATTTCTTGTTTCAAATGCTCGGCCATATAGAGCACATTTTTGGGCTTGCCACTCATGCCACCGGGTACACCCAAAACAAATTGCAGATGCAGAGGTTCATGCGTGATCACTCCCTGTTTGGCTAATTTTGCCACCACATCAATCATACCAGATTCATAAACTTCGATCTCGGGAGCTACCCCGGTTTCTTTGAAATATTCGCTGAGCCGAATGATATCTTGGGGTGAATTGACAAAAACCTGATCACCAAAATTCAAAGTTCCGGCATTCAAAGTTGCCATATCAGGTTTTAGTTGCAGCGGCGCCATTCTCTCTTCGAAAGATACGCCCACAGCTCCCCCGGTACTGATTTGGATCAGCATCTCGGGAACTGCTGCTCTTACTTTGGTAATGGTTTCTGCGAAGCGCTCTAAACGCTGGGAAGGCGAGCCATCATCTTCGCGTACATGCAGATGCAAGACTTGCGAGCCTGCCTCAAAACAAGCTTTGGCGCAAGCTGCTTGCTCATCTGGCGTGATAGGCAAATTGGGCTGAGCTGCTCGGGTTGTTTCTGCTCCGGTCAGAGCTGTCGTAATAATCAATGGATTTCTCATTAATCATCTCCTTTTATCTTTTTTATAAATATCGTATTTTTAACCAACAAAAACTAACGCAGATTGCTCTGCATTAGTTTTCGTCGGTTTAGTTGTAAGAACTAATCAACCAAGCCTAGTTTACATCATTTTTTTTACTTCTGCCAAAGCGTTTTTGATCGCCTCAGCAGCTTTATCCAGATCTTCATCTGTGTGACGATGGGCTACATAGCCATGGTGATAGGGCTGCAAGAATACACCCTGACGAATTACCTGAGTGTAAAATTCTGTGCGTAATTTTTTATAGAGCCCGGTTTCATCTTTTTCAAAAGAAACAAATGGCATCAGCGGAGCTCCGGAAAGTGAGCAAGGAACGCCACTTTCGGCAATGATTTTTTCCACTTTTTCGCAGAATCTGGTTCCTTTTATCCGCAATTGATCCAAGATATTATCGCGCTCTAAAATTTCGATAGTTTTGAGAGCAGCTACTTGTTCCAAACTGTTGGGGAAAAATGTAGAGCTGATAAAGACGCGATCGGAAACCACATTCATGATCTCTCGCTTGCCAACAACAGCGCTGATGGGATAACCATTGGCCATAGCTTTACCGAAGACGCTCATATGAGGTGTAACTCCATAATAAGCTTGTGCCCCACCCAGACTGTAGCGGAAGCCGGTGCGGATTTCATCAAAGATCAAAACTGCGCCATATTTTTCAGCCAGCTCTTTCACGCCTTCCAAGTACCCTGGTTGGGGTTCTTGCACCGGTTTGGCCAGAGGATGCCCGACTGGAGTGATAATGATCGCTGCCATATCTTCTCCGTGATCTTGCAGCAACTCTTCCAAAGCAGCTAAATTATTGTAAGGAAAAGCCAAAGTATCTTCCCACAATTTCTGAGGAATACCTTCTTTCACTTCCACACACCAATCGTGCCAACCATGATATCCGCAACGGGCAATCTTCAGTTTATTGGTGTAAGCGCGGGCAATTCTGATCGCTGTGGTTGTAGCGTCAGATCCGGTTTTTAGGAACAAGCTCATCTCCGCACTGGGAATCAATTCGCGCATTTTGGCTGCTAACTCATTTTGCACCGGCTGAGTCAGCGACATACAGAAACCGTCTGTTTGGATTTTGTTGATGACAGCAGCATCGATCTCTTTCTCTTTGTGTCCGATAATGATGGGACCATAAGCGCAAAGCATGTCGATATATTCGTTGCCATCCACGTCGATTACTTTGCCACCTTCTGCTGAATCGAAGAAGATGGGATATTCTCCTACCACAAAATTGTAGGGGCGTCTGATCCCCAAAATCGCTCCCGGAATCAGATCCAGAGCTTCCTGATAATATTTATTTGATTTTTCTAAAACTAATTTTTTTGCCATTTTAATCTCCTTTGGGACTTTTAGTCCATTTCAAACAGGGTGGAAATTCCCATGCCACCACCAATGCAAAGTGAAGCTAAACCTTTCTTGACTTGGCGCTTCTGCATCTCGTGTAATAGTGTAACGATGATTCTGGCTCCGGAGGCACCGATCGGGTGTCCCAAAGAGATCGCTCCGCCATTGACATTGACAATCTCAGAATCCATTTCTCCCACACCTTCTGCTGCCAAGCCTTGGAAAACTGCCAAAGATTGGGCGGCAAAAGCTTCATTCAGCTCTGCCAATTCGATATCGGATAATTTCCAATTTGCCTTGGCCAATACTTTCTTGATGCTGGGTACAGGACCGTAGCCCATGATCGAGGGATCTACACCGGCTGAAGCATTATCCACCAAAGTTGCCAGCGGCTTGATACCTAGCTCGGCTGCTTTCTCAGCGCTCATCAAAATCAGCACAGCAGCACCATCATTGATGCCGGAAGAATTGGCAGCAGTTACCCGTCCATCTCGACGAAAAGCCGGGCGCAATTTGGCCAAAGATTCTGCAGTGACACCAGCTCGAGGAAATTCATCCTCGGTGATAATCAGATCATCTTTGCGTCTTTGCGGGACATGGATTGGCACGATCTCTTCCGCAAATCTGCCGCTTTCTCTGGCAGCTTGGCAGCGATTTTGACTGAGAGCGGCAAAACGATCCATCGCTTCTCGGGTTAGATCAAATTTATCTGCCAAATTTTCAGCAGTAATACCCATGTGATAATCGTTGAATATATCCCAAAGACCGTCTTTCACCATGATATCCACCACTTGCTTGTCGCCCATTCTGGCACCCCAACGCTCATTGGGTAGAGTATAGGGAACCTGGCTCATGTTTTCCGTACCACCAGCAATGATGATGTCGGCATCGCCGATTCCGATCATAGCGCTAGCCAAAGCTACTGTCTTCATACCGGAACCACACACTTTATTGACTGTGAAAGTGGGAACGCTCTCGGGGATACCACTACCCAGAGAGATCTGACGTGATACGTTTTGGCCCAAGCCTGCTCCGATCACGTTACCCATAATTACTTCATCGACCATTTCCGGCTTGATGCCGGTTTGTTTGAGACTTTCCCGAACCACCTGGATGCCCAAATCTACAGCCGATACTTGCTTGAATACTCCGCCAAAAGCTCCGATCGGACTTCTCAGGGCAGAGACTACGACTACTTTTCTCATAAAAATTCCCTCCATTGGATTTTCTATTTTTTCTTATCTAAAAATTCTTTTATGTCGGCGCTACCGAAAGCATATGTCTGATTGCAAAAATGACATTCTGTCACGATCTCTTCGCCTTGGCTCATCGCCTCGATCAGCTCTGATCTTTCCAAAAGGTCCAAAGCTGCGCTAAATTTTTCCTTGGAGCAATTGCAATGGTAGCAGGCCGCTGAGGTGAGCGTGACCCGCGGATTCATATCCTTCAAAATAAATTTGCGAATAATCTCTTCCAAGTCAAAACCCATATCCATCACATCGGTTAGATTGGGAAATTTTGCCATGTTCTGCTCAATCTTGCTGATAACCTCTTCCGGAGTATCCGGCATTAGTTGAATCATGAAACCACCTGACTGACGAATAGTACCATCTGCTTCGACCAAAACTCCCAAACCTACAACGGTGGGAATCTGCTCCGACTTCACAAAATAGTAAGCCAAATCTTCGGCCACCTCGCCCGAGAGCAATTCTACCTGACCTACATAGGGCTGTTTAAGACCCAGATCTTTGATCAAAGTAAGTGTACCCTTACCCAAAGCGGCTTTGATATCTAGCCTTTGGGTTTGCGCGTTGAGCGGCGTCTCCAATTGCGGATTGCGCATATAAGCTTTCACCTCGCCCCGATTGTTGGCTGTAGCGATCAGATGTCCGCAAGCGCCGTCTCCATCCAGCTTCAAGCTCAGCACATTGTCGGCTCTCTTCAGATCCAAAGCCAAGATTAAGGCCGCACTGAGAGCTCGTCCCATCAGCACCGTATTGGTAACTGACAGATGATGGATATCTCGGGCCTGACGCACTGTCTCAGTGCTATCTACCGCAAAGAAACGCACATTTTTATCTTCTGTTATTCCACGTATAATTTTATCTTTCACTATTTATACCTCGCTCATTGTCATTTCTTTTAGATATTTCTATTTGTCTAGCAAATTCCTAAGGGATTTCGGAAAGCTCGATTACCATCTATCTCGATAGAGAAACAGTAAGAAATTTATTGAACCAAATCCACTGCTCAGCTGCAAAGATTTCTACTGCTTGCGGCTTTGCCAGAGGGAAAAAACATCCCCATGCTGCTGCGACAGTTTTAGGAGAAGACCTTCAATAATAAAGCAGAAAAAAAATGAGTATTTATAAAAAAAATTGACAGCTGACAAACTGCAACAAAGTTTAGTAGTGTTTGTTTTGTTAGATGATTTTTAAGCCTGCTAAAATCTTTGAGCGAAAATGAGCCCAGAAAAACTCGGGCAGGTTGGTTAGATGATGATAAGAGAATTACCAACACTTCTTGTGACAGGATAAGATTTACGGTACAGATACAGTTTGATAAATAATTATCAAGAAAGAGAAAAGATAGCTTTTACCCAAGTTGGAATATTCTCATCCTTTGGGGATATACACATTTCAAGGTTTTAAGTAAGGAGAATAGTATGAAATTTAGTAAGACAATTAAGATATTTTTAATTGATGGAGATCCAAATGGAAGGTTGTCAGGTGAACTTTCAAATTGGACTGGAAAAGCTTACAAAATTCCAAGAATCAAAATAAAAGAATGCACAGATAGAAACGACCTAATAAGCACAGGTGTTTATCTGCTTTTTGGTAGAGATGAAGGAGGTAAAGATCAAGTATATATTGGTGAAGCTGAAAACATATTAAATAGGCTTTCTCAGCATCTAAATCAAAAAGATTTCTGGAATGAGACTATACTTTTTATCAGCAAAGACGAAAATCTCAACAAAGCTCATATTAAATATCTTGAAAATAAGCTTTATGGATTAGCAAAAAAAGTTAATCGGTACAAAATTGAAAATACAGTCACACCAACACAATCTTCGATCTCAGAACCAGATCAAGCAGAGATGGAAGAGTTCATCGAAAATATTAAGCTCTTAGTAAATACGCTAGGGCATAAAGTATTTGAAGAAAAACGAGAATTTAAAACAAAACGTAAGCAAACAAACTTCTATATTAACGCTGCTCGTGGAGCTAAAGCTCAGGGAGAACCAACTTCAGATGGTTTTGTTGTTTTTAAAGGTTCCAAGTTTGCTACCTCATTTGTAAAATCTTATGCACCAACCTTAATTAAACTAAGGCAGCAACTGATTGATCAAAACTTATTAATAGAGAAAAATAACGAGTTAATCTTAACTGATGATTACATATTTGGTAGTCCATCTACTGCTGCTGCTATTGTTATGGGTAGAAATGCAAATGGTTTAACTGAGTGGAAGCTAGCAAGTGGGAATACTTTAAAAGAATTTGAATCAACAAATGAAGAAAATACCTTGTAACAATGAAATTTTAAACAAAAAGCTTACTCCCCATAATTTGAGTAAACCTTTACCGAAAGAAAGTGTGAAGAAATCCCCTCTACAGAGGGGTGGCAGCGAAGCTGACGGGGTGTTTCTAACGTACAAAAAACTACCATATAACCCCGCTTTGAAAGATAGAGCAAAAGCACTTCGTAAAGCTGGAAATTTATCTGAA
>JAWOEN010000157.1:0-11512 GCA_046482725.1 Cloacimonadales bacterium (SeqCode)
ATTTAACTTCGAGAATTCGCAGTATTTTGATGAAGTGCTAATCAGATTAAACTGGCTGTATGAATTTTCGCGAACCAGTGAACGAATGGCAGAATTTGGAACAGGGACGGTTGTTCGCCGGTATGAGAACATCCAGCATATTTTTGAGTATGCTTTGCACCGGGACGAGGAGAAACCCAGCACCTACAGTAAACTTGTACCGTTCATTGAACGTTTTCTGAAGAGCATTCTTAACACAATGAGACAAGCAGCACGTTATTCAGACGATGAGGCGCCAGACATTTCAGAAAAGACGCAATATTTTGGTTAGCGGGCTGAACAAAATTCCCAATGTGCAATGTACCATGCCCAAAGGCGCTTTTTACGCCATGCCGGATATCTCTTTCTATCTACAAAATAATCAGAAAAATATCAAAAATTCAGCTCAGCTTTGTGAATATCTACTGAAAGAGTATCATATCGCCGTAGTTCCCGGCTCTGCTTTTGGCGCTGACAATTTTATCCGCTTCTCTTATGCCAACAGCTTGGATAATATAGAGCAAGGCTTGGCAAGATTACGCCGCGGCTTGAGTGATTTGATCGAGAATCTATAAACAACTTTGGGAGTAATGATGAGCCATCTGCACGAAGAGATCGAAAAAAGATATCAGAAAAGACATCGCAATAAGATTTTTACTTGGATCAATTTTTTGGTCCGGATAATCCTTCTGCTTGTCGTGATCATGATCATCCGCTTTCTTTCCAGTCCGGAAACCGAGCTTTTCCGCAATTTTTTGATGGGTGGTTCGTCTGCTTCTGAAACTGAAAATATACAATCGGAGTAAAAAATGGGTTTAGTAATAGTGGGCTCAGTAGCCCTGGATTCGGTAAAAACGCCTTTTGGTGAAGTAGAAGATGCATTGGGCGGATCGGCAAATTATGCTGCGATGGCCAGTAAGAACTTCTGCGATACTAAAATAGTGGGCGTGGTGGGAGCAGATTATCCTACCGATTATATCGAATTGCTAAAGCACAATGGTGTTAATGTCGAAGGATTGGAAATCAAGCCGGGTAAAACATTTCGTTGGAAAGGCGTCTACAACGATCTAAATCGAGCCGAAACTTTGGATACTCAGCTCAATGTCTTTGCTGAATTTGATCCGATTTTGCCGCCTGATTATCGCTCCAGCAAATACCTTTTTTTGGGCAATATTCATCCTGCCCTGCAGCTCAATGTTTTGCAACAGATGCCTGAGGTAATTGTTAGCGCTTGTGATACAATGAATTTTTGGATCGAACGCAACCGGGCTGAACTAATCGAAGTGATCGAGCGGGTGACGATTTTGTTCATCAATGAAGATGAGATCAAGATGCTGACAGGTGAGGGAAACATCTTTAAGGCTGCCGACATCGTGGCGGAAATGGGCCCCAAACTGATCGTGGTGAAACGCGGTGAATATGGAGCCTTGGCTGTTCATAAAGATTACTATTTTTTCACACCGATCTATCCTGTAAAAGATGTAGTGGATCCCACCGGGGCCGGAGATAGTTTTGCCGGCGGTTTTATGGGCTATATTGCAGGAAAAAACAGCTTGCAAGAAGATATCGTAAAAAAGGCCATGGTTCATGGTACTGTGATGGCTTCTTTTGACGTGGAAGCTTTTAGCCTGGAAAGATTGAAAGATGCCAACATGGCAAACATCGCTTATCGGAAAGAAGAGATCCGACGCAGTGTTTGGTTCAAATAAGGTAACACTTTATGCAAAACAGCCCCCAAAAGAGTCCCGCAATATGAACTGGAGAATTTTGCGCCACGGTAAAAAATCTCCAGCTGAAAACATGGCAATCGATGAAGCTATCATGCAAGCTATCATTGCCGACAAAGCAATGCCGACCATTAGATTTTATGATTGGCAGCCTTCAACAGTCTCTTGCGGCTACAATCAGGAGGTAAACAAAGAGATAGACTTTCAGGCTTTGCAAAAGTTTGGCTTTGGTTTTGTCCGCCGTCCAACCGGTGGCAGATTGGTTTTGCACGATGCAGAAGTCACTTATTCGGTGATAGCACCAATCGCAGGCAAATTTGCCGGTAATGTTACCGAAGCTTACTCAGTGATTAGCCAAGCTTTGGCAGCGGGACTGAGAGCGATGGGAGTGGAAGTGGAATTGGAAAAAGGAAGCTTGGATTCCGGGCATCAACGCCAGGCAGCCAATCCCTGCTTCAGTAGTAGTAGTAAGTACGAACTAAAATGTAAAGGCAGAAAGATAGTAGGAAGCGCTCAGGTGAGGCGCGATAATGTTCTGCTACAACATGGCTCGATTTTACTCAATAATGATCAAAGCCAAGTTGCTTATCTTTTGCCGGGGCTACAGCCAGCTCAACAAGAAAAACTGGCAAAATATCTGAAACGTAAAACCATTACGGTGAACGCAAACTTGAGCAAGCCTTTGAACTTCAAAGAAGCTTCACTCTGCCTTGAGAAGGGCTTCCGAGATTCCTGGGCGAACGATTTTTTTTCTATTCACAACAATTTGACAGCAGAAGAAATAGAGATCTCAACATCTTTACTTCACACTAAATACTTGACAGATGAATGGAATAATAGGAAATAACAAATTTATAAGTAAAAATGACTTAAAAAGTATTTGACATGATACTTTGTTATGGCGTTTTTTGTAAAAAAAAAAATCATCCTAAGGGGGATAATTTTAATGCAAAAAAGAATAATTGTTTTGTTAGTATTAGCATTATTTGCTAATGTGGCACTGTTTGCAAGTACCACTGGTAAGATTGCCGGCCGGGTCAAAGACCAAGATGGCAATGCGGTAGCTTTTGCAAATGTGATTATCGAAGGGCTTGAACAAGGAGCCCAGACTAGAGAAAATGGAACATATATCATTATCAATGTTCAGCCAGGAACATATGACTTGATCTGTTCTCAGGTAGGTTATCAGCCCGCCAAAATCGAAGGTGTGCAGGTAAACATCGATGAAACAGCCGTGGTTAATATCACTATGAACAAAAGCTCGATTGAAATGGAAGGTTTTGCCGTTACAGAGCGCCGAGTCGAGCTGGTGAGTAGAACCAATACCTCTTCCGGCAAAACCGTTTCAGCTAACGATATCGAAGATATTATCGTTGATGATATTGATGGCTTGATAGCCTCCACAGCTGGTGCTGTCGAAACAGGTGACGGACTACACGTACGTGGTGGTAGAGCCAATGAGGTTGTCTATTCTGTAGATGGCATGAGCGTTTCTGACCCGGTTGATGGTGGAAAAGCGATGGAAGTGGATATGGACGCAGTTGCTGATATGAAAGTGATGACTGGTGGCTTTACTGCTGAATTTGGTAATGCCCAATCCGGTATTGTCAATATCGTAACCAAAAGCGGAAGCGAAGATTATTCCGGTAAAGTGGAATTTGTCAGTGATCATATCCTTAATTATGATAATCCTGATGATGCTTTCTTCCCATTTTACAACTCCAATACTGATGAATTGAAAGTTGCTCTGGGTGGTCCGGTGCTTACTCCCTTGGTTTCAAACCTGCGTGATAAGTTTACCTTCTTCTTAAATGCTGCAGTGATGACTCATGATTCTCGTTTCAAAGATTATTACGTCACTAATCCTGTAGATGAGCTGAAATATCTCGCCAATGACAAATTTTCCAGCTACGATCCTTACGAGGGCCGAGAGAACATTTTGGGCTTTGATCTGGAATCCAGAAACTACAACATGTACAACTACAACTTCAAAACCAAATATAAGTTTAATGCTAGCCAAAACATCTCCTTTGCTGTGCGCGGTGATTATTCTGATTATCAGCCCTACTCTCATGCTTGGCGTTATGCTCTGGATAATTACGCTGAAGGGCAGTCTTTGCAAACTCAGTATATCTTAACTTATGATCACACTTTCAATCCTCAATCCACCTTGAAGGTCAAGGCTAGCCGCTTCCATAAAGAGATCGAAGAAGGTCCCATTGGTATTGATGTGGATGATTATTTTACCAAAAATCCTGAAACATTTGATGCTTATGCAGATAACGACCTTTATACCAACACAGGTATCGAGTATCTCACTACTGATGGCTTGGTTGGTGCGGATGCTATCTATGATTGGACAATTATGGCTGACTCTGAAGAAAAAGGTTTACCCAGCTATGTGCGACCAGGCTCGATCTATGGTGCCAACTCCAATGATGAAAATTCAATCTGGACATTCAAGGCAGATTATGATTATCAATATAATATCATTCACGGTTTCAAAACCGGGGTAGAAGTTATCAAACATACTATCAAAAAAGATCGCCTCAATAATCCTTGGAATATCAATGCTGACCGTTATTCTACTTATCTGAAAAATTATGCTAATCCTATCGATTCGGTTCAATCTGAAACCGATAGTACTGTATTCGTAAAAATATATGATCTGGATGACCTATTTGATGCTACTTTGGCTGCTTCCGGAACTACCGACGGCTATGAAGCTGAACCTTGGCAATTCGCTTACTACTTCCAAGACAAAATGGAATTTGAAGGCATGAACGTTAATGCTGGCGTCCGCTTTGATTTCTGGTATTTGGGAGAAGAGTACAAAATGATCAAAAATGATCAGGACGTTTGGTCAGAATTTGATGAAGATGAACGCTTCCAGATGATGATTTCTCCTCGCCTTGGTATCTCTCATCCTATTTCTGAGACCAGTGTACTGCACTTTGCCTACAACTACCAAAATCAGTTGCCACAAATGCAATATATTTTCACCACTTCTCAACCCGAAGATGCTATCTTGGATAGTGGAAACTTGATAGTGGGTCAACCAGAATTGGAACCCCAGATCACTGTAACCTATGAAGTTGGTCTCAATCGTCAGCTTTCCGAAGATTGGGTAATGGATATTACTACATATTACAAGAATATCTACAACTATGTTAGCACTAAAAAAGTCTATTCTCCAGAAGATGAAACTATCAGCTGGTACGAATATGTTTCAGATGACTATGGTTCTGCTCGTGGTATTGATATCAACCTGACCAAGATGCTATCCAATTTTATCTCGGGCTCTGCCTCTTATTCATTAGCTTGGGCAGCGGGTAACAACTCTGGCGTTGTCTTGCAAGATGAAGCTACCAGCTTAAGAGAATTCCCCTTACCTTGGGATATGCGTCATAGTTTTAACCTAAACCTTACTTTCAGAGTGCGTAGAGGTGAAGAATTTTATCTTCCTTACACTGACTTTATGGTTCCCACCTTTCTCACCAACGATTTCTCAGCAAATTTCAGCTATGGACTGCAAAGCGGAAGACCTTACACTCCGCTGAATGCTGACGGAACTGCCATGGATACAAACAGTGAGCTGAAGCCCTCTACAGCCAATGCAAACCTCAAGCTGCAAAGAAGCTTCCCACTCTCTGAAAAAACATCACTCCGCGTTTATGCTAAGATCAATAATCTCTTTAACAAGCGCAATGTAAACGATGTATATGGACGAACTGGCTCTGCTACCGATGATGGTACCTACACTTGGAACGAAGAAGCAGGCTATTATGTAAACACAAACAATGAGTATGTTGCTTCTGAGATTGTAGAGATCTACAATAGTGCTGCAGAAAATCCCAGCTTGCTTTCACAAGGCAGAACACTGGAGTTTGGTGTTTCGTTCAATTTCTAAAAAACAATAAAAAATATATAATTTAGGAGGAAAAATGAAGAGAAAATTTTTAGCAATAATAATGATAATGGCGGTGTTTAGCAGTTTTGCAACACTGGCTTTGGCTCAAGATGCTACTGAAACAGTAGCCGAGCAAGATACTACTGAGGAATCTGCTCAAGTAGAAACAGCTGAAGAGGTAGCAGATTTTGATGAATCACCCAGCATGGGCGGATTTGAGATGTTTGCCCGTAAAATAGTAGGCAGCGGTTTCGTTGACCTGTTTATTCAGGGTGGATTCACCATGTGGCCTCTGCTGGTTCTGCTGATCTGGGCGATCGCGACCATTATCTGGAAATTGGTTTCTCTTTCCTACGCTAAGATCAATGTAGCTGATTTTCTAGAGAAAGTCCTACCTTTGATCAAAGAAAAAAAATATGCTGAAGCAGCCAAGATCTGTGAACAAACCAAAGGTCCGGTTGCAGCAGTAGCACACGCTGGTCTTCTCAAGGCAGATCAAGGTATCGAAGCAGTGGAAAAATCTATCGAAAATGCCGGTATCGTAGAGATGGCATTTTTGGAAAAAGGCTTTATCCCCATCAGTACTACTATCAACTTGGCTCCCATGCTTGGTTTCTTCGGTACTATGGTTGGTATGATCGCTGCTTTTGACGCGATTGCCAAAGCTGGTGAAGTAGATCCTACTATTGTGGCTTCCGGTATCAAAATTGCCTTGATCACTACTGCCTCAGGTTTGGCTGTAGCGATTCCTGTCCAATTCTTCAATAATATGTTCCTCTCTATGGTAGATGGCTTGGTAATGGACATTCAGAGAGGTTCAGAAAAAGTTGTTGAAACCCTTGTTGAAAACAAATAGGGGGCTGAGATGAAGCTGAGCAGAAAACGAAAAGAGATGAGTGGCATCCCCACTTCATCAATGTCTGATGTTGCTTTTCTGCTGTTAGTGTTCTTTTTATCTACCACCAAGTTTGATATCAAAAAAGGACTTGGTATTGTCTTACCCCCAGCCTCTTCTCAGGCAGATCAACGGGTGAGACTAAAAGATGAAAATATCACAAAAGTGATGATCAACCGCAATGGAGAAATACTACTTCGCACCAGTGAATCTGATGAACAGATCTCCATGGATAAATTGCGTTCTAGAATCAGAGCATTGGTCAGAAATAACCCGGATATGGTTATCTCACTTCAAACAGATAGACAAAGTCAATATAAATATATGGTAAGAGCTCTAGATCAGCTCCAGGCAGCTGGAGCGGAGAAGATCTCTTTATCTACAAACTAGGAAGGAACTATGGCAAAAATTGTAAAAAAGAACAAGCCGGAATCAGCTATCCCAACAGCTTCGATGTCTGATATCGCTTTTCTCTTACTGCTTTTCTTCATGGTCTCTACCGTGTTTGTAAAAGAGCGAGGAATGAAAGTAACCATGCCTCGCGCCGAAAGTATAGAGAAAATACCCCGCAACAATTCAGCCACTATTTATGTAAACTCTGCCGGAACCATCTCGATAGATGACTTTCCGGTGGAAATACCACAAATAGCCGGACTGATGAATAGTAAATTAGCACAAAACTTTAATCTCATCACTTGCTTTAGAACTGACCAAAATACCCGCTATGGTATTATGTCGGATATCTTAAATCAATTGCGAGAAGCAGAGTGTTTGCGTGTCTCTTTCGAAGCGAAATTGAAAAGGTAGGTAAATTATGAAAGAAAAAATTTACAGAGATTGGAAAGATGTTGCCAGCAGTTATTATGAAAAATGTGCTGCTTTGGCCATCTTAATACTCCTATTCGCCTTTTTGGTTTCTCCCAATCTGGATGTGAAAACCTATCAAGCTGAAGTAAAAATTACCGAAGCGATCGAGATTCCGCCAGAGATCAAAGAGAAGATTAAACCACCCGAAACAACTGTGAAACCTCAGATCGAGATTGTGATCGATGACGATCTTTCGGCCGACGAGGATGAAGATATCGACATTATTGAAACTATCGAAACCACTTCACTTGATATGTCTGAGGAGTCCTCAACTAGTGAGCTCGGAAAGACTTCCAAGTTTGCAGTTTATGAAGATCCTCCGGTGGCAATCAAGCAAGTGCCACCTGTTTATCCCGATTTTGCTCGACGCAACAATATCGAAGGTCAGGTTTATCTGGAAGTCGAAGTACTTGTCGACGGCTCAGTTGGTGCAATCGAAGTCAGAAAGTCTTTGATGCCCGGACCCGGTGGACTGGATGAAGCAGCGATCAATGCAGTGAAACAGTGGAAATATCAACCTGCCCGTAGTAACGACAAACCGGTAGCAGTGTGGATCACATTCCCCGTTGATTTCTATTTGAATTAAAAAAAATTATGGAGGCAGGATATATGAAATTTTCCAAAATTAGGATAATCCTAATCCTTACAATATTATTGATTATGTCATCTTTCTTATCTGCTCGCTCGGCAACGGGTGGTAGTGGTGATAAGAAGTTTGACTTGGTCAAATACCACGATGTGGGTAACATCTGGTTACGAGTAAGTAATTATGGATTTTTTGGCTCCGGTGACGATATAATTCCCCAATGGCCTTCTCTGGAATATCCAGGCGGTAGCGGGGTGGATTATCTCTACCAAGGAGCATTGTGGTTTGGTGCTAAAAAAGTTCGCAGAAACTCTTTTGGCGAAAAACTTTACTGGATGCCAGATCCAGAAGATGAAAACGATGTAGTAACTGAAAGTGACCCGGAATGGAATCCTACCCTAAGTGTGGTAAAAGACACTTTGGTCTCGGTTGGATTTGATGGAGACTGGGATCTATATGAATTTTTACCAGCTTACAATCCGCTGGAAAGTTCAGCACTCGGTTCACAGTATAGTATGTACAATACGTCTGATGTCATTATGACGACATCCATTCGCGAGCAACGCCGTGGCGTAGATGATGATGGAGATGGACTGGTCGATGAAGATCCGGTAGGATATGCTTTCCCTTTCCGCGCTGCAGATGAGCTGCCAGCTGAGTTTAGCTCTTTTGGCGGTATGTATCTGGCAGATCAGACTCCCGAGCAAGTTAGATTGATCGATGCTCATGCTGAAATTTGGTATCCTCTGGGCTTTGTAGATTTGGCTTATTCTGGAAATGACTTATTTAATTTCTCTGCTCCCAATGATGATGACGGTGACGGTCTGGTCGACGAAGATGGCTACCCAATTTCCGAGCAGGATTTTATCTCATACTATTATGACTATAGCCCGTTTGGTACTGTAGGCGAAAGATCCTGGGGCGGCTCTGCAAGTCGCAACAATCATTATCCCTTGAATGTAAGAGTGCGCCAGATGAGCTATCAATGGAGCTATGAATATATCAAAAACCTGGTTTACATAGAGTTTAATATCACCAATATGAACCCACTCGATGTCTTGGAAGACTGTGCCATGGGTATTTATATGGATTCTGATGTAGGCCCTCAGCCTTGGGGTGGACAAGAAAAAGCAAATGATGATGCTAGTAGCTTTGTCAGTGGTGAAGGCTACAATTTTGCCTACACTTATGACGTGGATTTTGATGGAGGATTATCTCCGGGCTATGTCGGCTCCAGAGTTTGTACACCAGATCCCGAGCAGCTAGAATTTGCCTGCTGGACATGGTCTGTAGGTCAAGGCCCCGATGACAGTGATGCCCGAGACCTTAACCCAACTTCCAGTTATGCCAATGAAAAATATTGGCTCTTGACTCATAACTCAGAGCCATTTGATAATGATTATATCTCCCTGAAGGATTATCCTGATTATCAAGAGGAAAATTATGATAATGGTACAGATACTCGTTACCTGTTTGGCTTTTATGGCGCTCAGGCTCATACCGGCGATACCGATGAACCTGGCGAAGATGGCTATGGTGAAGATGACTATCTGGAAACAGATGAATTTGGCAATTACTTCAAACGCTGGAATCTAGAACCCGGTAAGACAATGAAAATTGTGATTGCTGTCTTCCCCGGTAACACTATCGAAGAATTGAAAACACAGTCTGTTTGGGCTAAAGATATTTATGGACAAGCCCAAACCTTGACTACTGTGGTGGAGCCCGATACATTCCCGCATTACGAAGCTCCCGAACCTCCGGAGATTCCCAATATGTATGCCGAACTCGTAGATAGAGATGGCGACAACAAGGTAAATAGAATTCATGTATACTGGGATAACAGATCTGAAAAGATGAAACGAATTGCCAAAAACGTGAATGATGAAGAATCAGGCTGGCAAGATATCAAACCTCATTTGGATAGTTATGTAGGTAATTATGATGCTGATACTTTCCCGGAAGAATTTGCTCCTCCTACTGATGCAAACGAATACAATCCCAATGCTTTGGTAAATCCTTGGACAACTTACCGTCTGCGTCATGACTTCCAAGGCTACACTCTTTGGGGTAGATCAGGTAGCGGTTCCCAAGAAGATTGGATGATGATCGAACGTTGGGATAAACAGGAAACTCCTCAGGATATCCAAGATTACAACGTAAATTCCGGCGCTGCAGAATTTGCTGATTTTGGCGGTGATACCGGTATTGATAAAGGTCTGCCCAACGAATATACTGCTACTGAAGCCGATGAAGCATATTATCGCTTTGACGAAAACTACCGATTGGTAAATTTCGAAGCTGGTGATATTGTTAGTGGTCAGCATATCTATAATGCTGAAGTAGAATATTCAGACGAGCTTGCCGCAGAAGTAGAAGGTCTCAGTTTCAATGATCAAGCTTTGGCCTTCAAACATCCTGAGTTAAGAGATGATGTTTATCTAGCCTTGTATGATGATAAACTGATCCCTCTGCCCGGACACATTGGGCAAAGTGCGATCGCAAATCCGGAAGCTTTGGAAGAAAAGCGCAGAGATCGTTTATCCAGAAGATACTACAACCAGTGGATCAATAATCCGACCAAGGGTAGAGAGTATTATGTAGCGGTATCTGCTTGGGATCGTGGTATCCCCAAAGTGGATCTGCAATCTCTGGAATCAGGACGCGATGCTAACACGGAAATATTCTTCCCAGGAACATTAGCCCGGGATAATATGGATGACATACATGTAGTACCAAATCCTTATGTTGGTAAAAGTAAATTTGACGGACGCCGTGAAAACGATGATAAAGGTGATAAGAGCCGCAGACTTTGGTTCGTGAATCTGCCCGAGAAATGCACCATCAAGATCTTTACATTAGCCGGCGATTTGGTAGATACCATCGAGCACAACGGTGCTGCTGAAGAGGATATCATCTCTATCAGTAAAGCTGCGCAGCATGGCATCAAGGCCAGCGGTATGGCTTCTTGGGATCTGCTATCCAGAAATAATCAAATCATCGCACCCGGCGTTTATCTGTTTTCTGTAATCGATGAAGACGACAATAAAAAAGTCGGCGCCTGATGAATGGGGCGCACACCGGCCCGATCAATATCGGCAACCCCGGGGAGTTCACGATACGCCAGCTGGCCGAACGGGTGCGCGAGCGGATCAATCCGGAGCTGGAGCTGATCTGCAAACCGCTACCGGCTGATGATCCGCTGCAGCGCCAGCCGGTGATCGACCTTGCCCGCGCCGAGCTGGGCTGGGAGCCGAAGGTGAGCCTGGACGAAGGGCTGGAACCCACCATTGCATGGTTCAGCAAGGCTCTGACCGACAGCGCAAAGCCCCAGGAGGTGGCGTGATGACTGTGAAACACATCTGCTGCATCGGCGCGGGCTACGTGGGCGGGCCGACGATGGCGGTGATCGCCGATCGCTGCCCGCAGGTGCAGGTGACGGTGGTGGACCTCAATGCCGAGCGGATCGCCGCCTGGAACGATCCCGATCTGGCCAAGCTGCCGGTGTA
>JAWOEN010000104.1:0-22490 GCA_046482725.1 Cloacimonadales bacterium (SeqCode)
AAAAAATCCACCATCCGTCTCAAGTTCCCTGCTCCCACGACCCTTTCGGCGATCCAAGCATTTTTCTGTAACACTATCTAATCGAAGAGCGTGATGTCACGGATGTAATCCTCCACTTCAGGTGCGTGGTAGTTTCCCTCCTCTCGAAAAACCTTGGCTCCTTGCTCGGCGCTCAAACATGCTGGTGGGACCATATTGACGGCGGAAAATATAATCTGTGAAGAGCTCCAGATTATGCGGATTGCCTTCATTGATAAAAGGTCTTAACTCAGATCTAATAAAAAGAAAATAATGGGTGGAAAGTCCTACAATAATCAGGAAGAAGGCAAAGAGCCAGGTTTTGATCTCTACTTCACCCTTTAGATGTGCATAGAGTAAAACAAAAAAGAGTAATGCTAAAACGTTTTTGGATAAACCGGGGAAATTTATCCTAGCTCCCACGAAATTAAAAATAAGGTAGGATAAAAGAGCTATCAGGAGATAGACACCGGCATGCTTCCAAAACTTAGCTGTCTTAAAAGTGTCATGCAATTTATAGTACATCAGAACAAAGAGAACTGCCGGGGCAATTTGCAGAGATGTTTGATGAATGCCAAAACCCAGAAAGAAAATATAAACTATCAGCAACAGAATATTTTGATGCGATAAGCCTTTTGATTTTTCCAGCCAGACCAAGCTCAGCCAGGCGATCAAATTGATGATAAAGGCCAACCCGGAATAAACTTCAGCCTCGATCGCATTGGTCCAAAATGTGTAGGAAAAGGCGATAAAGATAGCAGAGATGAAGCCGCCCAAATAAGCATAAATAGCTTGCTCTTTGCTCTCAAACCAGATGGTGATAAGTTTGACGGCAAAGAGATAGGTAAACATCGCAGCCAAAGCTGAAAAAATGGCTGAGAGGAAATTTACAGTGAATGCATGATGTAGATTGCCACTGAAAATAGAAATGAATCTACCCAGTAAAATATAGAAGGGATTTCCTGGAGGATGGGGAACACCTAAAATGCTGCTGCAAGTAATATATTCTCCGGCGTCCCAAAAAGAGAGCGAACGAGCCAGAGTAAGGTAGTAGACTAGTAAAGAACCAAGCAAAACCAAGGCGGCAACTGCAGCGTTGATTTTCTTGTTTATAAATTGGGATTTGGGCTTATAAATCATCGAATAATCTCCTGAATTTTTTCATAATTTTTCTTTGAAGAAAGTTGTTTTTAGGGCATCGAACCGTCAAGCAGAAATATCCGGCTAGCTGTAAGAATCTTGTTAAGCGGAATCTAGCAAATGTATAATGAAACTATCAATTTCTGGCAGTAAGTGTGTCAATCTGACACAGATTCATAGTTGTTAAGAAAATACTGTTTAAAACAAATCACTGGGAAAGTGCTAATTTAAAGGTTCTAGCTTGTTTTTGCAGATTCAGATATTCTTTGGATTGTGGAATATTAAATGCAATATACCATCTATATAGATAACGTTCGAGGAAGATGATTTTTAAACTTTGAGGAAATTTACGTTAGATACGGGTAAGCAGATTGTTGAGGGCAAAAAGGAAGCCGCTGATATTTTTCAGCGGCTTCCACATTTATAGTTAGTTACTGCTTTTGAGATCAGGCAGAATTTTCCTCTTCATTATCACGATAGGCAAAAACGGGAGCTTTTGCTCCAGCTACTACATCTTTGGTGATAAAGCACTCTTTCACGTTGGGCATTTCCGGCAGATCATACATGATATCAATCATAAATTTTTCCATGATCGCCCGTAAACCGCGGGCTCCAATCTTTTGTTTGATCGCAATCGAAGCAACTTCACTTAAGGCATCCACTGCAAAATCCAGCTCCACATCTTCGATTTCGAATAATTTCTGATACTGTTTGCAGATCGCATTTTTGGGTTTGGTAAGAATCTGCACCAACGCTTCTTCATCTAGCTCATGCAGAGCGCTATGGACTGGAATTCGGCCGATCAGCTCGGGAATAAGCCCAAATTTCATCAGATCATCCGGAGTAGCTTTCTGCAGCAATTTATCACGCTCAATATTTTCGCCTTCCATCTTCACATCAAAGCCGATAGTTTTCTTTTTGAGGCGACTTTGGATAATTTTTTCCAGACCGAAAAAAGCACCACCAGCTACGAAGAGAATATTTTTGGTATCCAGTTCGATGAAATCCTGATGCGGATGCTTGCGACCACCTTTGGGTGGAACATTTACTTTAGCACCTTCCAATATCTTCAGTAGAGCTTGTTGGACGCCTTCGCCTGAGACATCCCGGGTGATCGAAGGTGTTTCAGATTTACGAGCAATTTTATCCAGTTCATCGATGTAGATGATTCCCTTTTCAGCTTTTTCCACATCATAATTGGCATTTTGCAGCAACTTCACCAAAATATTTTCGACATCTTCGCCCACATAACCAGCTTCGGTCAAAGTAGTAGCATCAGCAATGGCAAAAGGCACCTTGAGGATGCGTGCCAAAGTCTGAGCGATCAGAGTTTTGCCGGAGCCTGTGGGTCCCATCAAGAGGATATTACTTTTTTCAATATCGATTTCATCATTGATGTTTTGCTTGAAGATTCTTTTGTAATGATTATAAACTGCGACACTTATAACTTTCTTAGCCGCTTCCTGACCGATCACATATTGATTTAAAAACTCATGTAATTGGCGAGGAGTAGGCAAGATAAAATCGTCCATTTCCTGCTCTTGGGCATCAGTTTCGATAATGGTAGAACACATCGCAATGCATTCATCACAAATATTACCGCTAATGCCTTTGATCAAAACTTCTGCTTCAGATTCAGTTCTTCCACAAAAAGAGCATTTGTTTTCGTTTCTATTAACCACAAAATCTCCTTACTTTCTAGATTCGATTACTTCATCAATCAAGCCATAATCAGCAGCTTCTTCCGCGCTCATAAAGAAATTACGATCAGTATCTTTTTCGATTCTTTTCAGGGTCTGCTTGGTATGATTATGCAGAATTTCATTCAATCTCTTTTTCAGCAGTAAAATCTCTTTGGTGGCAATTTCGATATCAGTTGCTTGGCCTCGAGCTCCGCCCAGAGGTTGATGAATCATCACTCTGCTGTTGGGCAAGGCAAAGCGCTTTCCTGCTTCTCCGGCTGCTAACAAAAATGCACCCATACTGGAAGCTTGTCCCAAGCAGATCGTACTTACATTCGGTCTGATATATTGCATTGTGTCATAAATGGCCAAGCCGGCTGTTACTGAGCCACCCGGGCTATTGATATACATATAAATATCTTTTTGAGGATCTTCAGCCTCCAGATGCAATAATTGAGCGATGATCAGATTTGCTACATTATCATCGATAGCTGTTCCCATAAATATAATTCTATCTTTCAAGAGCCGAGAATATATATCGTAGGCTCTTTCACCTTTTCCGCTTTGCTCTACTACCATTGGTACCAGTGGCATAAAACCTCCTTGGATTTGATTGCTTACTTCTCTTCTTCACTATTTTCCTGAGGTACGTCTACAAATTTTGAGCTCGCTTTGATGATATCGAGTACTTTCTCTTCTTCAGCTATATAGAGGAAATCTCTCGATTCTATTCTGCTTTTGTTGAGCTCTTTGAACTTCTCAACATCCTCACCAGCTTGGGCTGCCTCGGCAGCAATCAATTCTGCTCTATCTGCTTCCTCAAATTTGATCTCTTCCAATTTCTTGATCTCTTCAATCAAATAATGGCTTTTCATATTGAACTCAGCTAAAGGCTCGTACATGGGCAATAATTTATCGATTTCCATATTGTAAGCTTCAGCATAAGGTTTAGCCATATCTTCAGCATATTTATGAACCAGACTATGAGGCATCTCGAAAGGATTCTGCTTGATCAATTCTCCGATAATTGCACTGCGCAATTTATCTTTATCTTCATTTTCCAATTTCTTTTTGAGCTCGGTCTCGATTGTTTCGCGCAGATCTTGTAGAGAATCATACTCCAGATCTTTGGCAAATTCGTCATTTAATGCGGGCAGCTCTTTCACTTTGGCCGAGAGAATAGTTATATGAAAATCTTTACCATAAAACTTATCCCCGATCTCAGAGTCTTTAGTATCAGCAGATTTGGTAAAAAGCATGTTATCAAATTCGTCTCCGACTTTACTGCCGATAACTTTGTTGTTGAAAGATTTGCAATAGGGGTTGTCATCAACCACAAATTCGCGTTCTATCTCTTTGCTGATTTCACCATCTTCGCCGATGAATCCAATTTTGGCCTTCACAATATCACCAGCAGAGATTTCGCCTTCCACTTCTTGCTCAGTAGCCATATTATTACGGAACTCTTCAATGGTGTCATCGATCATTTCAGCTTTGAATTTGGTAGGTTCGAAAGGGATTTCCAGGTTTTTGTACTTTTCCACCTTGATCTCTGGCATCACTTCAAAGCGGAAAGTAGCGACCAAATCTTCGCCCTTTTCCCATTTCACATCGGTAGCTTCGCCAGCGTTGATCGGATTTTCAGCGATCTCATCTAAAGCTGCTTTGTAGTATTTTCCCAATTTATCATCATAAAATTGTTCGATAGCATATTCGCCATACATTTTTTCCACTTTGGAGACAGGGGCTTTTCCTTTACGAAAGCCGGGTATTTGGACATATTTCTTGAATTTTGCTAAAACGTCTTTGTAATCTGCCAAAGCATCTTTGGCTTCCACAGTTATCTTCAGTTCTTTGACTGATTGACTAATTTCTTTCACTTCGTGTTTCACACTCACTCCTTGTATATCTGGTTTTGTTTTTTTTATTCATAACTAAAAAATAGGAACGCATTGCTGCGTTCCATAATTTTAAAACTGGTACAAAAGGGGGGACTCGAACCCCCACAGGATTGCTCCCACCAGATCCTAAGTCTGGCGTGTCTACCAATTCCACCACTTTTGCATTTATTTTAATTTTTATTTATTCACCTGATTCTTCAGAAAGTTCACCATCTGTTGAGCATCAGCAGATTCCGGTGCTAGCTCCAACCATTTTTCGGCATATTCCAAAGCTTCTGCATAGTTTTTCTGAGAGACTAATTGAGCAGTAAAGTAAGAGATAAAATCTACATTCTCAGGGTCAAGTTCTATCACAATTTTCAGATATTTCATCTGATTTTCTGTATCTCCCAAAACTGCAGCGTTGTTGCTTGCGTTCAAGGCAGCATCCAAATTCTCAGGATCGATCTCCAAAGTTTTGACAAAATATTTATAAGCCTGCTCAGCATTTTGAGAATTTGTGTAGCAGATCGCGGCATTGTAGAGGTGATCAGGATTTTCAGGCTCCAGCTCAGCTGCTTTCTGATACCAGACTGCGGCCTCTTCAAAACTACCATTATTGTAGAGAATAGTCGCAGATTGCAAAATCGGACTAAGATCCTGCGGTGTTAGTTCATTAATTAGACTATAAAACTCCAGAGCTTTTTCATCATTCTCCTGAATATTATGAATATTAGCCAGCATTAGATAGGTATTTATACTATCAGGAGCTGCTTCCAATAATTGATTATATTGCTGCAAAGCTTCATCATAAGCTTCGGCTTTATAATATTCCTGTCCCAAATTGAAGACTTTGATCCAGCAGGATTGTTGCAATTTGCGCATGTTTTCCAAAGCATCATCATACTTGGGTTTGCTGATCTCACTTTTAAAAAATTTCTTGGCAGCTTTTTTATCATTAGCCTTCATCTCTTCATATTCTGCATAAAGTGCTTCGATCTCTTTGATAGCTTGACCATAATAGTCATAGGCAACCAAATATTTCATTTTAGCATCATAATATATAGCTGCAATTTTTTGCAGAGCTTCTATATGATGAGGATTTTCTTCCAATACACCCTCATAAAGAGGAAGCGCTTTTTCATATCTTTCACCTGCCAGATGCATATTGGCTGATCTTAGGTTTTTGTTTCCTTCTGCAGTCAGTTCTTGCGAAGCTGCAGCTAAGATTGAAGCAGAAAACAAGATTACAACTGAAACTGCTATCAAAAATAATTTTCTAAAATTCATTACATCTCCTTTGTTACTAATTAGTCGCAAAATTAATTGTACGGTAAATTAGTCAATAAGTTTTTGGCTAATTGCTCTTAGCTAAGGGCTCTAATCGGTTAGATTCTCTGCCGGCAAAATCATCTGAATCGGATCTGCTGAAATTAATTCCATCTTCTTGAGCAGATCTTGCAATTTTAATTTCTGCAAAAAATCATTATTTAGTTTTGAGCTCGCTGAGAGTTGCAGCTTCTCCAGCAGATAATCTTCGAAGAAACTCTTGGGTCGAGGATAAAAGCTTTCGTAATATTGCTCGATCCCAGCCAAATCAGCCGCTTTGGCTTTAGCCTCGGCTAGATTGCCGACCTGATCGATCAAACCCTTTTGCACTGCCGCCTGACTACTCCAAACCTGTCCGCGAGCTACTGCTTCCACTTGCTGCAAATTCATGCTTCGACCTTCGCTGACTCGTATCTTAAATTCTCGATAAGTTTGATCAATTCCCAGTTTGAAAGATTTTAGCATTTCAGGATCTGGTTTGCTATAAAAATCTAAGATATTACTATATTTTCCTTTGCCGATTTCGTCGGTGCTGATGCCGATCTTTTGACGTAATCCGGCAATATTGGGGAACATAGCCACCACCCCAATCGAGCCAGTAATACTAAATTTATCTGCCATCACATAATCTGACGGGGTAGCAATATAGTAGCCTCCGGAAGCAGCCACATTGGCCATCGAAACTACCACCGGAATTTTTTGGCGCAATTTGGATAATTTGTCATGCATGATCTCACTCTCCAAAGCACTTCCACCCGGACTATCAATCCTGAGAACCACAGCCTTGATGGTTCTATCTTTTAATATTTCATCAACTGCAGTTGCCAGTTTTTTGGCACTGAGCACATTGGGTTGGAATTGATTTACCTGTTGAGAGATCTGACCCTGTAGATACAATACGGCGATCTTATCTTTTTGAGCTGCACTTTTATGCTGCACCAAATATTTTTTGGCAGAAACAAGTTTGTTTTTATCGGAAGATATGGAGTTGATAAAATCTTCTCTAAACAATAAATCATCGACCAGAGCAAAATCTAAGGCTGAACGTTGATTGATAAATATCTGCTCGCGTTCTTCAAAAATAAAATCAATTTCATCAGCGCTAAGCTGACGATTTTGGGCAATTGTTTGCAATAGATTATCGTAGATATCAGCGTATAGATTTGTGATATTACTCTTTACCGGAGCAGAAAATTCTCTGAGGTAAAAGTTTTCACCTGCGCCTTTGTATTCTCCGGCATGCAGCACAGTCATCTCCACACCAATTTTCTCAAATAGATCTTTATAGAAGAGGCTGGTTCCACCAACGCCGGTCAATAAAATTCCTGCTGAAGCAGAAGGATTGAGATAGATCTCGTCGGCAAAAGAGGCCAGAAAATAATCTTTGGTGCTGCACATCTCCAGATAGGCATAGACTTTTTTGCCATTTGCTCTAAAATTTTTCAGCGCTGTGCCAATATCATGCAGAGTAGCATAGCCGCCAGCGATAAATTTTGGCTCCAGAATGATCGCTTTTATTTTCGGATCATTGGTCGCCATTCTGATTTTTTCAATAATATCATGAGCTGCAACAATGTCAGGCGAAAAAGGATTTCCCCAAACATCATCCTTAAATTCATTATATTCCATCATCTCACCACTCAATTTCAGGTGCAATACAGAATTATCTTCTAATTTTCGCGCCATGTTTTGGGGAGTAAAATTACTGAGCTTATTGATCGAAACAACCATTGAGATCATTAAAATCACTAAAATTAATACAGATGTCAAGCATCCAAAAGCAAACCATTTTCCCTTCATACCAACTCCTCGTCTTTCTGTTTTTTATTTCTCATAATCAATTATTTATACCCAATTCTTTCAATTTCCGCGAGAGATTACTGATCTGCATCCCCAGAGCTTTGGCTGTATTGGAAACGCTATATGCATGAAGATCCAATTGAGTCTTTAGATATCTTTCTTCAAACTCTTTGCGCTTCTGCTTGAAATTATCAGTCTCACGCCAAAAACTATTATCGGCACTATTCTTCTCAGTTTGTTTCAGATCTTCACTAAAGATTACATCACCTTCAGATAAGATATAAGCGCGCTCGATCAGATTGCGCAATTCCCGCACATTACCGGTAAATTTTCTGCTCTGCAATTCTTTGATGGCTGGTGGGGTAACACTTTTTTTGCCCATGTTCATCTCTTGCTGTAATTGCCCGATAAAATATTCGACCAAAAGTGGTATATCATCCGGACGTTCGCGCAGCGGGGGAGATGTTATCTCGATCACATTTAATCTGTAGTAGAGATCCTCGCGAAATTCGCCCTTGGCAACCATAGCTTCCAGATCTTTATGAGTAGCCGCCACAACTCGAGTATTGATTTTTTTGGTTTTGGTGCTGCCCACTCGTTCAAATTCACCTTCCTGAATCACGCGCAAAACTTTGGCCTGAGTTTTTAGAGTCATATCGCCGATCTCATCCAAAAACAAAGTTCCTTCATCGGCCAATTCCAATTTACCGCTTTTGGCTTTTACGGCTCCGGTAAAAGCACCTTTTTCATGACCAAACAGCTCGCTCTCGACCAATTCTTGTGGAATCGCTGCCGAATTGAATCTGATAAAAGCATTGTTGGCGCGCTTGCTCTGCTTGTGTAAAGCGTAGGCAATCAGCTCTTTGCCGGTGCCACTTTCTCCCCGAATTAGCACTTTGGAATCTGTGGGGGCTATTTTGGCGATCATCGCTTGCAACTCTTTTATTTTGGTACTGGCTCCGACAATTTTATATTTTTGATCAAAAACTGTTTTCAGTCGTTGATAATCTGAGGAGACATTTTGCAATTTCACAGCATTTTTGATCGTGATTTTTACCTTGTGGATCCCCAATGGTTTTTCCAAAAAATCAAAGGCACCCAATTTGATAGCTTGCACAGCTTCGATAATGCCACTATGCCCGGAGATCATGATCACGATAATCTCCGAAAATTTGCTTTTGATCTCTTTCAGCACATCCAAGCCATTGGCACCATCCAAGCGCACATCCAATAAAACTATCTGCGGTTCGAAAGATTCTACCTTTTGCAAAGCTTCTTTACTATTATAAGCAGATTCACATTGATAATTATCATCTTCCAATACCCGGGTAAGAGATGAGCAAATATTTACCTCATCATCTACAATCAACACTCGCATAAAGCCTCCAAGCTACAAAATTTTATTCAGCTATTTCGCATAAAAGTATAAATTTGGTGCCACTTCCCAAGCTGCTTTCGACCGATATCTCGGCATTGTTCATCTCTACCAAACGCTTGACCACAGCCAAACCCAAGCCGGTTCCCTTCTTTTTGGAAGAGAAGTAAGGCTGGAATATCTTGGGAAGAGATTCTGGGGAAATTCCACTACCATTGTCGAGAAAAGTAATTTGCAGTTTATTTGTCAATTTCTCTATTTTGATCTCGATCCGACAATCTTCTTGGCAAGCATCGATGCTGTTTTGCAGAAGATTGGTAACCACCTGATAAAAGTGGGTGGAGTCGAAGCAAATTTTCTCTTTACTTTTTGCTGCAAAGATTATGTGATAATCATGTTTGTAGGGTTGGATAATATCAGCGATCAGTGCTGCGGGCGAGATAGCAGTGCTTTGGGGTTGATCGATCCTGGCAAAATCGGCAAAAGAACGGGCCAAATTTTGTAGATTTGTGATCTCCTGCTGAATGGTGAGGGCAGCTTCGGGAAATATTTCCAGTAATTTGTCCGGATCCGAAATATATTTCTCTTCCATTCTCTGCACAGAGAGATTGATCGGGGTGAGCGGATTCTTGATTTCATGCGCCAACATGCGAGCTATCTCTTTCCAGATTATCAATTTTTCCGATTCGATCAGCTGGGTCTGAGTTCTTGCCAGTTCAGACGACATCTGGTTGAATGATTGGTTTAGATGCCGAATTTCTCGAAATCCCTGCACGGGCAAATTGATATCAAAATCTCCCTGCTTGATGCGCTCGGTAGCTGCTATCATCTGATTGAACGGTCGCAAGATAAGATTGAAGAGAGTGGCAAAAACCAAAACGGTCACTAACAAAATAATCATCAACAGAACTGAAGAATAGATCTGGGTTTCGGTCATGGTCATTTTGACTGCAGCCAAAGATTGGCGATAACGATCTATCAATTTATGAGCTTGCAAGCTATCTTGCTGCGAATAAAATTGCAAATCTGATAATGATTCTACAAATTGAATATTTTCGATAGCAGCCGAACTGGTTTCCTGCTGATGCATAAAAAACTTATTTAGCAGATAACTACTCAAGACAAATAGTACAATAAAGAGGATAATTATAGTAGCTTTAAAACTAATTCTAATTTTCATTTTGATAATCTCTCAGATCTATTTTGAGGGTTGGCTGCTTAAAATTCCAAAGCATCATCATATTGTATTGCTTATCCAAGCTGGGCAACCTCACATTTCTGATCGAGGCCGACAAGGTAAGTTTGCTCACTTCCAGCTCATACTCTTCCCACTGCATATTCACGTGGGAAAGTAAACTTACCAGATTGGCAAAATCATTGACCTGCTGAAATTGCTGCTGCTCATCGAGGCGCACTGTATAACTTTTGTTCATACTGTTGTATTGGGTACTATGATAGAAAGTGATCGTTTTAAAATCCCAGGGATTCTTTTCCATCTTTAGCTCAAAATCGATAAAAATCTCTTCACCGGATTTTAGAATCTCTTCAAAACTGTTATCAAAAGCAGATTCCAGATTGGTAGAAAGATAGTAGCTATTTTCATTTACGATCAGCTGAGGAGAAGAAAACTTTACCTCGTTTCCTTCGTAAGAAGAAAAGAGTAACATGCCTGCTGAGACAACTCCCATTATGATCTTGTTCGTTACAAATTCAAACATATTTTTTTCCTAAAAAGTTGCGGTAACTTAAAGCTTTAAGCTACCGCATCTGAAAAAGTTCTTAACAAATTTTTAGAATCCGAACCAAGGACCAATTGTCAGGGTTAAACCTTCAAAGGGACTATTAGGCGAATCTTGCACTGTATAGTCATTGTCTCCGGATTCTGTTCTCCAACCGGTATAGAAAGGATGCGACATCACGTAGCCACCTTCGGCACGGATCGCTAACCAGTCAAGTATTCTATACATTGCCACTGCTTTGGGTTGGAAGACAAAATAATCTTTGCGCATATCTAGCACGGAACTATTTGATACTGCTTCGGTATCATCGAAATCCCAAACAAATTCACCATCAGTTTGCGAAATCTTAACAGATTGATGACCAACACCCAGCATAAAACCGCCGGCAACTACAAATTTTTCGGTAAAGGCATAGCGCTTATCCAGAGTTACACCGGCATATCCAATATCGATAGTTACCTTGCGAATCTCATTATTGGCAGTTTTCTGGGAAGTCTCGTGTGTGTAGCCGGCGCCCATGCCGCCCAACATCCAATCTTTGCCCACATTGCCTTTTCCACCACCACCATGTAAGATGATGCCAGTCTTATCAAACATCTCCAGCTCGCTAAGTTCATCCATATTGTTAGCAGCCAAAAGATCGTTCACATCGGTAAAGTCGGCATTGAACCAAACAGGAATCCAGCTACCGCCGCCAACTCCGCCTCTAAGCTTTTTCTTGCTCTTTTCCGAACTTGTTCCAGCTGATTTCTCGACCAGTGTTATCTGATTTTTTTCTTCTATGAATCTAGTACTGCGAGAACCAAAGATAAAATCGAGCTCCATCACTTTTCCAAAACGATGAATTTTCAGAGTTGCAGAATCACCAGCGCGATAAAGACGCAAAATGCGCGAAAACTCTTTGCTATTCTTCACTTGGTATTGATCGATCTGCATGATGATATCATCTTTTGCCAAACGGAAAAAATCGGCCGGTGTATCTGAAGAAACTCCGGTTATCAAAACTCCGTAGAATTCTTGATATTCCAATTCTTGCATTTTGTCCAGACTAAGATCGCTGCTGGTAAGACCCATAAAAGCGCTATTCGAATCATTTTTGTCCAAGTTAATATCGATTTTGATATCGCTAACTTTACGCACCTCTTGCATTGTTGCATCGATCTCTTGCTGCGCAGCTGCTATCTCTTCTTGAGCCATCTCTATCTCTTTTGCCACGTCTTCTCTGGTGTTTTCGCTTTGAGCATATAAACCTACACTCAACAGGATCAGGGTAAAAAGTATTACTTTTTTCATTTTTCATTCCTCCATGATTTAATTTTGCTTATAACTATGCAGATGGCGTTCCAACTCATAATATTTTTTATAAGTACCTGTGAGATGGTATGTTAGATGTTTAGAGGAAAAAAGGGTAAATCCCAGGATTTATCAAAAAGATAAAATTAATGGTTAGATTTGATAAAATATCTCAGATCTATTCTTCGCTAGCAATCTCCGCTTTACTGATCGCTGAGGTCGGGCAACCCAAGAAATCCTCATTTCCCTCAAGGCAGAAACCACAATTTATACATTTTTCAGTATCGATTACAGCTTTACCTCTGAGCATGCTAATAGCATCTACCGGGCAGACAGCGAGGCAGAGGCGACAGGCAATACATTTGTCGGGATCAACTACATGGCTCAGCACCGGCTGCGCTTTCCACAATGGTTTTCCTGTTCCGTCGCGCATTACTACCACTTGACCCTCCGAGATTATTACTGTAGCCAAGATTGTTTTATCTTGCAGAATCCCACTGATTCTTACCTCATCTCCGGCTGCCAATTCCAGAGAATTCTCGCTCAAAAATTCCGCAGGAGCCAGATCCAAGATAAAGAGTCCTGATTCTGTTTGCAAAAACCAATTTTCACCATTGGTAATCAGGCTTCCGGCAAAAGATTGAATTTGTTCAGCTGCCAGCAAGCCAATCAATAAAATTAGTAAGATCGAGAGAAGTATTATTTTTTTCATCATATTTTCCTTTAGCCGCCATGGGCTAAGTGATAAGCTCTGAGGTCAGCTTCATCGGGAATAATTGTCTCATCATATTCTGCTTCCGGCACATATTTACCATTGATCAAGACAGTGATCAAAGCATAATCATAGCCCATAATCTCAAATAGATCACTCACACTCATATTAGCGCGCCACTCGATTTTATCGCGTTGATTTATTGTTATCAAAATTTTCCTTCCTTATCTCTTTTCGCCAACTAAATATTCCACAGCTTCATTGGCCTGCATATTGGCTACGATCGCAACCCGAGGAGCAGCCAAACCTTGGCTCATCTCACTACGTTGATCGCCACACATAATGATATTTCCAGATTTCTCGACTCTTAAGGCAGCTGTCTTGCCCAATCCGCTGATGCCGCTGCCACAAATTATCGGTTTGTTGGGTTGCAGCTTCATCCAGCTTTCGATCAGCCACTTTTTACTTTCTGCTTTATCAAAAGCTTCCAGCAACAAATCGACATCGCCAAAGATTTTTTTTACATCAGTAGCCCTCAACTTGCAAATATGCACTTCCAAATTGATGCGAGGATTAATCTTCTTTATATGATTGGCCAAAGCCAAAGCTTTCAGTTCACCGACATCTTGCAGAAAGAAATATTGGCGATTAAGGTTAGAAAGCTCTACCAGATCATAATCTACCAAGATCATATTGCCCACTCCACTGCGGGCTAAAGCAATGGCAATATTGGAGCCCAAACCACCACAACCGGCGATTCCCACAGTTTTTTGCTGCAAGATCTCCGCACTGCCTGCTACATTTCTGCAATAAATATTTTTAGGGTTAAAATTATCTTTTTTCATATCGCTAGAAAAAAAAGTTGCAGTAGCTTGTCAAGCGTGTGAAAATTTTTGCCAAAATTTATCTCTTTCGATAAGTTTAATAATTTGTTTCTTGCTCAAAGAATAAAATCACTTGCGAAGAATCTTGCCAATCGATTTATTGATTTTCCAATAACATGGAGATAAGTAATGTATAAACCAAAAATATTGATCGTCGATGATAACCCTGCCAATCTGGTTAGTCTGGAAGTTATTTTGGAAATTTTCGAGGCAGAGATTATCCGGGCAAGTTCGGGTCGGGAAGCTTTGGAAAAGCTGGCAAAGCAAGATTTTGCTTTGCTGCTGATCGATGTTCAGATGCCAGAACTTTCTGGTTTTGAAACTGTGAAACTGATGCGTCAGGTCAAACGAACTCGCTATGTTCCGGTTATCTTTATTTCGGGAGTGTATTCCGACGAATATTTCCAATCTTTCGGTTTGGATACGGGAGCCGCTGATTTTATGATCAAGCCGATAGTAGAAAAATTGCTACAAAATAAGGTTCAGGTCTTTTTGCAGCTGGCTGAACAAAAACATCAGCTACAGGAAAAATTGCAGAGAAATAGTCAAATGACCAAAATCATCAAGGTGCAAAAAGAGCATTTGGGCTTTGTAAATCAGATCTTACGTCACGATCTGACAAATTTTCTGACAGCTATCCAAAGTGCGCTGCGTCTGGCAAAGCACAAAGAAGATCCAGCTTATTATCAGCAAGCTTTATCCTATGTGAAAAGAAGCGTCAATCTGATCGAAAAAATGCGGCAATTGGAAGATTTTTATGAAGCTGATCATAAACTGGCAGAGATCGATCTGCGCCAGCTAATTTCCAAAATTTGTAGCTCCTATCAAAAACTACAGATCCGAATTAATGGTAATGCCAAAATCTACGGAGATGGTTCGATAAGCAGTATGCTGGATAATATCATATCCAACGCTGAACGACACGCCAAGGCGGATAGATTGGAGATTTCCCTCATCGATTCTGCTGAAGAAGTGGAGATTCGTATAGCCGACAATGGAGTGGGTATTCCCGATGAGATCAAATCCAAAATCTTTGAACGCAATTATCATTTCGGAGAATCCGGCAATACAGGAGTAGGATTGTATATCGCCAAAAAAACGATCGAATTGTACCAAGGCGATATTTTCGTGGAAGATAACAACCCCAAGGGAGCAGTTTTCGTCGTGAAACTGGCTAAATAGAGAATCTTATGGAAGCACTTAATCAAAACGAAACCGAGCTTTTTTTAGAAGCAATTTATCGGCAATATGGTTATGATTTTTCCAATTATGCCCGAGCTTCCTTGAACCGAAGAATCAAAGAAGTACAGCGCATCTGCCAGGTAAAAGAAATCAGCGAAATGATACCACTGGTTTTTCATGATAAAAATTTTATCGAGCAAGTTCTACGCATATTCTCGATAACTGTTACCGAGATGTTTCGCGATCCGGAAGTATTTTTAGCAATCCGCGAAAATGTTTTGCCCTATCTCAAGACCTATCCTTACATCAAGGTCTGGCACGCCGGCTGTGCTACCGGGCAAGAAGTTTATTCCACGGCCATTCTTTTGGCAGAAGAGGAGATGTTTGATAAATCTACGATCTATGCTACAGACTTCAATCAGCAAGCCCTAACTGCTGCCAAACAGGGTATCTATAATCTCAAAGAGATAAAAAAATATACAGAAAATTACCAAAAAGCCGGTGGCAAAAAGAGTTTTTCCGAGTATTATCATTCCAAGTATGAGGCTGTTATCATGAATCAAGCCTTGAAACAGCAGCTGGTGTTTGCGCATCACAATCTCACAGCTGATAGCGTATTCACCGAAACGCATATGATCTTGTGTCGCAACGTAATGATCTACTTTAATAAAGAATTGCAAGAACGAGTTCTGCAACTATTTACCGATAGTTTACAGATAAATGGCTTTCTGATCATCGGCAATCGTGAATCACTGGAATTTTCCAGCGTGGCCCAGCACTATAAGATTGTAGACAAAAAAAACAAAATATATCAGAAAATACGATGAGCAAAAACGAAAATATCGACCTCTCCGCAATTAAGCAGATCGCAATCGGTGCTTCTGCCGGTGGCATCCAAGCGCTGAATTATCTGCTGGCTGCCCTGCCAACCCAAATTTCTACAAGCATCATAATAGTAGAACATCTGGCAGCCGAACAAAATGAAATCTTGATCGATATCTTCAACCGACAAACTGCCAATCCCGTACTATTTGCCGAAGATAAAATGCCTCTGGAAGCGGGAAAAATCTATGTAGCTCCCCCAAATTTTCACCTTCTGATGGAAGATGCTGCTACTTTTGCTCTCAGTGTGGATCAAAAAGTAAATTATTCCCGCCCTTCAATCGATGTATTTCTGGAAAGTGCAGCTGCAGTATTTGGCAAAAATTTGTTGGCAATTATTTTGACCGGCGCCAATAATGATGGCTCAGCTGCTTTGGAGATGATAAAACAAATGCACGGTACAACCATTGCCCAAGCTCCGGCTGAAGCCGAATATAAGGCAATGCCCACTGCCGCGATCGCTACGGGAAAAATTGATCATGTCTTAGATTTAGCAAAAATCGCTACTTTGTTGGCAAAACTAGATAAAAGGAAAACTAAATGAAAGATGTAAAAAAACTAAATTTTAAAATTTCTCATGAATTGCTGATACTCTCGGTAATTTTAGCAATTGTACCAATTATCTTATTGGGTTCTTATCTAATCCATTATAGCAAAGAGGCGCAGCTTGCCGAGCTTTCGGAAAAGATCGCGCATCAGATGCAGATGGAACAGCAGCAGGTGGTAAATTATTGGCAAGATATCGCCAAAATTTTGCGACTAACCGCCAACAATATTATTGATCAGCAAGAGATCTCTGAGCTTAGCAGGATGCTGGGTAAATTTTCTGATGTGCAGCAGATTTCCCAATCAAAACAATTTCTGCAAAAAGTTGAAAATTTGGATAACTATTTTGCAGAGCTAAAGGCAGAATACCATTTTTATGACAGCTTGATTTTGAACAGCGCAGGAGAAATAGTCTACTCTTATCGAAAAGAAGCAGATCTGGGCTTGAATGTTTTGGAGTCTGAGCTGAGAAAAAGTAATTTTGCCAAGTCTGTGCGTAATGCTGCCAGAACAGGGCAAAGCTCTATTTCTGATTTTGAATTTTATGCTCCCAGCCAAAATTTGCCTTCGGGCTTTGTTACCTCTCCCATTATCATAGAAGGTAACAACAAAGGCTTCATTGCCTTTCAGATGAATGCTACAGAGCTCAGCAAAATATTTTCGGTAAAATCAGATCTGGGCCAAACAGCTCAATCCTATCTGGTAGGAGAAGATTTTCTGCTGAGAACCGAGCTCAGAAATTCTCAGAAAAACGAGATCTTAAACAAAAAGATTATCAGCAGTACCAGCGAATATTTCTTCAAGGAATATCGGCACAGGACAGAGAACAATCTGCTTCTGGATCTACATCAAACCCAAAATTATGCAGGGCAAGAAGTTTTCGCTGCTGCTCAGCTGTTAGATCTCAAAACTATTTTCAAAAGTGATTTTGATCTGCTACTGATCACTGAGGTAGAAGTGCAAGAGATCTTGGCTCCTATCAGGCAGCTTACTTTTAGGATAATTTTTCTTACCGCTTTTTTGATCATTATCATCATTATTAGTGCTCTCTACTTTGCTAGAAGTTTTTCCAAACCAATTTTAGCGCTCAGTAGATTTTCCGATAAAATATCGCAGGGAGATTTTTCAGAAAAAATAGAGGTCAAAAAAAGAGATGAACTGGGAAAATTGGCTCATTCTCTGCAAATGATGAAAGAAAATTTACAGCAAACCATCAGGCAAGACGAACGCATTGATGCCGGAAATTATTCTAAGCTGATCACTCCTCAAAGCGAGCAAGATAGTTTGGCAAAAGCAATAAATACTATGACGACAGATCTGCAGGAAAAAGAGAGATATACTACAGCTCTGCTAAATTCCACTGCAGCCGGAGTTGTCTTGATCAATAGCCAAAACTATCGGCTGGAATATGTAAATCCGGTGGCAGCTGAAATGATCGGATTTTCACCGCAAGAATTGACCGGAAAAAGTTATTATAAATATTTCTCAGATCAAACAGAAAGTGAGCGCTTGACCCTGGATTCCGATGTAAGCGAGAGAAAAGCAGAAAGTAAAATATTGGATAAATCAGGAAAAGAAATTTATCTTCTGAAGACTATCAAACCGATAAAAGTAGGGAAGAGGGAACTCTTGATTGCCACATTTGTTGATGTTTCTGAAATCAAGCAGATGCAAGCCACTTTGGAAAAAGAGGAGAAAAAATATCGGACAATGTTCGAAGCTTCGCCTGCTGCCATCATCCTGACAGATTCGGCTGGCTTTGTGGTAGATCTGAATAATAAAGTACAATTGTGGCTGGGCTATTCTCCGCAAGATATTATAGGAAAACGCGTCTTGGAGCTGGATTTTATTACCAAAAAGTCAAAAATGAAAATCATCCAAGAGCAGCGCAAACGCCAGGGCGAAAAGGTAGATTCTAAATATGAGATAGAGTTTTACGATCAAAACAGAAAAATACGATATGGCAAACTATTGGTAAATCAAGTCTATGATAAGCAGCAAGCGCATGTTTTGAATGTTGTGACGATCATGGATATCACTCAAGAAAAACGGTATCGTGATGAGATAAAGGCGCAGGAGATCAAGTACAGATCGATGTTTGACAGTGTGGGTGATGCTATCTTTCTGCTATCGCGTGGAAAGTTTATCGATTGTAATGAAGCAGCTGTAAAGATGTTTGGTATGAAAAGCAAAGAGGATTTTATAGATACTTCGCCGGCCTCGATATCACCTGAAAAACAGGAAAATGGCGCCAATTCTTTGGAAAAATCTGAAAAACTTTTGCACAATACTTTGGCTGCTGGCTCGGCTCAAACCGAGTGGATACATCAGAGAAAAGATGGTACTACTTTCCCGGCAGAAGTTGTTCTCACCAAGATCGAATTGCCCAATGAAAAATTTATCCACGCCAGTGTACGAGATATTTCAGAACGCAAAGCTTTCGAGAGAAGCATCGCTGAGACCAAGAAAAAGCTGCAACAAGTGATGAACGCTTCTTCGCCAATTATTGCCATCAATGCTGACTATACGGTGGCAGACCTCAATCCTGCCATGTTGGAAATCTTAGATATCAAGAATGCTAGCTCTGCTATCGGAAAAAAATGTTTTGATCTCTTAAAATTTAACGCTTGCGGTAGTGACGAATGTTTCCTAAAGCAAAGTATGAAGCAGGGTAAAACAGTGGAAGCAGATCTAGCCTGCGATTTGATGCATGGAAAAATCAAGCATTGTAAAGTAACATCCAATCCCATCCGCAATGAAGCCGGAGATGTTATTGGCGTGGTCGAAAGTTTTACCGATACTACTGAAATAAATTTGAACGCGCAGAAGATAAAGGAGAGTAACCAAAAAATTGCTGAGAATAATTGGCTAATTAGCAGCCAAAAATCTTTGGATGATCAATTGCGAGGAGATCTCACTTTGGATAAATTGAGCCAAAAAATCATCACATTCTTGGCAAAATTCAGTAATTCACAAATTGGCACGATCTATCTTTGGTCAAGTCAAGCAAGTAGTTTCCAGCTTTCAGCCAGCTATCAGATTACCAAAGATGAGGTGAAACGTAGCTACAAGCCCGGAGCAGGTTTGGTAGGCGAAGCTGCCGATAGTAACCAGATAATTAACATTGATAAATTGGACAAAATTCCGCATCGCCTTCCTACCTTAGTGGGCGAAGTAGCCCCGGCCAATTTATTGGTAGTTCCACTTAGCTATCAACATATGGTTTTGGGCGTGCTGGAGCTAGCTTCGATCGAGCTCTATTCGCCGAGATTCCTCAGCTTCATAAAATTGGTCAGCAAAGATCTGGGACTTGCGATAGATTTGGCTCTGACCCGAGAAGCCAGTCGCGAGCTCTTGGAAGAGACACAGCAGCAAGCAGCTGAATTGGAAACACAGCAAGAAGAGCTGCGAGTAACCAATGAGACTTTGGCCAAAAACAGTCAGGAACTCTCTAAAGCTACCGAAAACCTGAAGCTGCAACAAGAAGAGCTGAAAGCGATCAATGAAGAGCTGGAAGAAAAAACAGAGTATTTGGAGCAAAACAGAAAAGAGATCAAAGAGAAAAATGAAGTTTTGGAACAGGCCAAAAGAGATCTGAAAGATAAAGCCCAAAAACTAGAACTAGCCAGTAAGTACAAAAGTGAATTTTTGGCCAATATGAGCCATGAATTGCGCACTCCGCTCAATAGTTTGTTGATCCTTTCCAATAATCTCGCCAAGAATAAGCGGGGAAATCTGGATGATAAACAGGTAGAATCGGCCAAGATAATCAACAGCAGCGGCAAAGATCTGCTGAATCTGATCAATGAAATATTAGATCTTTCCAAGATCGAAGCTGGTAAGATGAAAATATCGGTTAGTACATTTAGTTTGAAAGAGATAAAAAACAATATCGTGCGCAATTTCAGTCATCAATTCCAAGAGCGTAATCTGGAGCTGAAATTTGCATTTGCCGATAACCTACCTGCCACGATCTCTTCCGATCTACAAAGATTGCAACAGATCATCAAAAATCTTCTCTCCAACGCTCTGAAATTTACCAGTACGGGCTATATTGAGATCAGTTTTCAGCGACCTTCCTCCCAACTGGAGATGCAAAACTCCCATTTGCAAGCAGACAATAGTGTGGCGATTGCCGTCAAAGATACCGGGATCGGTATCAAGCCTGATAAATTGCAGGCAATTTTCGAAGCATTTCAGCAAGAAGATGGCAGCACTTCTCGCAAGTATGGCGGCACAGGTTTGGGCTTATCGATTTCGCGAGAATTAGCAAAATTGTTGGGTGGTGAGATACATCTAAACAGCGAAGTGGGCCAAGGCTCTGTTTTCACTATTATCATTCCGGAAGTGATAGCAGAAGCTGACGCGGAAGAAAAGCCTCCACAACCAAGCTCAGCTATCCCAAACTCAGCAGAGACTAAAGAAAAAACTGAGAAAACTTATCAATCTGCAACAGAAAAAGCAGCAGCTCAGACTGCGTCATCTCAGCAGAAGATAATCAAACCAAATTCCGTCAGCTCGATCGCCGATGATCGCGATACTCTTAGCGCCGAGGATAAAACGGTATTGGTAATCGAAGATGATGCCAATTTTGCCAAAGTTCTAAAAGATGTAGCTCATGAGAAAGCTATGAAATTTATCCATGCCAGCGATGGAGAAAGTGGATTGGATATGATCGCGAAATATCAGCCGGATTCGATAATTCTGGATATTCATCTGCCCGGAATGAATGGCTGGCAAGTTTTGGAAATTTTGAAGGAAGATAAAAATCTGCGCCATATCCCGGTGCATATTATGAGTGCTGACGATTATCAGGATAATATTTATGAAAAAGGCGCTGTGGGTTATCTAAGCAAGCCGGTGAAACCGGAAGAGCTGGAAAGTAGTTTTCAGCGGATTCAACATCTGTTTAACAAGCAGATAAATCGCATCCTGATCGTGGAGGATAATCTTGATACGCAGAAAGTTATCAAGAGCATTATTGGTGGCTCTGATGTGGTTTTTGATACCGCCAACAACGGACAGGCAGCACTAAAGCTGATCAGAGATTCCCAATTTGATTGTATTATTTTGGATATTGGTTTGCCCGATTATAGCGGATTCGAGATTTTGCAAAAAATCCACTCGCTGGATATCGAAGATCTGCCGCCGGTCATCATCTATACTGGGCGTGATATCAGTAGGGAAGAGGAAAATAGGTTGCGAAAATACTCACAATCTATCATCATCAAGGGCGAAAAATCTGCTGAAAGATTGGTAGATGAAGTAGCGCTCTATCTGCATCAGGTGGTAAAAGATTTACCCGAAGAAAAACAAAGCATGATTCAGATGCTGCACAACAGCGATCAATTTTTTGCCGGGAAAAATATCTTGGTGGTAGATGATGATATCCGCAATGTCTTCGCCGTGACCGGAGCATTAGAAGAGTATGAGATGAATGTCTTTTCAGCTGCCAACGGCAAAGAAGCACTGGAGATGCTGCAAAAAGAAAATGAGATTGATCTGGTCTTGATGGATATCATGATGCCGGTGATGGACGGCTATGAAGCGATGCGCGAAATTCGTAAAATACCCAAATTGAAGAAATTACCGATCATTGCCTTGACTGCCAAAGCGATGCGCGGAGATAAAGATATTTGCATTGAAGCAGGTGCTAATGATTATCTGGCTAAACCTCTTGATGTGAACAGATTACTATCTATGATGAGAGTCTGGATTTATAAATAATTTTAGGAGTTATAATGGATAATGCAAAAATATTGATTGTAGATGATAAGATCGAAAACCTGATAGCTTTGGAAACAATTTTGGAAGATATAGAAAATATTGATTTTATCAGAACATCCTCGGGACGTGAAGCCTTGGAACAAGTTTTGAAGCATGACTTTGCCCTGATTCTGATCGACGTGCAGATGCCTGAAATGGATGGCTTTGAAACGATCGAGATGATGAAGAAAACCAAAAAGGGACGCTTTATTCCGGTGATATTTGTCTCAGCGATCTATAAAGATGAATACTATAAGATTCA
>JAWOEN010000131.1:0-12101 GCA_046482725.1 Cloacimonadales bacterium (SeqCode)
TACACCCTTAAAGGCAGCGTGATCTTTGGGCCAAACACGTGGGAGCTCAACACGGAAACCGCCAAAACATCAGAGGGCGAACTTGGGAAAGGCTTCTATCTGCACAACCAAGGCGATCCGACTGACCCAACCTTCAAGGATGATCTCGATGCGGAAATTGACTTCTGAGCGCGATCGCATCTGGGCCCGCCATGAGGTTTATATGCGCGAACGCATGAAGATTGAGATCACCGATCGGCAGTATCGTTGGTGGGACTGGGTCTTCACCACGCAGATGGAAAGTGCCGTTGAGAAGTATCTCAAGCTGGTTTTTGACTGGGCCAACCGTGATAGTCATGGGTGCCTTTGGTTTGGACTGGTATTTTGGGAATTGTCGATCCCGACCAGGTAATTTTTTATCGGGAAGTATTTGCCCAAGAGCGAGTTTTTACCACCGAGATCGATTCGGCAGTTGATTTGATCAAATGCGTTAGCGGCTTAAATGGTAAATTTATCAGAGCCTCGATCGCCTCGGGCACCAAAGCGATAGTGATCGAAGCTTTTGGTCGTGGCAATGTGCCAAGAGCAATGGTTCCGGCCATCGAAGAAGCTTTGCAAGCGGGCATCATTGTGGTGGTGGTATCCAGCTCGCATACGGGACGAGTATTGGCCGAGTATGGTTATGAAGGTGGCGGACTCTTTTTGCAGAAGAGAGGTGTGATCATGGGTGGAGACCTGAAAGGCCCCAAGATGCGTCTGAAGTTGATGGCTTTATTGGGAAAATATCAGGATCCCGAATTGGTGAAAAAATATCTATTGAATCATATCCGCTAATTTGGCGGCAAACCACTGAATCAGGATAAGCTGAGTAATTTCTCAAAACAAATTTGGCGGCTGGATTATAGATCTGGGCGCCACCCAAATTTTTCCCAATCCACACTATCATTTTCGTCGAAAATTATTCCCTCGCTAAGCAAGCGCGCTTTTTGCTCTTCATAGCCACCATTTTTGCCCAGTGATATTTGGCCTCGGCTATTGATCACGCGCTGCCAGGGCAGCTGCAGTTGGGCGGAATAATTTTTCAGGATGCGGGCAACTTGGCGGGCAGCCCGGGGCTTGCCACAGGCTGCAGCAACCTGCCCGTAAGCTACCACTTTGCCGGCAGGAATCGCAGCGATAAATTTGATCACCTGCTCGCTAAAATATTCCATTTAGAGCATTTTAATCCCGTCATCGGCAAAGCTAATCTTTTTCTGGCGCAACAAATTTCCGATCGCCCGCTTGAAAGCTTTTTTGCTGATCCCAAAAGTTTTGTCGATCATTTGGGGCGAGCTTTTATCGTTTAAGGGCAAAAATCCACCTGCAGCCTGCAATTGTTCCAAGATCATACCAGCGTCATCTTTTCTCTGTAAATAAGCAACTTTATGAATGGAAAAATCGATCTTTCCATCTTCCAAAACGCGCGCGGCGTAGCCTTGGATGGTATCGCCTGCCTTCAAATGAGGATCTACTTGCTCGCTGGGTAGAAGCGCCATAAAGCTGTTATCTACCGCCATGATCGCGCCGAAATCTTCTTTGATGCGATAGACTGTAGCGCTGATCTCATCACCTTGCACATAGTTATGATCGGTGCGCAAAAATTTCTCGATATAGGTGGTCGCGCAGATTCTATCCGATTTATCCACATAGATTGCTGCCAGATATTTGCGGCCTTCTTTCACTTTTACCCGCTGTTGGGAGTGGGGAAGAAAGAGATCTTTGCTCAGACCCCAATCCATAAATGCACCGATATTATTGAGTGCCAAAACTTCGTATAACCTTATCTCATCAGGTTCTGGCAGATCTTGACGAGTTGTGGCAATCTGGCGATCTTCCGAATCTCGGTAGATATAAACCTTGATTTTATCACCAAGCTCAAAATTTTCCGGAATCTCTTTTTTGGGCAGCAGAACCACATCGTCACTTTCTGATTCCGGAGTCTTTAGATACAATCCAAAATCTACTTGGTGAGAAATTTCTAAAACTTGGTATTTTGCTGTTGCAAACATATTTTTCTCCTAAAACAAAGAAGACCTCTAAGCCAATAGAGATCTTCCTGATATTTAATTAATTTTTTTAAAAGTGGCGGAATTTATTTCCACCGTTTTTGATCAAAGCTTTGACCGGAGCCAAGCCGGTAACTTTGCCTTCATGAATGGCTTTCAGGATGGTGCCTCCACCTGAAAAGAAATAGTAATTGGGGTCATCTACTGCAGCGATATAAGTGCCGGGCAGCAAAGATCTAAACTCTTGCAAGGTGTCACCACCGCCAAACATTTTGTTAGCAGTTCTGTTCTGGTCTATCAGAGCATACATAGTTTTGGTGCCTTCAGCAAAATGTGGCATCATACCCATCACAGCGTTGACGAAGATGCTTTTGGAAGCCAAAATTTTCTGTCTGATCTCAGATATTTCAAAAGATTTGGGATCAATATCCAGAACATAATTTAGCTTATCACCTTTATTCAGTTTGCGTACGTCCACTGTGCGAAATTTTCCCGGAATTTTACCATCCAGAGTATCAGATTCTACCACAAAAGGTGGCTCGATCAATTTGCTACTATAGCGTTTGGAGATTTTTAGAAAATCTCGGGCAATCGCCAATTCTTTCTCATCCACACCTTTGATCTCGATATCATACTTGGCACAGAGATAAGCGTTATAGATCACACCGCCCATCATCAGATAATCTACTTTCTTCAGCAGAGAATTGAGTGGATCGATTTTGGTATCAAATTTGGAGCCGGCAATCACAGCCAGTAGTGGGTGATTTGGTTGATATATCTGCTCTAAACTGGCGATTTCGTGTTGCATCAAAAAGCCGGCATACGAGGGTAGATGTTCGGTGACGCCAACTGTGGAAGTGTGAGGTTGCCAAGAACCAAAAGCATCGTTTACATAGACGTCAGCCAAGCCGGCTAATTGCTCGGCAAATTTCTCAGCATCTTGTCCTTTGGCTTGTTCACCTTTGAACCAACGCAGATTTGGCAGATAGATACCATCGATTTCGCCCAATCGTAACTGCTTGATCAAGAGATTGATAGCAGTATCTACTCCCAAAAATCCACCATTTTCATGATCTTCCTTAAAATCGGGAACGATAAATTTGGTATAAAGTTTTTTCTCCAGATATTTTACGATAGGTTCTACATTATATTTAGAGTCCATATCGATCTTGCCCGTTTCTTTGTTTTTGGGGCGACCTACGTGACTCATCAAGATCAGTTTTCCACCCTTTGATAAGATATTGAACAGTGTTCCAAAAGTTACATCGATCCGGAAAGGATCTTTTACCACATGCTGCTGTGCTACATTATGATCTACTCGAACCAGCACAATTTTCCCTTTCAGGTCAGCGTCCTGAAGTCTAGGAATCTTTTGCATCTTGCCTCCATTTGAGATATTTATATGATGCCAAGAGAGATATTTAAAAACACTTTATCCTGCAACCATTTTTTTATTTGTGGAATATTTTCGCAAAAAAAACATTTCGCCGGCTTGCTTTCAGCAGTTGTTTCTTGGGAAAAAACAAAATTGCTAACTTATCTTGGAAGATACTCACAAAGTAATAATTTATAAGTTCAATCTAAACTTCGTTTATCTCACTCTAGTCAGTTCAGAGCGAGCTTGTTTGTAACAGAAAAGCCCTTGGAAATTATCTCCAAGGGCTCTTATAATTATTTTGCGGTCAGACTATTTCAGCAAAATCATTTTCTTATTATCTACAAAATCTCCATTTGATAATTTGTAGAAATAAACTCCACTGGCCACACTGCTGCCACTGGCGTCAGTACCATCCCAGACCACAGAATGTTTACCGGCCGGTAATTGCTCATTGAGCAATTGTGTGATTTTCTGACCTTTCAGATTATAAATCGTCAGCTCAGTCGCATTATCACCACTGCCCAGATTAAAGCTGATCGTGGTGGTAGGATTGAAGGGATTGGGATAATTGTGATGCAATTTGGTCAAAGCTAGCTGCTGAGAATCTGCCGAGACATTGCCCACAGTCAAAGCTATTTCTACTAGTTCAGTAGATTCTCCCGGAGAATTATTCTCGATAATCACAGTTCCGAGATAAGCGCCGTCTGCCAGTTCGCTAGCATTGATTTCGGCGGTGATCTGGTTAGCTTCGCCGGCGGCGATAGTTCCGCTCAGCGGCGAGATTGTCAGCCAATCTTCTTCTGCCGACAAGCTATTGATGCTAAGCGTAATATTGCTGGCTTGATGTCCGCCATCTCCGTAGCTGTCTTGAATCCAGATCTTCCAATCACCCTGCATCTCTTCGCCATTGAACTGAGCCAAATCGAGATTGTAGTTACCGCTGGTTTGTCCACTGGCTACAGTAGCTGTAGTTCCAGCGGGTGATTCTAGCCAGAAGCTACCTTCGTCCGGATAGGAATCTGTTTGCCAAGCGTAGTTTAGGGAGAGAGTGCTGATAGTACCGGATTCTGCGATGGAAAAATCATGCCAGTTGTTTTCGGTGTAAGTGTTGCTATTGTAGGCGTTGGCAGCCGGGCTGTCAGCGATCTCATATTCATGAGTTTCACGATCAGCGCTTTGAGCTGAGTAGCTAATATTGTAGGTGAGAGGCAACTCTCCGGGATTGGAGATAGTGAAATCAGTTTCTGCCATTGTCCCGGCCGCAACAGTCAGCTCCAGTTGGTTAGCGGAAAGCGCGATCTGGGGAGTCCCTACCAAAAATGTATGCGGATCAGCAGCGCCGATATAGGGATGATGGGCAGTTTTGCCAGCTTGATCAGCTGCACTAATATAGTAACCAATTTCAGTCAGGGCTGCTTGGGCCGGCAGGGTGGCTATGTAGTTATTATCCGAGACATTTTCCATCACTAATTCAGTAAATTCTCCGCCATCAATCTGATAGGAGACAATCAGCTCATCGGTCAGCAGCTCTGCATCGGAATAAGCGATAAAGCTGGCTTCCACAGTAATGGGTTCATTCACTTCAGCATTGATTACCGGCTGATGGGCGATATAGAGCATCTCGTCATCGGCGATTTCATGAGTACGACAATGCAGAGCATCAGTATTGAGCCAACCTTGGGCGCCAGGATTCACAGCTATGATTTCATAGCCCGGCATTGCTGTTTCATACACTTCCAAAGCGGCGGCATCGTAGGAGGTACCGGTTACCGGTACAAATACTTGTCCATTTAAAATCAGTGAATTGGTAAAGGGAGTAACCTGATTATTGCCCGGAATATCAACTCGGAAAACCTGCATGGGAGTACCGTAAGAGCTGGTGAGACCGGCAAAATATGCGGTCACAGCTTCATATTCATCATATTGAGTATGGCTAGCGGGAACGCGCGAGATCAATATCTTATCGACATCCAGATATTTTGCCCAGCAATCCACATGCTTGATATAATCTCCCAAGGGATCTGGTGTGATATGGAAATCTGTCACGCCCAGATAGGAGGCAAATTTTTCGCGGATTTCAGCTGCGCTAAGGTCGTTTTCATCATAAACCAGATCAGTGCTGACAGCTTGATAATAGCCGTCTGTCATATAGTTGCCGCCAGTGTGTTCCACGTTCATACCAAACCATTCCAAGCCGTTTTCATCAGCATAATGCATGGGGATATCATCATCAGTAGGGCGGGGGCGATTGTATTTGAAATTTATTACTCCGATTTCATCTTCGCCATAAGCTACAAACCAAGGGCCGTAATCGCGAGTCCAATAGGTTTCGGTAGAATAATTCATAAAACTGACATGCTCCATATTGACGCCGGCATTTTGCATAGCGTTGCTAGCTGAATTTTGCTGAGAGCTGGTCACGATGCAGATTATGGGATTATTTTCCGCCATCGCTTCGATCAAATCTAGCGGAATACCAAAAGGATAGCGAATCATCACAGCTTTCATCGGTTCCCATTCAGCGATGGGACGAACTGGACCCACCGGAGGATCAGTCTCGATAAAGTTACGTTCTATATCTGCTTTTTGTTCTAGCTCCAAATCACTGAGGTGATGGGAAAAGGGAAAAGGATCAGCCGGATCCCAATCTGCCCAGATCGGAGAAATAATAATAATTCCGATTAATAATAAAAATAATTTTTGTTTCATTTAAACTCCTAACTTTTTTTATAAAATTTTCTTAAAAAATATATCCTGCCAGCTTTATACTCGCAGGATATATTTTGCAGTTTATCTATGCTGTCAAATGCAAAAATCTAGTTGGGATTTTGCACTTTATTTCAGCAGCAACATTTTTCTGGTGGTAGATTTTTCAGCAGTCTGGAATCTGTAGAAGAAGATGCCGCTTGCTACATTTTTACCACTCCGATCTTTACCGTCCCAAACCACATCATGATATCCGGCCTCCAGTTCTTCATTTAGCAGAGTAGAGATTAGCTGACCTTTGGCATTGTAGATCTGCAAGTTGGTATGCTGAGCCGAAGCCAAGGCAAAGCTGATGGTGGTGGTGGGATTGAAAGGATTGGGGAAATTACCTTTCAGCTCTGTGATCAGCGGAACATTTTCTTCCGAGCTCACCTCAGTTACACTGACAGAAACCGGAATAACGATTTCATTCTCAAAGTTATCAGTGATGATAATATTGGAATTATAGGTGATGGTAGAGAGATTTTCGGTGCTGATCTCAACTGAAATTTCGTTATATTCTCCGCCGGCCAAAATGCCGCTAGTGGGAGATAGATTCAGCCAAGTCGGTGTGCCGGCAATCGAGTATTCCAATTCGCCGGTACCAATATTGGATAGGTTGAAGATTACTTCATGAGTTTCATCCATTCCCATTTCATGTTCGATCTCATAAATATTGGCAGAGATCGTAGGCGGAACTTCGATCGAGACAGAGGGGAAGGTGATCTTGTCTATCCAAGCTGCATCTGCTCCCGAATCTACATAACCATCTTTGTGATATTCCCACTTAAAGGTGCGTTCGCCGGCAGCAACCTCAAAGGCTACTTCGACCCAGCCTTCTTCGCCATCCCAAGTATCTTGCTGCTCGCCATCGATATAGAAAGCCAGATAATCATATTCGGACCCGGCCGGAGCTGATTCGCAAGATACTTTGCGGAAAAAGCTGATCTCGCCGTCTGCTAAAACATCAAGAGTTATCTCTATGGAAGAATCCTGATTGGAGCCAATTGCAGCGGATTTGATACAATAATCTCCCGAAGTTGCTCCATCGGAAATTTCAAACGGATTAGCGCCAAATTCCCAATCAAAAGCAGAGAAATCTCCAGTCTCAAAATCTTCGATAATCAGGCCAACTGAGAAGGATAAAGTATTGCTGAAAGTATAGTCAGCAGCTGAAACATCAAAATTGAAAGTGATAACTTCGCCGACGGGAATAGCCGAATCTAGAGCGAATTGAAAAACTGCATCTTCGGCACTACCTACATCTACTGACTCCACTTCCACACTAGCTGTTTCCATCGTAACATTTGGGTTATTGCTGCTAAGAGTAGCATTGATCTCTGGTGAGGTTGAGTGCCCGATATTATTGATCGGCAAGATCAATTGGATAGTTTCTCCCGGATCAAAGAGGCCGTTGTTATTGCCGGAAGTATCGTTGATAACCACATTATCATTGGTTAGAACCGGAGCGTGTAAGACAAGATTGAAATTAGAGTTCCAGTCTTCATAATCTGCATCGGAAGCAGTGAGCGTGAAGGAGACATTTTCCAGATCAGGAATAAATTCAGCTACTTCAAAGGCAAATACATCTTGCAGATTGATCTCCTGAGCTGCCGCAAAATCACCAAAATTGGCTTCCGCTTCGGTAATGGTGATATAAGGATTGTCAGTCGATAAAATTACATTTACATCGGTTGCCGGCTCTGTTCCCACATTTTTCATGGTGATATCAAGTTGCACAGCTTCAGCATAATCTACCTGACCGTTACCATCTTCATCATTGATCTCGGTCGATTCTACTACTACATACGGTTGATCTGAGACAACTAGGATTTCGCCTTGATAACGATTTTTGTTGTGGGCAATCGCAGAAACGGATATAGGTTCAGCATTGGAGATGGGTTGGAAAGTTTCGATCAGAACCGAACCAAAATCGTCTGTCAGGCCACGACCGATCAGTTGTCCACTTTGCATCAGAGCTATTCTGGCATTAGCGCTGCTGGTACTAAAATTTATCTGACTGGAGCCGATCGAGACGCTGGGTGTATGATTTACTACCATATCAGTGGGATTGGCAGTCCAGGCATTGAGGCTGGGATCACCGAAAAGAGTCAACTCATAAGCAACCCAACGCATCACAGTTTGGCTGTTGATCAAGGCAATCTTATCTTCTTTGGAATCTGTATTGGCACCGCCCATGGTGGTGATATTTTCGCCAAAGATAGCATCGACATATTCGCGGTGGAAATGTTGGCTAGCTCCGTCTGTGCTACCTTGCATACCCCAGCCATAGCGAGAATTTGCCACAAAGGCAGCTTCACCGGTTGCGATGGTTGTCAATCTTTCAGCGATGCAATCATCACCATAAGAATTGGCAGAAGTACTGCGATTATCAAAAGATCCCGGATAGCAGCCTTGGGAATAGCCCAAAACATAGCCGCGGTTGACGCCGTCATTGGTAAAGTTACTTTCAGTTACATGATAATTATAAAGATGCATATTATAGTCGGTGTTGGAGTGTCCCAGATGATGCAACATATTTACTCCGACGTTATTGAATTGATTGAAAATATCTTGAGAGCCCCAGGCATAAGTTTGTTCATAGAGAGTGTTAATGGTGATGTTCTCGGTGATGCCGTTGGTAGTGTAGCCGTTGGCATTGCTCAGTCCGATCAATTCGTCCATATACATGCCGCCATAAGTTTCAGGCCAGAGGTATTCTCCGGTCAGCAAAAAAGTTTCGATATCGTCGATCACTGGCTCGTTTTGGTACATATATAATTTGTTTGTCATGTTGAGAACTTCTGTGGGACTATCGACAGCGATGCGGCCAACTATTACTTCTGTCAGCAGGTCAGCTTCGTCCGCTTCTCCCCAAAATTGGTCATTATCATCATTCCAGGTGCCATCAAGGTTGCTGTAGTAAAGGTCGGAAGGGATATCGTTATCAACGTTGTCGCCAACCGAGCCATAGAAACCACGGTGAGGAATAATATTATCAGCAGCATTCTGCGGATCAGCGTCACCACCCAAGATAGCGTATTGTAAGTTTTTATTTTGATAATAATCGATGATGCAATTTCTGATTTTTTCCTGCAGGTCGGCTCCGGGATAATCTTCGGCAATATCACCCACCAAGACAACTTCAGTGATATAGCCGGTCGAGCGCTTGTAATCAACATAATCGTTAAAATAGTTTGCCAGTTCGGCCGAGGTAATCAGCAGCAGATCTACCTCTTCATCGCGGGTAGTATTGGCATAAGAGTAGTTCAAGATTTGAGATTGATTATCTACCAAGTGGGATACTCGCTGTTGGGTCAATGAAGTAGAAGAGAGCATCTGCCGCAGGTTTTGCGCATTGCGAGCAGTGGTTGTGGAGATTTCCAGAGTAATATTTTTGAGAACATCTACTCTATTTTGGCTGGGATAATATCTGAGAGGAGAGATAATGAAAGAACCGATCGAGTGTCCGCCCAGATAGTGGGTAGAGCTATGCTCAATAATTTGCTCAGGATAGGCTTGATCTGATTGATAGATGGCAGCATTGGGCTGGGTTTGATAATCAGCGGCAACCGGCTGTGAGATGGGATGAACTTTTCCGGCCGGCTTGAGGCGGATGGGTTGGTCCAAAGTTTCATATTCAGTTGAGATAATGCGAATATTTTGCAATTCCGAATCTTGAGGAAGCAGTAAAGTGGCGGCAAATTGTGGAATCAACGGATTTCCTTCGTCACCTAAGTTTACACTTTCAGTAAATATCAAGACAGATTCGCCATTGTCAGTAACAATTTCCGGTTGGGAAAAGCTATAAGTATGGGTGAAAGTAGCAGCTTGTAAGAAGCTGATCGTAGCAAAAATAGCCAAAACAGTAAGTAATTTTTTCATTTGTTCTCCTTTGTATAGATGAATTAATCTTTTAATAATGTAATAGCAAAATGTATTCCAAGATTGATAAAAAAACTTCAAGCTCACCGGGGCAGGTAAGCTTGAAGAAAAAATGTTGCTGCTATTTTAGCAATAACATCTTGCGCGTTAGCTGAAAATCTGCACCGACTATTTGATAAAAATATACGCCGCTGCTGAGAGGCTGGCCTTGGCCGTCGCTGCCATCCCAAACATAAGAGTGCTCTCCGCGCGGCAGAGGTTGGTTCAGCAAGGTCTTAACCTTCTGGCCTCTTAGGTTGTAGATCGCTAGTTGGCAATTATCTACAGCATTTGGTAAGCTAAAACTAATGGTGGTAGTGGGATTAAAAGGATTGGGATAATTGGCTAAAACAACATTGGGACTGATTGTTTCTTCATTACTAGATAACGTTTGTAACGATAATTTCTGGGCAAGTAACTGACCAGAAGCTAAAACGCCTTCCGAAGTTGGTTTCATAGAACTATAATCAATTATTCCAGTGTAGGCAGATTCTCCGTCAAAAACTAGCTGAGGAGATTCTAAATAACTCGATTCATTGTAGATCGCAATTCCATGCTCCTCATAAATTTTCGTACCATCAGGAGTGATTTCCTGCAACCTAATCGTGTTTTTATCATCTGCGATCTCCTCTTGCCAAATGATAGCAAGATTATCTGCCAGAGAAATCACAGAAAATTTACTGGCGTTATCAGTTATTACCAGCTCATCTTCCCAAACTATTTCACCGGCTAAGGAGTACTTTTGTAGCTTGATTATTGAGTCATCTGTTTTTGTCGTAAGATAAATATCATTATTGAAGATGATATCATTTGTAACATAATTAGCGAGCAAATTGGTAATCGGTTCCGCCCACATAAAGCTTCCATCAGAATTGACAATTTGCAGATTAATCTGCTCCTCATATGTATCTAGATAATTAGTCCAACTAATCAATTTACCATTAGGACTATCAGCAACAGAAAGCTGACTGATGTTAGCTTGATGAGCTAGGGTTACTCCAGAGGTTGGCCAATCTGGATGTAATTCGCCCTCTTCAGTAAAACGGTAAACAGACAAATTCCTCTGGGGGAAAGACAGTAAATCATTAACGATTAGATAATCATCACTTAGCAAGTATTGATCAAAGCCAAAGTTATCGGAAGCTAATAATTCCTTATTTTCTGACCAGGCAATCTCACCATCGGAGATCTTTTGCATTTTTATGATGCTAGAATCATTTTCACTAGAAACCCAGGTAACAAAGATATCATTATTATAAATACTTAATTGAGGGTGTATGGTCCCATTACTATCTATTTCAAATGACAAATCTTCCCCAACAAAATTTCCAAATTGATCGATGACGTTTATCATAGCGTTGGAGTTTTCATCTATCAGGATAGCATATATCAGATTATCCGCTTCTGAGAAAATCACATCATAATTATTATACTCTGGCTTGTGATTGGGAAAAAGATCAATGCCCTTATCAGCAAAAACTTTATTCCCCTCTTCATCTAATTTTTGAACGACCAATTTTTGGTTATCACTATCTGAGTTATCCCGCCAATAATAGATTGGCCCATTATTCACACCAATAATTTGATAATCAAAAACTGAGCCGAATATTTTAGTTTGGATATTGATCTCTTCAGAGATAAAATTCCCGAAGTAGTCTACCATTTTTAGATCGATCTGTGATTCACGTTCTACTGATTCGTTCCAGAAGCAGAAGATTTTTCCAGCATAATTATTGATTATTGCCTGAACTGAAGCTGTGTGATAATTAACCTGCTTAATTTCTAGACCTTCTTCTGCAAAAAGTAACTCTCCATCATCAGAAATTTTTTGCAGGTAATAACCATTCAAAGGATATTCAACCTCTTTAGCATAGGATAATAGTATCTCATCATCTTCCAAAAGACTCATTTCCAGAAGTTTAGCTTGCTCAATATCCTCAATCTGCTGATTTTCCCAAATAAGTTCTCCTGAATTGGAAAGTTTAAGGCAAGTTACTTCATCACCAGAGTAGTTGAGAGCAAAGATAAGT
>JAWOEN010000170.1:0-13656 GCA_046482725.1 Cloacimonadales bacterium (SeqCode)
CTGCTGAAAGAGCTGATTATAGTATTTCATGCCCAGCGAGTGATATACTTGCTCGCCGCCAATCAAGCCGCCCAAAGAGGTAGTTGGATCGATCGCTGATAATGAGAAAAGTTCTGCCTCCTACAGCCAGCGGTCAACTCTCGCTGCAGGAGGCAGAACTTTTCTCATTATCAGCGATCGAGCCAACTACCTCTTTGGGCGGCTTGATTGGCGGCGAGCAAGTATATCACTCGCTGGGCATGAAATACTATAATCAGCTCTTTCAGCAGAAAGCTTTCAATGCCCGCTATCTGCCCTGGTTTGTCGATGATTTTTCAGATTTTTGGCAATGGCTGTTATCTCACAAAACTCTCTTCTACGGATTTTCCATCACCATGCCTTATAAATCAGAGATCGCTTGCAGACTGGGTTTAGCCGATAAATTTCTGGCCAGAAATCTCTATCTCCCTCGTTCAGATCAGCTTTATAATACAGATGCCCTGGCTTTTCAGCAAGCCGCCCAATATCTGCAGGTTCAAAAAAATGAGACAATTTTGATTGTGGGAACCGGTCAGACCGCCGAAACTGCGCTGGCCACCTTTTCAGATTATCCCAATCTGAGCCTAACCGGTCGCAATATCGACAAAGCTGAGCAGCTCGCTCACAAGTACGAATGTAATTTTTACCCTTTCTCTGCTGCGCCCCAGCAGCTAGATTTGCTGATTAATTGTACATCTTTGGGTTTGCAGCAAGAAGATTTTTTATCAGCAACCGGCTTGGAAAGCAGCTTTTTTAGCTCGGATAAGATAAAAGTAATTGACTTGCCCTACTCAAAAAAAATAACTTCGCTAATTACACTTTGCCACGATAATCGCCTTCCATTTGTAGATGGTAAGCTATTTTGGCAGTGGCAAGCTGAAAAGCAAGCAGAGCTTTTCGTGCAAGAAATCTTATACAAGGAGCAATGATGAAATATAATCCAGTAGAATTAATTATTAAGAAAAGAGAAGGCGCAGAACTCAGTCGCTCTGAGATTCGCTTTTTTGTGGGCAAATATTTGGAAGGCGAAATACCTGAATACCAGATGTCGGCAATGTTGATGGCAATATTTTTTGGAGAGATGAAACCAGAAGAGGTGCAAACTCTCACCGAGATCTATATCGAATCTGGGGCCAGCATCAAGTTTGCAGCCTCAGAAAATACAGTAGATAAGCACTCGACAGGCGGTGTGGGCGATAAAATCACTATCCCGCTAGCGCCGATTGTAGCTGCTTGCGGAGCCAAAATCCCCATGATCTCCGGCCGAGGTTTGGGACACACCGGCGGCACTTTGGACAAGCTAGAATCTATCCCCGGTTTGCGTACAGACTTCTCGGAATCAGATTTTCGCAAATTTATCGATTCTGCCAATTTTTCCATTATCAGCCAATCGGAAAAGCTGGTACCGGCTGATCGCAGAATCTATGCTCTGCGCGATGTAACCGGAACAGTGGAGAGCTTACCTTTGATCACAGCCAGCATCATGAGCAAAAAAATCGCGGAAGGTGCTCAGAATCTGGTAGTCGACCTAAAAGTCGGTAGTGGCGCCTTTATCAAAACTATCGAGCAAGCTGAAAGATTGGGCAAATTACTAGCCCAGACCGGAGAAAATCTGGGGCAAAAAGTTACTGTCGTCTTCTCAGACATGAATTCACCTTTGGGTCATTATATCGGTAATGCTTTGGAAGTGAAGGAATCGATCGAATACCTACAGGGAAAGCGCGTCGCCGATATTCACCTGCTCACCAAGACTTTGGCAATAGAGATGTTGCTATTGAGCAAAATAGCAGCAGATAAAGAGAGTGCTGGCGAGCTGGTAGAACAAGTAATCGATGATGGTTCAGCGCTGGAATATTTCCGCAAGTTCATCATCAACCAAGGTGGCGATCCGCAAGTTTGTGATAATCCCCAATTATTACCACAAGCCAAATATCAGATTCCCCTAATCTCGCCTAGCAGCGGCTGGGTTGAAGCGATCGACAGTCAACAGATCGGCTTTGCTCTGATCGGAATCGATGCGGGACGCAAAACTTTGGATTCCAAATTGGACTACTCTTCGGGAGCATATTTCCCGCTGAAGATCGGTGATAAAATAGAGCAAGGAGATGAGATAGGCCAGATCTACTGTAACGATGAAGCAGCCGGCAAAGTCACCGCAGCCAAGATACTGAATTCGATTCATTTTTCTGCAAAAGAGATATCTGCCCGCCAGCTAATTATAAAGATTGTAGATAATTGGGAATAGTTTCCCAGTCTTAAAATCTTGACATATCAATGACCTAAAATAACTTGTCGCTCCCAAAGGTATTATCGTGCTTTTGAGAAAAAAAATAAAAATAGTAAAAATATTATTGAAGATAAAGGAGATATAAGATGGCAGTACCAAAGAGAAAAACTTCAAAGTCAAGAAGAGATAAGAGAAGAACTCATTATAAGGCAGTAATGCCTGCTATAGCAAAATGTTCAAATTGTGGCGAAGCAGTAAAGCCTCACAATATTTGTGCCAAATGCGGTCACTATAACGGAAAGCAAGTTATAGCAATAGAAGACTAAAAGCCATGCGCATTGCAATAGATGCATACGGTAGTGATAATGCACCTTTCCCGGAAGTGGAAGGTGCAGTTATTGCAATAAATGAGGAGCTTTGCGAAAAGATCTACCTGGTTGGCAAGCCGGATGAACTAGCAGCTGAACTCGCCAAATATTTCTATCCCAAAGAGAGAATCGAGATTGTGCCGGCCAGCGAGGTGATCACGATGAATGACAAACCCGCGACTGTGGTCAAAAAGAAAAAAGATTCATCTCTGGTTGTAGCTGTGAAGCTGCATCAGCAAGGGATCGTCGATGGTGTGGTTTCTGCCGGCAATACCGGAGCTGTGATGGCCGCTTCCCTTTTCACTTATGGTAGGATCAAAAATGTCTTGCGCCCTGCTATTGCGATTACACTGCCCACCCGCAAAAATCCTGAAATTATCTTGGATGTGGGTGCTAATGTAGATTGTGATGAAAATCATCTACTACAATTTGCCAAACTAGGCAGTCTCTATTCCAGATTTTTTTATCAAAATGAATCCCCGCGGGTAGCCCTTCTAAACATTGGTGAAGAAAGCTCCAAAGGTAATGACCTTTCCAAAGCGGCTTACAAAAAATTGGCAAATTTCAAAGATATCAATTTTGTAGGAAATATCGAAGGCAAAACTATGCTGGACGGCGATGTAGATGTTGTGGTCTGTGATGGCTTTGTTGGTAACGTAATGCTAAAAACTGTAGAAGGCGTAGCCTACTCGATCTTTAGTATGATGAAAGAACAATTTAAAAAAGATTGGATAGCTAAATTGGGCGCTTTACTTTCATATCCTGTATTTTCTTATTTGAAGAAAAAAATGGATCACACCGAATATGGTGGCGCTCTCTTGGTTGGATTAAATGGCTCTACAATTGTCTCTCATGGCAATTCTAATGCCAAAGCGATCAAAAATGCGGTGCGAGTCTCAGTAAAAATCGCCGAATCCGGCTTTATCCAACATGCAAAAGAGTATTTTGAGGAACTATAAATTATGGTAAATCGTTACTATGCAAAAATCTCCGGTACCGGAAGCTATGCCCCGGAAAAAATATTAAATAATTTCGATCTGGAAAAAATCGTCGAAACAAGTGATGAATGGATCCGCACCCGAACCGGAATGTTTGAACGCCACGTAGCCAGCCCTGAACAAGCCAGTTCTGATCTGGCTTATGAAGCTGCCCTAAAAGCTTTGGATAGCGCCAACCTGCGCGCCAAAGATCTCGATCTGATCGTAGTGGGTACTATCTCTCCGGATCACCCTTTTCCCTCCACAGCCTGTATTATTCAAAAAAAACTAGGTGTGAAAAATTTCCCCGCTTTTGACGTTTCTGCCGGTTGCCCCGGCTGGATCTATGCTTCCAATATTGCCAAACAATTTATCGAAAACGGAGCTGCCAAACATGTTTTGGTGGTGGGCGTGGAAATCTTGACAAAGATCACCAACTATCAGGATCGCAATACTTGCGTTTTATTTGGTGATGCAGCAGGAGCCACAATTATGTCCCGAGCCGAAACCAAAGATATCAGCCGCGTTATCGATGGTGATATCACAGCAGATGGCGCCTACAACGAGCTCTTGATCCAACAAGCTGGTGGCTCTAGAATGCCTGCCACCAAAGAAACTGTAGAAAAAAATCTGCATACGGTCGAGATGGAAGGTAATCGCATCTTCAAACTAGCAGTAAAATCTATGTTCAACTCTTGTGACCTGGTGATGAAAAGAAATAAACTCGATGTGAAATCGATCGACTGGCTGCTTACGCATCAGGCCAATCTACGCATTATAGATGCTTTGGGTCGCAAGATGAAAATTGATCCTGAAAAAGTTATTATCAATATCGAAAAATATGGCAATACTTCTTCCGCTACTATTCCGGTAGCTTTGGATGAGGCGATCCGCAGCGGAAAAATCCGCAAAGGCGATCTGGTGCTAATGTCTTCTTTTGGCGCTGGCTTGACCTCAGGCAGTTTATTGATCAGATATTAAGCAAGGAGATTTAACATGAAACAAAAAATAGCTTTCCTTTTCCCCGGACAGGGAGCTCAATATATCACAATGGCGCAGGATTTTATCGAGCAAGATCCTCAGTTGCAAACTATCTTGGCAGATTTTGATGCCAAAAACAAAACAAACCTAGCCGAAATTATGGCAAATGGTCCCGCAGAAAAATTGCAAGAAACCAAATTTACTCAGCCGGCAATTCTTTTCCATAGCATTGCTGCTTTGCGTGCTTTGCAAAAACAGATCGAGCTTACACCTGACTACGTAGCCGGGCATTCTCTGGGAGAATTTTCCGCCTTGGTAGCTAATGGTGTACTAGATTTTTCCGATGCTCTCTATTTGGTGCACAAACGTGGTGAATTTATGATCAAGGCCAACGACGGCACACCTTTTGCCATGGCTGCGATTATCGGCCCAGATGAGGATACTGTGCGCAATTTATGTCAGCAAGCTTCAGAAGAAGGTGTGGTTGTGGCTGCAAATTTTAATACTCCGGTACAAACTGTGATTTCCGGCAGTAAAGCCGGGGTGGATAAGGCTTGTGAATTATTGTCAGAAGCGGGTGCCAAAAGGGTTGTACCTTTGGTAGTTGGCGGTCCTTTCCACTCTCCCCTGATCCAAAAAGCTGGTGAATGGCTGAGCCAGGAAATGAAGCAGATTCAATTTAACTCGACAAAAATTCCTGTTGTTTGCAATGTGGACGCAGAATTTGTGACAGATCCGGAAGCGATAAAGCAAAATCTGGCGCGCCAAGTGACATCTTCAGTTTTATGGGTCGATTCGATCAATAAGATGATCGCAGCAGGCGTGGAATTATTTATAGAATTTGGTCCGCAAAAAGTTCTTTCCGGGATGATGCGCAAAATAAATCGCCAAGTGAAAATCTTGCATATCGACAAAGCAGAAGATCTGCAGAAAGTAATAGATTATTTAAAACAATAGGATATTTGTATGAAAAGATTAGATAAAAAGATAGCAATAATCACCGGAGCTGCTCGTGGGATAGGTTTTGGCATAGCCAGAAAATATGCTGCCGAAGGTGCTCATGTGATTATTCTGGACCTATTTCAGGATGCGATAGATGAGGCAGTGCATAAATTGCAGGCAGAAGATTTTTCAGCAGAAGGTTTTGCAGCTAATGTAGCCGACAGCGAAGCAGTTGCCGAGATTTTCAAGCAAATCTTCCAGCAGCACGGTCAGATCGATATTTTGGTAAATAATGCCGGAATCACTCGCGACGGATTATTGATGAAAATGAAAGAAGCAGATTGGGATATGGTGATGAATGTAAACCTGAAAGGTACTTTTATCTGTACCCAAAAAGTTTGTCGTTATATGATGAAAAAGCGCAGGGGAGCGATCATTAATATTGCCAGTGTGATTGGCTTGATGGGTAATGCCGGGCAATCAAATTATGCAGCTTCCAAAGGTGGCACGATCGCTTTCACAAAATCTGCTGCCAAAGAGTTTTCATCACGCAATATTCGGGTAAATGCTGTTGCTCCCGGTTTCATCGAGACTGCTATGACAGAAAAATTATCCCAAGACGTAGTGGCAGAGTATGCCAAGGCAATCCCTCTGGGCAAGATGGGATCGATCGAAAACGTAGCGGATTGTTGCGTTTTTTTGGCTAGTAAAGATTCAGAATATATCACCGGTCAAACAATTCAGGTTGACGGTGGATTAATAATGTAAAAAATAAGTTTGATTTAGAAAATAATCATAAAAAACAAAAAAAACAAAAAAAATCCAGGAGGATACAATGGATATCAGAAAAAAAGTAGAAGAAATTATTGTAGAAGAATTGGGCGTAGAAGCAAGTGAAGTAACAGATGCAGCTAGTTTTATCGAAGATCTGGGAGCAGACTCGCTCGATACAGTAGAGCTCATTATGAAATTCGAAGAAGAATTTGATATTGATATCGAAGATGAAGATGCTGAGCAGCTGACAACAGTCGCAAAAGTTGTTGAATATTTGAAAAATAACGTTCAATAATTAGAGCCAACTTACCTGATGGTGGAGTCTAAAAAACAACCTTAGCTCCACCATCTTTTTTAAAAAAAAGTAATATATACAGGAAAGATATGAAGAAGAGGACAATATGAGTAAAAGACGAGTAGTTATCACCGGATTGGGCGCAATTGATGCCATTGGTAAAAATGTAGAAGAGACCTGGCAAAGCCTTCTCGCCGGAAATTGCGGAATTGATAAGATTACTAAAATAGATAATATTGAGCAATTTTCCAGTCAAATTGCCGCCGAAGTAAAAGATTATGATCCCAATGATTATTTTGATCGCAAAAAGATCAAGAAGATGGATCTATATACCCAATTTGCTTTAATAGCTGCCCAAGAGGCGATGGAAGATTCCGGGTTACTGACCGCCGAATTTGATCATGACCGAGCTGGAGTATTGATTGCTACAGGAATCGGAGGCATGCTAACTTTCGAGCAAGAAGCTCAGAAATTGGCAGCCAAAGGCCCCCGCCGCATCAGCCCCATGTTCATCCCCAAAATGATCTCTAATATCGGATCAGCAGAAGTAGCAATCAAATACAATCTGCGTGGCATCAATTTTAATATCGCATCGGCCTGCGCTTCGGCCAATCATGCTTTGGGTACAGCCCTCAGAACTATTCAATATGGCGATGCTGACCTAATTTTGGCTGGTGGAGCTGAAGCTTCTGTCACACCTCTGGCTGTAGCCGGCTTTGCTTCGATGAAAGCACTTTCTACCCGCAATGATGATCCCAAAACATCCAGTCGCCCCTTCGATAAAGAACGTGACGGCTTTGTGATCGGAGAGGGTGGTGCTGTCTTAGTTCTGGAAGAATTGGAACATGCTAAAAAGCGCGGAGCAAAAATTCTGGCGGAAGTTGTAGGTTATGGCGCTACTTGCGATGCCTATCATATCACGGCTCCTGCTCCTGATGGAGAAGGTGGAGCTCGAGCAATTGCAATTGCTCTGAAAGATGCTGGCCTGCAACCTGAAGATATCGATTATATCAACGCGCATGGTACTTCTACCCCACTCAATGACAAAAACGAAACTACAGCTTTTAAAACCGTGTTTCAAGAACATGCCCAGAAGCTAAAGATCAGCTCAACAAAATCGATGACCGGTCATACACTCGGAGCTGCCGCTGCCCTGGAAGCCATTGCCTGTGTAAAATCGATCTTAACCGGCAAAATTCATGGCACGATGAATTTGATAAACCCTGATCCTGAATGTGACCTGGATTATATTCCCAATAAAGCTATTGATTACGAAGTAAATATTGCGCTGAGCAATTCTCTTGGTTTTGGCGGACATAACGGAGTAATCATATTCAAAAAATATCAGGACTAAACTTACAATACTTTGGGGTGGAAACACCCCATTTTTTCTTAAAGAGGATATTCTGAGATGAGTAATTTTTTTTTCTCACTATTAGACCAGATCTCAGGACGAAAAAACGAGATCAAAAATTTAGCTGAATTTGAAGTTCTGATCAATTATCGCTTCAAAAATACAGATTTAGCCAAAGCTGCCCTCTCTCATACCTCGCTCATATCTAATGGAACAGAATACTGGCCCTACGAGCGTATGGAGTTTTTAGGAGATTCTATTTTGGGTTTGATCGTTTCAGATACGCTATTCCACAAATATCCAAAATACTCAGAAGGAGATCTTTCCAAACTAAAATCGAAACTTGTCTCCAAAAAATATCTCTCCTACAAAGCTCGGGAAATTGATCTGGGAAGATTCATTCTGATGAGCGGTGAAGCTGAGCTTAGCAAAGGCCGCGAATCATCAAGTATACTATGTGATACGATTGAAGCTATCATCTGTGCAATCTACCTCGATTCTAATCTGGAACAGGCCGGGAAGTTTATCAAGCGAGTAATTCTCAGCGATTTTGCCAAATCTATCGATCGCTCCAAAGTAACCAATTATAAAAGCATTTTGCAAGAGCATACCCAAAGCAATTACCGCAATGTTCCCACTTACAAAATTACCAAAGAGGTAGGCCCAGATCATGCCAAAACCTTTACGGTAATAGTTACGATAAATAATCAGGAAGCAGGAACCGGAGTGGGCTCCAACAAAAAGAACGCTCAGCAAGAAGCTGCAAAAAATGCCTGTCTTAAGCTGAAATTAATTAAATAAAGATGAGAATTCTGCCAATTTTCATACCTCATTTGGGCTGTCCTTTTGCCTGCGTCTATTGCAATCAGCATCAGATAACCAAAACCCAGAAGCCAGATTTGGATAATATTTTCCAAGAGGCCCAAAACTTTTGTCGGAAAAATAAAAATTTGGTCAAAGAGATCGCCTTCTTTGGCGGCACCTTTACCGGCTTGCCAGCGCTAGAACAAAAAAAAATCCTGGATAGGATCGCACCACTATTGGATGACAAAACTGCGATTCGGATCTCTACGCGCCCTGATAAAATCACTCCGGAAATTCTGGAATTTTTATCCGCTCAGGGAGTAAAGACCATTGAGCTGGGAATTCAGAGTTTTTCCGATCAAGTTTTAGCAGCCTCCAAACGCGGCTACAGCAGCCATACTGCCCGCCTTAGCTGCCAACTAATTCAGCAACACGGTTTCGATCTGGGAATTCAGATCATGCCCGGTTTGCCAGGCTTTTCGACCGAGACTTTGCGCTACACTTTAGATACGATCATCCAGCTAAAGCCCAAGTTCGTCAGGATTTATCCCACCATCGTTTTGGCCGATACCGAACTGGGACAGCTTTATCAGGCTGGCTTATATAAGCCACTGAGCTTGGAAAAAGCTATCGAACTGGCAGCTCAAATCTTTTGGGAATTGTCGGAAAATCAGATTCCGGTCAGCAAGCTGGGATTACATTCAGATCTAGATCCAGCCGCTGTCTGGGCCGGACCCTATCATCAAAGCTTTGGCGAATTGGTGCGAGCTAAGATTCTCTCTCAGCAGATCACTAGCCAATATCTAGCAGGGCATACTATTCATATCTCTCAGCGTGACATCTCGCTTTTCCGAGGCTTTGGGCAGACAATGCTATCTAACCTGAAGAGCGAACTAAATATTTCGCAACTGCCAATTATTATCGATCCCACTTTGGCTCAAAGCCAATTCAAGCTCAGTTTACAAAAAGCTGAAAAAATCTGGTAAATATGATCTGGTTACTCTTTATCATCGCCGCTCTGATAGCATTTTGGTTTTACCAAAAAAGCTTACCCCAACTCAACAGAAAACAAAAATTTCCGCTGATTTTTTTGCGCACAATAGCATTTTTTATCCTGATTATTTTGCTCTTCAATCCCATTTTGAGATTTCAGGAAACTAAAAAAATTAAGCCTCGCGCAATTTTTCTGACAGATACTTCCCAGAGTATGGATCTGATCGAGCAAGCTCAAAGCAAGACAGAATTTTTTCTGCCACTGCAGGAAAAAATCTCTCGATTATTGAAAAATAATTACCAGATAGATCATTACAATTTTGCTGCTGATCTGGCAGGCGATAGCACTGCCACACTTTTGAGCCCGACCCTTCGGACTCTACTGCAGCAACAAAAGCCGACAGAAATATCAGAAATTTTTCTTCTCTCCGACGGTTGGTTTCAAGATGAAAATTTACAAATTTTAGAAAAACTAAATCTTCCGATTAACTGCTTGCTTCCGGAAATACCTCGAAAAGATTCCGATCTTGCCATCCACAGCTTGGAGAAGAATGAAACCGCCTTTATTGACGACCTTAGCCCGCTCAAAGTAAATCTCCGAGCCAGAAAATATCAGGGCAAAGCGCAGCTAACCTTGCGCTATGCAGAGAAAGAGCTAACTCGTACTATCGATTTTAGTAGTGGTGAATTTCAAGAAATCATGTTTGACCTAGAATTTTCTGAAAGCGGCTTGCAAAAAATCTCTGCTGAAATTGAGGCAGCCGATCTACTGGAACAAAACCTTGATAACAACAGATATCAGACAGCCATCAAAGTAGAAAAGCAGCGCCGCAAAGTTTTGATAATTTCCGATCAATTAAATTGGGATATCCATTTCTTGATGCGAGCCTTGCGATCTGACAGTAAATATGAGCCGATACTTTTGACCAAGCACAATAAATTGTCGAAAGCTCAGCAAGAAATCCAGTTAGCCGCTGAAATGAACTCGATAGATTTGCTCATTTTAAGTAATTTTGGAAATCTAAAATTTTCTGAGGCTGAATTAGCCTTGATCACAAATTATAATAACAGCAATGGTTCACTGCTCTTTTGGGGCGAATATGCAGAGCAATTTTCACAGCTACTCCCCAGTCAACCCACTACGATTCGCAGTCAATTTTCAGCTACTTTTTCTCTGACAGAAAAAGCCCGCGAATATGCAACATTCGATTTTGATACTAAAGCTGTACCGCCTCTAAAATACCGCTATTTGCGACCGAAAGCTGAAGCTAAAGTATTGGCCACTTTCGATAATGCTGAGCGCTCTCCCTTTATTTTACTGGCTGGAATAAATTCCAAAATTTTGCATTTGGCCGGCCAAGAGCTCTGGCGCTGGCAGATGCAAACTGAAAATTTTGAGTTTAATACTTTTATGATTAATCTAGTAAATTGGCTCAGTACTCGTAGCGTAGACAATTTCATCAGTTTCCCCGATAAAAGCAGCTATCAATCCGGAGAAAAAGTGGAAATCGAGCTAATTGCCTATGACGAAAAATTACAAAAAATCAATGATTTGAATGCCAAAATTCTTTTGAAAAATCTAGATGAAGTGATTGATGAGAGATATCTGACTCAGCAAGCGGGCAATTATTCTGTCTCCTACGAGAACCTTCCTGAAGGCAATTATTCGTATGAGATCATCGATGATAAGAGCAAAAATAGTAGTAGAGGCGAATTTATGATCTTGCCCGGAGGCAGAGAATCCCGAGATTTCGGGATCAATAAAACAATGCTGAATTATATCGCTAATCTCACTTCGGGAAAAATTATCACTGCTGAGAATCTAGCTGAGCATGACTTTTCAGCTCAACCCAAGACACTGATTCAACACAGAGAGATACCTCTATATAAAAAGATCTGGTTGATCATCACTTTCTTAGCTGCTTTCAGTTTGGAGCTCTTTCTGCGCAAAAGATGGGGCTTGTTGTAAAAAAGGTATAAATATTTTGTAGATATAAAAATAGCTCCCAGCAGCGGGAGCTATAATTTTTGGATTTAAAAAACTAAAAACCAAGCTTAGAATTTCACCTTCATCCCCGTACGAAAGCCCAGACCTTTGGCATAATTGAACCATCCGGAATTATTGCTAAAAGCAAGATCAAAATCGAAATTAGCAAAGTTCAGACCGGTTTGAATCTCGGTAAAAAATGCACCGTGATTATTGCCCATTAGTAATTTTACTGGTAAATAATCTAATATCTGATAACCTGCAGCCAGAGAAAATCCCTGACTTAAACTGTAGTCACGTCCATCGTATTTTGCCTGAAATTGCCACTGTGGCCAAGGATAATATTCAAAGCCCAGCAAAACCGAAGGCTTAAGATCGATCTGATGGGAAGAGTAGCGTAAAGAATCATTTTCAGTAGATTGATCAAACGCTTCATAATCTTCATTTAGATAATCCAAGCTATCGATAAAAGTACCTTCATAAGTTATTCCTGCCAGATCTTCAAATTCTAATTTTGCAAAAAGATCATTCAGACTAAAATGCAGAATAGCATTTTTCATGACAGCGACCTCTGCGCCCAATCCCAAACTCAGATCGATTTTTCCTCGAGTCTCTGCATCGCTGTGTTTGGCTCTCAGCAGATAATTATAATAATTAACCTCCGAGGTTGTCGCAAAATTTTGCTGACTCTGCAGAACTTCAGCAAAGGCCAGAGAATAATCCAGATTGAGTTGAGCGCCCAGATAAATTGGCATCGCATTGAGCAAGCTACTCCAATCAGACTTCTCTAAATATGCTTCAACTCGAGGATGCAACATGCCGAGGAAAAATTCTTGGGGATGGCTATATTGCAAAGTAGATCTTACCCAGCCGTAGGCTAAACTATTTTTGCCAGCAGTTGCCTGATATTCTGTATCGATTTCATTTCCATAAAAGACAATTTTACTGTATTTCTTATCCAGTAAATTCAGATCCGCAGTGGTAATCAACTTTGAGGAAAAATCCCAGTTTTTGTAACCAAAGCCCAAAAGCTCTGCCTGCAAATTTGCATCAATTGTCAAATCTGCTGCTGTCAGAATTTTTTTATCCGAATTGGACATTACACTGCCATCAGCATATTGGGAAGTATCAAAGATCTGCAAACTATTCCAATTTATCAAAGAATTTTTGACATTCATCTCCAGATTAAAACCTGTAATTCTGATCTCCGAAAAATTTCTTTCGGCCAAGCGTGCCGGATTGCTTGCAAAAAAATCGAATTCTGACCACAAATTTACCGCTAAAATTAAAATGGAAATTAAGATTATCTTTTTCATATGTTTCACCTACCCTACTCTTCGACCAGTTCATCACTGACATTCAAGATAATATCTACCAAACCCTGCAGCTGAATTTCCCCGGAAATGGGGGAACCTGCTTCACTCTGCAATCTCAATCTTGGAACTACAAAAACTGAATCTGCCAACATCAAATGCAGATCAGATTGCTTCAGAGCTATCTCGATCTCTTGCAATTCGTTGGCTGCTGTTTCGGTCATATTGGGTACAGAGATGATCGTGAAGTTATTAGAATCAGCCTCAGCAATTTCAGAAAACTCCAATTCTTTGCCGGCAGAAATAATGATGTCGGTGGCAACCGAAAAACCTAGAGTGTTGAAATAACTCAATTGCAATGAGCCTTCGCTAAAAGCATCGATCTCTTTCTGAGTGATATTCTCGGTCTCTACTTTTTGCAGATTGGGCTCGCCTAGCTCATCTTTGGGAATAAAAATACAATCTGCCACAATATCAAGTTCCGCTTCCACTATCACATCGGTAGATAAGCTATCGCCGGCATGATAGATATTCACCTCTGTCTCATGTCCAACAATCGGCTCAATCGAGTAGACGATCCGTTCGGGCAAAATAGAGATAAGTTCGTTTAGATTATATTGTTC
>JAWOEN010000207.1:0-5931 GCA_046482725.1 Cloacimonadales bacterium (SeqCode)
TGGCAAATTACCAGATGAAAAAGAAATAATTTCAAGCCTAAATTTATTATCTAATCGAATTGCAAAAATTGATTGGTCACCAACTGTAAAGTTATTCGAGAATAGCCCAGCTTAACTAAACAAACCACTCCACAAGCCAGCGGCTGGCTTTTCTGAGTTTTAGATAGTTGGTGGCTCGGGGCAGTGGCAGAACATTATCTCCTCACATTTCATTCTATCCAATTTAGAATGTGCTTTCAGGGTTCAGGAAGTTCCCGGCTGCGATTTTGCTTTCCAATAAAAAAAATCGGTGGGAGAATATAGCGGCATATTCTCCCACCGGCAGCTCTATTTCAGCAGCAGGGCTTTGCTTCTTGGGTATTTTCTGCCTGCTACTTGCAGCTCGATAAAATAGAGACCGCTGGCAGCAGCTTGGGGTTGCCAGAGGTAGGAGTGCTCACCTGGAGATAAATTGCCAACTGCAATCTTTTCAACCAGAGCTCCTTTCAAATTGTAAATATGGAAACTAACCTGACCAGCTTCAGCTAAAGAGAATTTTAGATTTGTGGTCGGATTGAAAGGATTGGGAAAATTTCCGAGGAGACGGGTAGCAAGTTCTGGAGTTGCCTGCTCATCGGCATTCAGCATATTCACCTCTACACTATTGGAAGCAGCAGATTCATACTCGCCGCTGAAACGGGCTGTTATCTGATATTGATAGCTGCCTGCGGCTGTTACCTCGGCATCAATATAGGCTGGTTCTTCTACAGTTGCTATCTCGTTGTCATCGCGGTAGATAACAAATTCGTTAAAAGCGCGTGCATCGATAAATTGCCATTGCAAACTAACTGCCGGATCAGCTAGAATCTCATAATCCAAATTGCTGGGAGCGGGAAGAGTAAGCTGCAAAAGCTCACTTTCTACCGGCTGAGACTGATCGTCTGCATAGAGCGCCACCAAGGAAAAGAGATATTCACCTTCCGGTTGAGCTGTCAGCAGATATTGTTCTTCAGAAGCATCGATAGTAGCAATCTCTGTCTCTGACAGAAATATTCTGTATTGCAAGGGTTGGTCGTTGAGTGGGGCATTCCAGCTGAGCAAGATATCATTGAAATCTTGCAGATCAGCTTGGAAATATACGGGAGCTTCCGGCCATTCAATTTCAGCAGTGGGATAATTGCCATCATGTCTGATATTAAAGCCATCGATAATAGCATAAGCCAGATCGGGATTCCAAGTGGTGTCGGTCTCCCAGACATAAGCTTCCACCACCCAATTGACGATATCAGTAGCTGCTCCTACGATATTCAGCATGCCGTCATTATTCAGATCGCCCACTACCGGAGTCATCTGCATGGTAAGCGAAGACCAAGCAGTTCCGCATTCCAGCGGCCAACCATTGGCATGAGTGCCATCATGATTGTAGCATTCATAGCCGATTCCATAACGGTTATCATCGATCATAATCTCCACAAAGCCATCTCCATCCAGATCGGCAATCGCTGCCTGCGCATAGATGGCAAATGTTGGTCCGGCCGGAAAATTATCCAAAGCGTTGCCGGCTAAATCCCAAGCATAAATATAATTTGCTGCATCTTGCGAGGAGACCTGATCTCCCACCACCACATCCAAGGCGCCGTCATTATCGATATCGCCCAAAGCTACTGTGGCAAAGATCCAGCTATCAGTCAGATTGGGCCAACCATCTACCATTGTGCCATCATGCTGAAAAGCATAAACTTTGCCGCCATTATCGCTGCAGGCTCCGTACAAAATCTCCTTATCTCCATCTCCATCCATGTCATAGAGGGTGGGTTGGGAATAAGAGATCGTAACTCCATTTTCAGTGAAAGGCCAACCAGGCAAAAGATTTCCAGCGTTATCCAAAACAAATATCTTGTTGTAGGAGAGGGCAACAACTTCCGGGCTTCCGTTGTTGTTGAGATCAGCTACCGAAATACTGGCGCCGGGTACATAATCTAATTCAAAGGGCCAGCCTTCGACCACAGTTCCATCTCCGTGATAGGCGTAGACCCAGCCTTGAGGGCTATTTCGCACATTTACCAAAATTTCTAAAGCGCCATCATTATCCAAATCTGCTAAAGTAGCATTCATAGTGCCACCACCTGCTAGTGTAACCGGGAAGCCGTCAACCGGCGTGCCATCCAAATTGTAAGCATAGAGTTCGCCAATATTGCCGGTAGTATTGTTGCGGCTGGTAGCGACTATCTCGTTGACCCCATCGCCATCGATATCACCGCAAGCGGGAGATGACCAGATATAGTAGCTATTATTTACGGGCCAGCCCGGCATCGGGGTGCCATCCAATTTTAAAGCTGTAATCTTGGTGCCTACTCCCAAGATCACTTCCATCTCGCCGTCATCATCCATGTCGTAGTAAATCGCACCTTTGTAAGCATTGGCAGTGGTATAGGCTACCGGCCAACCTGGCATCACACTAGGCAGGTCTCGCGTCAGAGCAGAGATCCTATTTTCGGATAAAAAACTTTCAGTGATGAGGACATTTCCCTCCAGATCGGGAATCACCCGCGCTTGTACTGCGGCAGGTAATTGCTGAAATGAGACAACCTGATTCGAGAACAGGAAAACAGGGATAAAGAGTAAAATAATCCATAGACTTTTTTTCATACGACCTCCATCATTTTTTTTGCCTGTTGATAATTGATTCCGTTTTTTATAGTTCAGGGCAGAAGATGTCAAATTATTCTTTGATCAAAAGGTTAGGTAGAACAAAGTTTGGGCGGCTGCTAAAATTTTATAGAAAATTCTGTCAGCATAATCTAACTTGGCTTTTTGAAGCGTTATTTGTGAGAATGGTGATTGTTAAAATAAAATAACTTTACAAATTTTAGGCTCAAAACGAATTGAAATGTATGATTTATAACTAAATAGCAGGAGCTAAAATGCAAAGTATATCAGAATTAGTAGCAGCTTTAAATAAACAAAATTGTAGTTTGGAAGAGAAGTATCAGCTCAACCAAGAATTGGGTGAGAAGTATTTGGCAGAAAAATCTCAGCAGGCTATTGATGCTTATCGGGCTTGTGCTGTTTTGGCGGAAGAGCTGCAAGATTCTACTAAAATTTTAGCAGCGACCCAAGCTTTGGGCAATGCTTATTATAAGCTTTCCGAATTTAAGAAATCTGTGAAAACATATCAAAGTGCTTTGGCTAATCCGCTGATAGAAAATAATTTGGAAGATAAAGCTGAATGTCTGAATAGTATCGGAGCAAATCTTTGGATGCTGGGAGATTATGATGCTGCGCTAGATAATTTTCAGCAATCTTATAAGATTTGGGAAAAAACACCCAATCTCTCCAAACAAGCTAGTAGCCTCAATAATATTGGTTTAGTATATGCCAATTTGACTCGATATGATAAGGCTTTGCACTATCTGATGCAGGCTATTGAATTAGAAGAAAAATTGGACAACAAAAAGGGCATGCTCAGTGCTTACAATAATATTGGCATTATTTATTATAATCTGCAATATACCAAGCAAGCGATAGAATTTCAAAAAAAAGCTTACGCTCTATGCCGAGAGATGGGTGATGAAGCAGGATTGTATTCAGCTTTGAACAATTTGGGCATGATAAGTTCCAATGAAGGTAGGAACGAGGAAGCTTTGGATTATTATTTGCAAGCAGAAGAGATATGCAGAAAAATTGGGCAACAATATGGATTGGTGACGATTTCCAATAATATTGCCGGCATTTATCAGGACCAAAAAGAGTATGATCTGGCAAAGCAATATTCTCAACAAGCTTTGCGTTTGAGTGAAAAAATCGAAAATAAGCATGGAACAGCAGAGACTTTGCTGCGCTTGGGTAGCTTTTATATGGCAACTGATGATCTGCCGCAAGCCATAATATATTTGAAGCGCAGTTTGAAACTGGCAAAGGAATTACAGTCGCAAGATTTGATCAAACGAGCTTATCATTTTTTGGCAGAGTATAATGCTGAGCTGGGGAAATATGCCGAGGCTTATAAATATAGTAGTTTATATGCTGAGATTTTGGGTAATATTCACACAGAAGAAGGCAAGCAGAAGATGGCAGAGATGCAGGCCAAATATGATATCAGCCAGAAAGAGAAAGAGGCCGAGATCTATCGTTTGCGCAACGTGGAGCTGGATAAAGCCAATAAGAAGATTCATGAACAGCGGGAGCATCTACATTTTATCACAAAACTTTTGCGGCATGATCTCAAAAATAATCTGGTAGCGATTCAAAGTGCATTGAGGATTTTTGAGCGGCAAGGCAGAACCGAAGTATTGTCAGAAGCTTATTGCAAAGCGCAAAATAGTATTGAATTGATTTCCAAAATGAAAGAGCTGGAAGATTTATTGCAAGAAAAGATAGAGCTGAAACCCTATGTGATCGGGGCAGTATTGCAGAAGGTGATTGGCAATTATCCCGAAAAAGCTATCAGGTTTACCCGTTCGCAAGCAGTAGTCTGGGCTAATGAAACGATCTACTCTGTTTTTGATAACATCATCGGTAATGCTATCATGCATGGTGAGGTGCAGCAGGTGCAGATCGCTGTGCAGGAGCAAGCAGATGAGGTGCTGGTGGAGATAGCGGATGAAGGTCGGGGAATTCCCGATGAGATCAAGCAGAAGATTTTTCAGGAAAGTTTTATTTATGGAGATAGTGGCAATACCGGATTGGGTTTATTTATTGTGCAGAAAGCGATTGAGGGTTTTGGTGGTTCGATAGAAGTTTTGGATAATCAGCCGCGAGGCACTATTTTCCGCATCCATTTTCCCCAAAAATAATTTTTCTCCCCAAGCTCTGAGCTTGGCAGTTGCGCTTTTATTTTTTGCTAAGATCAGCTTGCTTGGAATTTTGTAGAACCGAACTTAATTCGGCGCCCACCAAGAGCAGAAGCCAGCTGGAATGCAGCCAAACCAAAAAAAATGGTAGAGCGGCAAAGGTTCCGTAGATGACATTGTACATGCTTACTCCGCTCTGGGCGATAAAGTAGATAGTTTGCAAAATGAACCAGAGAATCGCTGTGATAATTCCACCCCATGCTGCTGAGGAGAATTTTACCTTTGTATTGGGCATCACTTTGAGTAGGAAAATAAAGATCAACCCGATCACAAAAAAGAGTAAACTGCGAATTAACCACTTGTAGAGCAGGATAAAATGTCCAAAATAATTCTGCATCAACTGCATAGCATTTTGCGAAGAGAGCAAGATATTGATGCTGGAGACGAGTAAAACCAAGATGGGGACGGAAAGAAGAATAGCAAAATAGAGTAAAACTCGGGGTAAGAATTTCCGCATATTTTCGATCTGCCAGATATTATTGAAGGCTTTTTCAATAGTGCTCATCAATTTGATAATTGTCCACAAAAGAAAAAGTAGACCAAACAAGCCTAAAGTGCCGACTTCAGTGCGATCGACCAAGGAAAAGAGAGTGATGATCAGTTCCTGATAGGTATCGGGTAGTGACGCTAAGCGGCTCTGGGGAATAATCTGATAATTTTTTTCCAAGGCAAAATTTGGTTCGTTGTTAGCTTGCTCAGTTTGCACTTTGGGCCTGATTTGCAAGCCGAGATTTTCCACCAGATCTTCGTGCACATCCAAGCCCTTGGAAACTGTGAACATCAGAGCAAGAACCGGAATTAGCGCCAAAAGGGTAAGATAGGTGAGACTGCCAGCTTGCAAAATAGCATCATTTTTTGAAAGCCCTTGTTTGACCCGAGCTAAGATGCGCAGGGTCCGATATGCTTTTCCTTGCAAGTAAGAGAGTGAATGCAGATCTTCCTGCCAGATTTTCACATGTAAAAAATGCCAAACTTGCTGGGAATTATTTCTAAGTTTATCTTTTAATTTATGTATCATTATTTCTTCCTATTCAAACTTTTTTTCCAAACATATTTAAAAAACGTTTGTTACTTGCTTGTCAAGTTGAATCGGGCTGAG
>JAWOEN010000209.1:0-2751 GCA_046482725.1 Cloacimonadales bacterium (SeqCode)
ATATTTGCTGTGCTTGATCTTGCTATTGGAGACTGTGGCAAAAATGGCAAATGTCTGCTGCGGAGTGATGATCTGCTCCCACTCGATCTCCATGGCTGTAGTGTGCAGATAGTTGGTGCTGTGGCAATCAAATGAAAGTAGCGGCGCCAAAAAGCGTGTGAACATGGTCGCCTGCAAATTAAGCCGATAAAGATGAGCCTGATCTGCCACAAAATAGATGCCGCGATAAGCTTTCTTGATATTTTTGATGCCAAATTCCTGCAGTTCTTGCTCGCCCAGATCTTCCATGCCACCGGCAATCTGACCGAAATATTGCTTATATTTTTGATATTCAAACATAATTATTTTCCTTTTTTTTTTACATTTTTTTTGCTGAAGAGAACATCTCCATTTTTCCCGATTTTACCTAAACATATCTTTTTTCCAAGCGCGTTTCAGCACCAATTTTTCCAAAAGCTCCGAGCTGATTATCAGAAGCGGCAAAGTTACCAAGAAGCGAATAAGGGTAAACTTGAAGCCCAAGAAAGTTGCTTCGAAGATCGACATGGGAATGCGAAAAACTGCGGCAGCCGTGAGATAGGCAAAGACCAGACCCAAGCGTGCTCCTTTGCGATGCAGAGCTGCTGCGATGGGAAAAGCTACATACATCCCACCCACTGTGGTAGCAGAAAGTAGGATAATCCAAAAATAGGCTTTCCAGGTAGATTTCTCGCCCAAATGTTTCTCGATCGTCTCTTTTTTGATCCAAACATCAAACAACCCAATCAAGATAAAAGCTACCGGAACCACTTTCAACATTGACCAAGTAAATGAGAGAAAATTTTTGCTGATCTCGATTCCAGGTGAATATTGCAGAAAAAACGCTGCAATAATAAAGACAAAATAGAGTAGATAAAAACCAAATTTCAGCTGCTTCTTCATAAACTAAATTCTCCGTAAGCCCAGCCGATAACCAAGGCGATGATTATTGCGATGATAAATCCCAACAGATTGCGGACGATGGTGACTTTGGTGCCCAAAAATTTCTGCTCCAGAGGAAAAGTGGCTATTCCCACCATCATCAGAGTGGTGCTAAAAGCTCCCAAAACCGCATAAGGCACACCTTGCTGCAGCAGTATTCCACTAAGTGGATAGGCGATGAAGCCGGGCATCATCGTGATCGAACCCAAAATTGCTGCCAAACTAAGACCAGAGTAGATGTTTTCGGTTCCCAGATATTTGAGGATCAGCTCAGCGGGCAGCAGATATAGAATGATAGAGACTAAAATCAACATGGTCATAAAAGCGGGGATAATATTTCGAAATTTCTTCCAAGCGATCTGCAAAGCTTTCAGGCTTTTCTGGCGATCTTTGAGCAGAGAGAGCAAAAAAAGCAACGCTGTGATAATATAAAGAATGCTCATAACAAACCCAAAGCCTGTAGGCCAGCGTGGTTCAGCAAGCGATAATGCGGCTGATAAGCAGCTTTGTAAACAGAGCTATGACTGAAAACCAGAATTTGATCTGACAAAATTTGCTCTATCTGCTGTCGATCTGCTGCCGCCTCTGCAAAGCTAAAACCAGCTGCTTGTAGCTCGCTATCGATCTGGCACCAAGCAGTTTGCCACTGCTGCCAGCTGAATTTCTGCTGCGGCTGCACGCTGCGCAAAAATGCTTGAAAAAATTCTTCAAAGCCTATTTTTGCTGCTGCCACCAAAGCCAGATTTACCCGGTAATAGTCGTTGAAATAGCCGATATCCTGAAAAGCCGGAGCCTGATAATTCTGCGCCTGTGCCAGCTCTTGCTGCAAATACTGGCGCGCTGCAACTGCATCCGAGATAATGTGGCCCGGACCAAAAGCGCTTTGATAGAAAAGCTTGTAAATATCCAAAAGCTGCGCTTGGGGAAATTTTTGCAGTTCCGCCTGCACATAATCGAGGCTAGCGAGCACGGAAAAAAGTTCCTCGCTCTTGCTCTTCGGAGCTGATCTTATCAGCTTTCAGCAAGGTGCTCAGATATTTATTGATCTCGTTGATATGCGTTCCCAAGATTTCGGCCAAATCGCTAGCTGTGCAAGGGCGACGCTTGATAGTTTCCAAGATCGTGCTCTCGATATCCCGATCAAAGCTGGCAATTGTCTGCCGTCCCTGAAATTTGGCAATGATAGTAACCGGCAAGGGCTGCAGAAAATCTGCTATCTCCTGCATTCTGCTTGGCGAAAGAGCTTCCAAGCCCGGTTCGGTTCCGGGACGATCCAAAGTGTTCAATTGCACTTCATCCGGCGCAATTCGACGCAGCGCCGCTTTCAGCTTGCTCAACTCTTCTCTGGTATCATTCACCCCCGGCAACAGAAAAACTTCCAACCACATTTTACCGGAAAATTCTTCTCGAAAAGCTAATAAACCCTCGATAATCTGCTCTATCTTGAGCTCGGCACTAGCCCGATTGATCTTGCGAAAAACTGCCTGACTGGCAGCGTCCAAAGATGGTAAGATCAGGTCGATCTGCTGAATCTCCTGTCGAACTTCAGGATTTGTCAATAAACTGGAATTTGTGATCTGCACCATCTATTATATCACCGCTTGGAACCAGAATGTCCAATGCATTCCCTGTTCCGGGTTCTGTCGTGCTCCCGTTTCCATCTACGAATACCTGATAATCCACGCCTGACTCACTGCCCGCTAGTTCAACTGTTAAATCTTCGCCTGAGCATAATGGGGTCGGGTTTAAATTATTGATCGCTTGGTCTGCTATAGTGGTTGTATTTACTAC
>JAWOEN010000023.1:0-15472 GCA_046482725.1 Cloacimonadales bacterium (SeqCode)
CAATAAAAGCGCCAGAGATTTAATGCAAAAAGAGAAGTTGAGAGAACTTGCCGTAATTTTAACCGAGAGAGTAAAAGCTAACGCTTCAATTGATTGGACGATAAAAGAGAGCGTAAAAGCTAAATTGAAAGTAATAATCAAGCGAACCTTAAGACAATATGGTTATCCGCCTGATATGCAGAAATTGGCAACCGAAACAGTACTGAAACAAGCTGAACTGATTGCAGCAGAATTAACTGAGATGTAATTTACTGCTAGCTATATAACAATACAACATAGCTAGATAATAATGGTTTCTAAATAATACAGGTATGAAATGTGTAAACAGCATGCTATTATCTTAGCCTGCCAACATAATTTATTTATCTTGCCACATTCAAATGATGAATAGATTTTGTAAAAAAATTAAAGGAGAATGGGATTAATGAAAAAAATTTTGATTTTTGTTTTATTATTAACAGCACAAATTACTTTTGCTGCCAATGGGTTTGTGGGGAAAGTGGGAGAGTATAGAACTCTATATTTAACCAATGATAATATCTTTTATGGAGAGATCCTCTCGATAACTGAAGATGGTAATGTGAAGATTGATACGGAAGAAGGTGTGCTGACAATTCCGGCTGAGCAAATTTTGGAAGAGACCCTCAAGATCAAAAAAAATAATGGAACTTCCTTTTCGGGCAAGATTATTGGTGAAAGTGAAGTCTATATAAAACTGCGCACTGAATTTGGAGATGCAACTGTGAACAAGGCAGACATTAAGGATCTGCAAAGATTTTTTGGTGGAAAGCGCGAAAAAGTGCTGCAGCAGAAAGTATTCTTTGCCGGGGAAGAACAGATTACAGATCTTTTCGGTGATCCTACCGCCTTTGTTTTACCTCCCTACGCTTTTTATATCTCCGGTTTTTCCATGGGATACGGTTTCTCAGATAGATTTCATCTTTATACCAAGATCACCAATAACCTCAATGAAGATCTCAACCTTTCAGCTCGCTATGTCCTGATGAAGAAAAATTACGGAGCTAGAAAAGCAAATCTTTCGACGCAAGTGAAGATTTTTTCCAATCATGATATGATCAAAGAGTATGGAAAATATTATGATGATCTGAAGTATGATGAAGATTCTAGTGCAAAAGATATTTTACAAGAGATGTATGGCAAGAGTGATCGCCAATTTTTCTGGAGAGCCTCGCTGGTTTACAGTATGCGCTTGCCCTTAAAATCCGGTCGTGGCAACTGGGGCTTTCATGCCGGCGCTACAATCGACCAATTACTTTTCGAAAAGCCAGTTACGATCGCCCCCGATAATCATCTGCTCAGTGGCGGATTTGATGATAGCCGGTTTGAAGCCTATCGAACATATCTTGGTTTTGATTATGATTTGAGCAAAAGAATTAAATTTGTTGGAATGGTATTTTATGATCCAGGTAATCGCTATCTGACCTTTGGAGAATCGATTGCTAACTATTTTAAAAATGATTTTGTCCAAGCCGGCAGTGAAGGCAACCGCAAAGAGCTTGATTTTGATTTTGGAGTTACCTTCACTCCCAATCAAACTCTACGCATCGGCTTCCATTTCCAAAACCCCTTTATCACTGTTTATTGGAAGTTTTTGGATTATTGAGAAATTCTAAATTCCATCTCATAAATCCTGGCCTTAGCAAACGCTCACGCCGCGGATTTATTTATATAGTTGACGATAATTTCAGATATATCTCAAATGTTATATCTTGTTAATAAATCAGGTAATTAGATTAATAAGTTTACTTTTATAATATGATTAGTTAAGGCAATTTTGGAGGAATTATGAAAAGAGTATTAACATCACTTTCTATTTTGTTCATCATCAGCATGTTATCGGCAGAAGTTAGCTGGGGCAATGGAGTTCCCTTGTATGAAGGAAATTTTATTTACAAACAGCATTCTACCTCGACACCGAATGAAAACATTTACATAACTTGGGTTCAGAAAGAGCAAGGCAATCGCCTTTTAAAACTAGATAAAACAGATGCAGCCGGCATTTCAATCTGGGATCAGCCTATCACAATTGATGCCTCTTCCGCATTTGTAATCGAGAAAAATATCTTAGCCTATGGAGAAGATGGCTGCCTGATAATTGCTTATCATGATGAGCTAGACGGCCAAAGAGTTTATGCTATTGACTCAAATGGCAATACTTTGTGGCAACAAGATATCACAAATTCCTATCACAATAACTCCACAATTTCCAATGGCACTGCCTTGATCACAAGCATCCAAAAAAATGAAAATGATGAATACTACGTAAACGGCAATATGATAGATGGCAATGGGCAATTTCTTTGGGAAAATCTAAATTTATACACGCTGGGATTTACCTATAATGCGGCACACATTTTGGAAATGAGATTTATAGATGATTTTATTTATCTCGTAATATCACACAATGACCAAGCGCAGCTGCGCAAGTATAATCTGGCTGGTGAACTGGTCTTAGAATCTGCAATATATCCAATTTCTTATCATCCCAGTTGCAACTTCCAAGACGATATATTTTATCTATTCTCACGAAATGGTGAGAATGACGACCTCGAGATGTATAAACTTGATCTGGCGGGAAATTCATTAACCGAAGAAACTCCAAAAATTATCTGTACCAGCTATAATTGGAGAGCAAATGATTTTATTGTTAATGAAGATTATATGTATGTAATAGTCTCTAATCCAGCTGAAGAAGCAGTTTTTCACAAATGTGACCTGGCTGGAAATATTTTAGCAACCTTTACTTATGATATAGGAAATTCATTTTACAATATAGAAGTTTATGACAGGGAAATCGATTTTTTTAGTAATTATGATTACACAACCCACGAAGCATATATTGTCGAGATCAAGCCGCATGGATTGGGAGAAGCGATTGATTATGTTCCTGAGGAAACAGGTAATTATTGGGCTGATATTTTCTATCTGGATGAGAGTTTTACATTTGTAGGATATGATAATTATGAACTAAAACAGATCTTTACAATGCGCTATCTGGATGGTAACACAACTGTAGAAAATATCCAGGAAATAGATTATCAAATTATCGAACCTACTTTGGTCATGAACGGCTCAAATTTAATGGCATTATGGCCTGGTGATGGCTTAAAATATCAGGAATTTGATGAAAGTGGAAATCCACTTCATGCTACAAATGGTACATATTTCATCGAGGAACTTGATTATTATAAAATCATTGATGATAAAGTGATAGCGATAGAGAGATTGTATCCTAACTATGATTATCAAGTAAAAATATTTGATTTAGATCGGCAAGAGCTGATGAATCAAACTTTCAGTTTTGCCTATGAGAATGTAGCTCAAGTTGGAATTTATAAATTTTATGATGCTTATATATTTATCACTCTGGCCAGAATCAATGATTATAGCGATACTGTTTTGGAATATATTGCCTTTGACGAGAATGGAATGCTTTGGGAGGAGCCAATAAGCCACGATAGTGAAGATTTGCAAGTTTCTAATTTTTCTTTCAAAGGAAATACACTATTCTATAAAGATTATATGAGTGTAGATTGTCTGAAAATTAATCCGGATGGATCATTAGGGGAGTCCACAAATTTGTCTTCAAGTTTCGATTATCTCGAACTTTCCGGGAGCGAAGACAATTTTTTTGCGATAACTTGTAATGCTGTTACTCCCTCCAACGACTTGTATTTGTTCCAAAATGGTGAAATGATATGGTCAGAAGCTTGGAATATTGATATAGGTGAATTTGGACCAGTAAACCCCATTTTTGAAGAAGATGGATTTTATCAAATCGGTAACCATTATAATGAAAACATTACTGTAGTTAAATATGATTATGATCATGAATTGATACCGGGAACTAGCTTTGCTTACGATCCGGTCTATGACCGTGGAAAGTCGCTAAAAACCTTCAAAGATGGAGAGGATTTCGTTTTCTTTATCCACAGTTATATCGTAAACTATGAGGATCAATATTCATATATTATTGCTAATGAAAGTGGTGAGATCATCTCCGAGGAGTTTCAAGAAACTATTATCGATAGGGAGAATCTGGAATATGTTAATGAAGTAATCAAAGCAGATGATTGCCTTTATATTGCATTTCCCTGCGGATTTAAACCGCTGGAAGGAGAATATGAAAGAAACTTTTATGTTCAGAAGATAGATCTTCAGAACGTTTTGGCAGCAGAGATTGATGATATGGAGAAACCCGAAACTATCTTGAGTTGCTACCCCAATCCCTTTAATCCTGAAACTACGATCTCATTTTCTGTCGCCAATGAGCAAACCAATACCACGCTTAATATCTACAACCTCAAAGGACAAAAAATAAAAACTTTGCTTCATGAAAAGCTACCGATTGGCGCTCATAATATTGTTTGGAACGGCTTGGATAGTAATAATAAAAAAGTAGCTAGCGGAGTTTATCTCTATAAACTAACAAATGGCAGCAGCCAAAAATCTGCGAAAATGTTGCTTCTGAAATAGTTGAGGCACTAGAGAATAGCAAGAGATAGATTTTATGGAAAACCTAAAACTAGTAGTTCCTTCTCACGAAGATTTGATTTATAGGCAGAGACTACTATCATATCCACTTACAATGAGCTTTAATCGGGGATTGGACTTAGATTTTGCAGGTTATGACAAGAAAACCGGTTGTCTTGATTTTTCTCCGAGCAAGTGGAGTAGATGGTATAATACTTGGATTAATAATGAGCCAGATAGATATTATGCCTATCTTGGAGTAGAGTCTTACCAAAATCCTATTGGTGAAGTTGCCTTGAGGTTTGATCAGGCTAACAATACACATATTATTAGCCTGATAATAGAGGCTAAACATCGTGGAAAAGGTTATGGCGAACAAGGATTGCACTTACTATTAGAAAAAGCATTTTATGATTTGGACCTAGAAAAAGTCGCCGATCAATTTCCTGAAAGTAGAACTGCTAGCTACCGGTTGTTTAAACAGATGGGATTTGAAATTGTTAAGACAAAAGATGATATTTTATGCTTTGAGCTACTGCGTGATAACTATCCGGGAAAAAAGAATTTCCACATATAAGTTTAGATATATCGAGAGTAATATATTAGAAACAGCTAAAAATTCTCTGAAATCTCACCCTAAAAGAAAGTTATCTTTGTCTCTTTCAGATAATCACGTTCTAGAGTTTTGGCTAAATTGCGGATCAGGTTACGCCTGATTTCCAATTCCACCGGCAGGTTGGGATCTTGGTGAGCCGGATTGATTTTGGTGCCGACCACAAAGTGGATCACATCGCTATCCAGAAGGTGCTCTACCAATTTTTGGGCAGAATCGTGGTTATGAGGTTCTGCTTTTTTCTTGAGAATCAAGAGAGCATTATTCATGGTAACTGTGCCTTCCGTGATCAGATCGAAACCCGGCATCGTAGCAGTGGGTGGAGCATCGGGATTTTGGCGCATATCCTCGATATTCACCTCCATCTCCAGCTGCAGCTCGCGAGCGATGATATTGGAGGTGGTTCCGCCACAGATGATTTTTTTACCGCTAAATTCTTCTGCCAGCAAAGCAATTTTACGATCATTTTCCTGATAAAAGGGCGGACCTGTAATTACCATGGTTCTTCTGGGAGTGCGGTAATGCAAGGCGACGCAGGTGATATCATCAGCCGAAAGATTGGAGTCATTTTTCACCGAGCGTGCCACGATCTTGCGCGAGAGATTTTTACACGAGATTTGAGGATCCAGATAAAAGAGATCGTAGATATAGCGCTTGATCATATCATTATCCCAGCCCAGAGGCATCGCTCTCTTGCCCATTCCACTTTGGGTAACGCCATCGGAAAAGAAGATCAGCCGATCGCCCAATTGCAGATGCGTTTCGATATATTTGATCTCAACATCCCGATCTTCGGAAGTTTTCAGGTTGTAAGATTTTTTTTCCAATTCGATAAATTCTCTCTGCCGAAAAAGTAGGATTTCGGGATTGTCATACTCGATAATACGAGCTTTGCCACTACGATCAATATCGATGATGCTGAAGGTGGAGTAACCAATTTTCCTGAAACTGCAAACCGGCAAAGTAGCCAAAATGATCTTGGCAGCTTTCAAAATATCAATGTTATTGGAGATATAATTGCAAGCCATGGTAGCTGTGAGACTGGCTAAAACATTGGCTTTGATACCGCTGCCCAAACCATCGGCCAAAACACTGACAATGCGATCTTCACCTTTTACTTTTTTGGAGATAAAGACATCGCCACACACCACATTACGCTTTTTGTTAACTTGCGTATAATCTATTTCTACGTAGTTTCTATCCATCATCTCAGCTCAAATCATCTTCTTTTTCAGGAGAAAAACTATCAATAATCTGCTCGAGCAGCACTTCTGATTCCGAAGCATTTTCGCCCAGCAAAAAGGCTATCTGTTGCACAGTGTTCAAGTTTTTATGAATCACTTCCCGCGCTTTGTTTATCACATGATCGCGCTGCACATAAGGATTGGTGATATCTTGCACGATCGCTCCGATAATGCGATTTTTCTCGATGGTGAAAAGCGATAATTTTAAGATGCGATTGTCGACCTTGATCGTTTTGGTCAGCTCTTCCTCTTTGGAATTTAACATATGGGTGAAATAGCTGGCAAAGGGAACGATCCTTTCTAAGAGGGCATTTTCCAAGCCCGGATTGACCTGATGCACGATCTCGGCACTTTCTCCGGCGATCTTGACAAAGGGCTTATTACATTCGATAATTCGCAATTTTTCATTCACGATCACCACACCGGCCGGAATTTTGCGGATCAAGGCATTGGCTTTGTTCATCGCCATCTTGCGCATATAGCTCACGCACATGCTGCTTTCCGCTCTGCCATCGAGCAGAGCCACCGCGAAAGTACGGCAATTATCATATCCGCAGCCTCCGCAATTCAGCTCATCCAGATGACTGTATTTACCGATGCTTTTCAGGGTATCGATAATTTCGCGGTCAGTGAAGGTGCGCTGCGATTGTCTATCTGCCTGGTAAGTAGCGCCAATCTCAAAAGGCAGTTGTCGCGCTGTAGCAGATTGCGGTTTACTGGCAGCTATTTTCACGTCCACAGCTCGTTTACCGATGCCGGCATCTTTGTTGATGCGATGTCCGTTGATGCAGCCACCTTCACAGGAAAGCAGCTCCAAAAATAGTTTACGATCGGAAAATTGCTCCAAACCTTTCAAGATCGAGTCGATATTTCTGATTCCGGAAAAGGAGAGAAAGGTCACATCCTCCAAATCCCGGTTGGCTTTGATACCTTCGATCATGCCACTTTCTACCGGATAGAGCGAACCCTCCTCCGCCTGATAAGGGATAAAATCATCTTCTGCTTGGGGCTTGATTTTACTCAAGGAGATCTTGGCTTCTTGTAGCCATCGCTGCAGATCTTCGAACGTTAGCGCTACATCCATGAAATTGTTTTCCGGTTTGATCTCATCTTTTTTGGCAATGCAAGGACTGATAAAGACGATGCCGATCTCTTGACCATATTCTTGGCGCAAAAATTTACTATGCGCCTGCACCGGCGAGATCAGCTCGGTGATATAATCTTTGTATTGCGGATAATATTTCAAGACAAATTGGTTGATCACCGGACAAGCGGAGGAGATAAAGACTCCGCTTGCCGATTGATTGATCAAATCTGCACAGCCGGAAGAAACTATTTGAGCACCGAGAGCTGTTTCCGATACACCATAAAAACCCAATGCTTTCAATCCTGCTATCAACTGTTGCGGGGCTACAGAGGAAAATTCTGTAGCGTAGGATGGAGCCAAAGAAACTATCACGCGCTCTTTATTTTTCAATAAATTCTTCGCTTGGTTCAGATCATTTCTGATCTTCTTGGCGCCGGAGGGGCAAATATCGACACAAGTTCCACAATGGATGCAAAGCTCCGGAATTACTATTGCACTACCATTTTGCACTTTGATCGCTTTTACCGGACAGTGCCGCACGCATTTGTAGCAATCCTGACATTCGGTTTCTTCTGTATAGATCGGATTTAGCTTTTCCATCTAGTTCTCCAATATTTTTTCTTCCAGTAGATTTCTCATTTTATGTTTATCATCGATCTGATAAAACCATTCTCCATTCAAGCAGACATTGGGCCCTTGGTTGCAATCATTTTTGCACAATACACCATCGACTTCAATCTCTACTTTCAGATTGTGCTCTTTTAAAAAATCCTGAATAATTTTCAAGTTTTCTTTATTTCCACGCACAAAACATGAGCTGCCCATGCAAATTGTTATCTTCATGATCTTATCCTTCTTGAAGCTCCGCAATACTGCTTTTCAATTTGGTATAAACCTGCTCGAAATTGGTTTTGTGCATCACTTGCCCATCGATAGTTACTGTGGGACCGCGATCACAATTTTCGCTACAAAAAGTAGCTCCAACATCTACAAATTCTTGCAGATCATCTTTATCCAAACTCTTGATCACATTGGTAAGAATATCTTGCGAACCGCGTAGATGACAACTGGTTCCCACGCATACTTTCACAGGAATCTGCTTTTTCTCTGTACCGCGAATCAAGCTGATCTCATCGCTGAGAATTCGCTTGCGACTGATATAGTGCGTATGCAATAGCTCATGCGCTTTGGCGCTGTTGGGCTGTCCCAATACTCGCTGATAATACTCTTTGATGTAAGGGTTATCTTCTGCAGTATGCAATTGCAAGTTTTTATCTGCCACAAAGATACCTTTGGTCCGATTCTTCCTATTTTCACTATCATGCGCTACAGGTTGCCCTGCTCCGCCGATGCAGCCACCGGGGCAAGCCATCACTTCCACGATATCATAATCTGCTGTGCCGGCTTTTACTTTTTGAGCTAACATCTTGGCATTTTTGATGCCATGCACGATCGCCATTTTGATCTCGGTTCCTTCCAGATCTATCGTAGCTTCGCGCAGACCTGCACATCCGCGCACTTGCTCAAAATCAAAGCTTTGCGGCTGCTGACCGGTTACCTTCTGGTAAGCATAACGCAAGACAGCTTCCGACACTCCCCCACTATTGCCAAAGATTACTCCCGCTCCGGTAGAAAAACCAAAGGGCAGATCGATTGATTCGGGCTCCAGCTCGTCAAAGACAATGCCAGATTCCTTGATCATCTTGCCCAATTCCTGAGTTGTCATCACAAAATCTACCTCTTTGATCCCATCCTCAGCGGTAAATTCAGGACGATTAGCTTCATACTTTTTGGCAGTACAAGGCATGATCGAAACAACGGTTAGCTTCTCTTTGGGAATATTCAGCATCTCGGGCAGCTCTGATTTTGCTACACTGCCAAACATATGCTGAGGCGATTTGCAAGTGGAAAGATGGGGCAGCAATTCGGGAAAAGATTGCTCTGCGTACTTTACCCAACCCGGACAGCAAGAGGTGAAAATTGGCAATTTCTCGCCTTTGCTCTTGCGTGTAAGAAATTCATTGGCCTCTTCGATAACTGTGAGATCTGCCGAAAATGAAGTATCATAAACTTTATCAAAGCCCAACATCTTCATAGCTCGGATAATCTTACCCATACTTATCTCACCTGCTTTCATGCCAAACATCTCGCCGATGGCTACTCGCACTGCCGGCGCTACCTGAGCTACTACCACCCGCTCATCATCCAAAGCTTTCCAGACACTATCGATCTCTGATCTGGGTAAGATGGCTCCGGTAGGACAAACTGCAGCACACTGCCCACAATTGATACAATCTACCTGATCCAAGCTTTTGCCATAGGCCGGAGTAACTTTTACATCTTCGCCGCGATTGGCAAAATCTATCGCTGCAATGCTCTGAATTTCTGAGCAGAAGCGCACACAATCGCCGCATAAAATACATTTGTTGGGATCGCGTACCAGACTCTCGCCGATTTCCAGTGGCATATCTTCTCTGGTTTTCTTATATTCGCTTTTCTCGATTCCCAGTTTGGCAGCGATGTCACTAAGCTTGCAGTCACCATTCTTTCCACAGCTGGTACAGGTCATCGTGTGGTTTGCCAAGAGCAATTCCATGGTAGTCTTGCGCATCTCGCGGATTTCCTGAGTATGAGTTTTTATCTTCATTCCTGCTTTGGGAGCTGTGGAGCAAGAAGCCACAATGCCCATGCCCTCCACATCTACCAGACAGAGACGGCAAGCACCGTAAATGCTAAGCTCGGAATGATAGCAGAAAGTGGGAATATCAATCTTGGCTTTGCGCACCAATTCTAAGATATTTTTCTCTCCTTCCACAGGAATCTTCATGTTATTGATTGTTACAAATTCTTTAGCCATTATGCACCTCCGGTAATAGCATTAAATTTACAGGTTGCTACACAAGCACCGCATTTTATACATTTTTCCTGATCTATCTCATGCACTTTTCTCACTTCGCCCACGATAGCATCGACCGGGCAAGCTCTGGCGCACAAAGTGCAGCCTTTGCACAGATCTGCATCGATCTCGAAACAGGTCAGTGCTGAGCACTGTTTGGCAAGGCAAGTTTTGTTTTTCACATGCATCTCATATTCGTCTCGGAAATATTTCATAGTACTCAACACCGGGCTGGGAGCAGATTTTCCCAATCCGCAAAGCGAAGCTTTTTGCACAGTTCGAGCTGTCTTTTCCAGCAAATCCAAAGTGCGCATATCTGCTTCCCCAGAGATGATATCATTTAGTAGCTCTAGCATCTGCTTGGTGCCTTCCCGGCAAGGAATGCATTTTCCGCAAGATTCGTTTTGGGTAAACTGCATGAAAAATTTGGCAACCTGCACGATACAAGCGCTCTTGTTCATTACAACCAAGCCACCGGATCCTACCATTGCCCCGATCGATCTGAGCGAATCAAAATCTAGGGGAATATCCAGATGCTCTTCGGTCAAGCATCCACCGGATGGTCCTCCGATCTGACAAATCTTGAAATCATCATTATCGATCTGCCCTTGCTCATTGACCACACCACCACCGATCTCGAAAACTATCTCGCGAACCGTAGTTCCAAATGGCACTTCGATCAAGCCAGTATTGGCTACATTGCCGGTTAGGGCAAAAGTTTTGGTGCCGGGAGATTTTTCTGTGCCCAGCTCCTTGAATTTATCAGGACCTTCTAGCAATACCAGTGGTACTGCAGCCAAAGTTTCTACATTGTTGATAACTGTGGGCTTGCCAAACAAACCTTTTTCTGCTGGGAAGGGAGGCTTGGGAATCGGCATGCCACGCTTGCCTTCCACCGATGCTATCAGAGCTGTTTCTTCACCACAAACAAAAGCACCAGCGCCCTCTTTGATCTGGATAAAGAAATCCTGTCCTGAGCCAAAAACATTGCTGCCCAAAATTCCCATCGCTTCGGCATCGGCGATAGCTTTGCGCATTCTTTTCACAGCCAGAGGATATTCTACTCGCACATAAACGTAGCCTTCATCAGCTTCGATCGCCTTGGCTGCAATCAACATACCTTCGATCACACTGTGAGGATTTCCTTCCAAAATACTGCGGTCCATAAAGGCTCCCGGGTCGCCTTCATCACCGTTACAGATCACATATTTTTTATCACTTTTGTTGGCCAAGGTCAGCTCCCATTTGAAGCCGGTGGAAAATCCACCTCCACCTCGACCGCGCAGACCAGATTCTTTCATCAAGCTGCAAACTGCTGCCGGCTCCATCTCCAGATAGGCATGGCGCGCTGCTTCATAGCCTTTTAGAGCAATATATTCAGTGATATCTTCCGGATCGATAAATCCACAATTTTTGATCACAGTACGCTTTTGCCGTGTATAAAATGGAATCTCTTTCACACCTTTGTAATGGGTCTGAGTCGAAGGCTCTTCATACAATAAATCATCTATAATTTCATCATTGATAATCGTGTTATCGACGATGCGTTCCACATCAGATTCCTGCACGTGACAATACATAATATTTTCCGGCAAAATCGTAATCAGCGGTCCTACCTGACAAAAACCCTGGCAGCCACTTTTCGACATCAATACGCCTTCTTTGGGTTTTTCATAGTGCAATTCCACATCGATATTCAGTCCGCGGGCACTAATCTCATCGATCATTTTGTCATGAATCTTCATCGATCCGTTGGCGATGCAGCCTGTTCCGGCGCAAACTATGATTCGCTTATCTACCTTAGCGTAGGCTTTATCAAAAAGCTCTCGGCGTGCTTGTAAATCCACTGCTTTAGTCATTTTTGGCCTCCCTTTGCATTAGCTCATCCAACAATTTTATTGATTGGGCCACAGATACCTGACCGTGCACATCATCATTGATCAGGATAACCGGGGCCAAACCACAAGCGCCCAAGCAAGAAACTGATTCCAATGTAAAAAGCATATCTTTGGTTGTTGTCTCTTTCTCTACCAGTTCCAATTTCTGGCGTAGAGCATCGATCAACTTGCCACTACCTTTCACATGGCAAGCTGTACCATCACAGATTTTGATGATATACTTGCCTTTGGGTTTGAGGGAAAAATGGCTGTAAAATGTTGCTACTCCATAAATTGTCGCCGGCGACATATCCAGCATGGTGGCAATATAGGTGAGAACCTCTTCCGGTAGATAACGGTATTCTTCCTGAACTGCCTGCATGATAGCAATAACTTTGGAAGGGTTGGCATCGTATTTATTTACGATTTCCACCACCTTATTAAAGCTGCGTGCCATCTTCATACTTTTCTCTTTTTGTGCTTGCACTTTGCTTCTCCTTTTTCTCTATTTTTTATTTTTTTTTGAAAATTTTATTTCTGATATTCGCTTCGAGATCACTCCCAAACCGCGATATAAATCTACTGTCTCCACCACTACATCTGCTGGATGAATAATTTGGGCTTGAGTAAAATTCCACAATCCCTTCACGCCATTCTGCATCAATTTATCAGCTGCTTGCTGAGCTCGATTTTCCGGGGTGGAGATGATGCCGATATTCGCTTGCAACTTCTGCAGCTGCTCGTCCATAGCTTCTAATGACCAAATCTTGATACCGTTTACCTGACTGCCGCAAACAGATTGATCGATATCGTAAGCTGCGACAATTTTGGTACCCGCTTCCAAAAATCCCGGATAGTTCAAAATTGCACGGCCCAGATTGCCAGCGCCGATCAAAACTGCTCGGTTTTCCTCATCCCAGCACAAAAATGTTTTGATCGCCTGCACCAACTGCTGCACATTATGCCCTACGCGCGGCACGCCCACCAAACCAGTCAGGGCAATATCTTTGCGAATCTGAGTTTTATGGATGCCGGTAAGTTCTTCCAAGCGACGCGCCGAAGTGAATTCTATCCCAGCTTTGTGCATGGTAAGAATTTGTCTGTAATAGACAGGGAATCTTCTGATCGCCGAATCACTTACTTGGTCCATTTCAACTCCTTTTTATCGATACTTATGTAGCGATTTATTTAGAGCTAATTTCCGCGTCAAGTTTTATTTCGTGATATGTATAGCGATTTAAACTCCTCAACATTTACGGAAGAGCTAATCTCTTCTTATACAATCTCTTATCCTAAGATAAAGATTTTACTTTTTTTATCTATACTCGTAAATTTCTCGCTGATTTTTTTCTAATCGTGATATATTTCGCGGTTGGGTTTCACCTTTTTCTCCTGATATTTTTACAATTTCTCTACCGCATTTTCCATTTATCGTTTTAAATTTCAAAATTCTAAAAAAACTTCTTGACTCATCATCTCATCATATCGTTTTTATCTGATATGATAAACAGGAGGAAATGATGTTAGATGAATTCGTGCTCGCAAAGCTCTCAAAGTTATTTAATATTATCTCGAATCCAATACGGATCAAGATAATCTACGCTTTGATGGAAAGCGAAGATCTCACTGTTACCGAGCTTTCAGAAAAAATTGATGTGACCCAAAACACCCTTTCGGCTCACCTAAAGATTTTGTTTGACGGAGCCTACCTGCAAAAAGAGCAGAAATGGCGTAAAGTTTATTACTCGATCAAAGAGCCTATGCTCAAAGATATTTTGGAAATTGGCACCCACATTCTCTATAATAAGTGGGAAGGCAACTGGGAGAAGATTGCCGCTGCCAAAAATGTTATTGAAGCTAAAAATAAAAACCAAGTAGAAGGAGAGTAAAAGATGGAAAAAATCATACCACGCTGGGAATGGAGAACTTTTGGTCTAGAATTTCCTGAAGTAGAAGCCAAGATAAAAAAAGAGGGAGATTCCTTCGACCGCCAAAGCAAAGAAATTTATATCTTATCTGAAAATAGCAACGATAATACCAAGATTCGTGATGAGTTGATGGATATCAAATCACCACTGCGGATTAATGAGAAAACCAGTTTAGAGCAGTGGACAGTTTTGGCCAAATCAGCTTTTCCCATTCATATCAATGATCTGGCTCTGGTTTACAAAGCTTTTGCTTTGCCTCTTCCCTATCTAGATAAAGATGAATATAGCTATCAAGAATATCTGGAGAAATTGATTGGGGATAATCCCAAATTACGGATTGTACAGGTAGAAAAGATTCGCCACGGCTATATGATCGATGAGGCGATCGTGGAAATTGCAGAGGTAAAATTTGATGATCTGGAATTTAAGACAATTGCAGTTGAACACGCAGATCCCGAGCTTGTGCTCAAGACCGTAAGGCAACTTGGATTAGAAGAATATGAAAACATCAATTATATCAAAGCGATGAAAAGAGCGTTTAACCTGAAGTACTAAGTCAAATTTTTTCCCAATTTGGAAGGAGGATCTATGGAAAAATATGCAATTTTGGATATTGGCACCAATTCAATCAAATTTTTTGTGTTTGCAGTCGAGCAAGATGAAGTTACTACTATTATAGATACCAATAATATTAGTAGATTGGGAGAAGGTTTACAAAAAAGCGGCCAGATCTCAGCTGAAGCAATCGACCGCAATATCGCTGCCTTGGGAGATTTTATCAAACAGGCCCAAGAGCTTGAGGTAAAAGAGATCATCGCGGTGGGCACCATGTGTCTGCGTACAGCCATTAACAGTGCGGCTTTTATTGATCTTGCCAAAGAGGAATTAGATTTGGAGATCAAAGTAATACCGGGCGAAGAGGAAGCCAGATTATCTTATTTGGCAGTGCTTTCTACGATCGGCAAAACTGATAAAGATGTAGTAGTTTTCGATACCGGCGGTGGCAGCACAGAATTTATTTTCGGCAAAGGCAGCAATATTGAAGATCGCATTAGTCTGAATTTGGGTGCTGTCCATCCTACCGAAAAATATCTACTCTCTGATCCGGTAACTGAGCAAGAATTGGCTGCAACTATCAAATTCACCAAAGATTTTTTTGCAGATAAACTGCAAGGCAGAAAAGCAGATTATCTGGTCGGCATCGGTGGCACCGTCACCAGTATGGGTGCCGTAATGTACCAGATGAAAGATTATGATCCGCAGATCATTCAAGGCTCGACCCTAACCTTGAGAGAGGTTAACAAACAGATAGCTCAATATCAGAGCAAAACTA